>DASPXI010000047.1:0-7728 GCA_035637335.1 Acidimicrobiia bacterium
CCAATCGCCGCGCCCCCACCGCTCGTTGACGCGTGCCGCCGCCTGCTCGACCTCCTGGCGATAGGCCTGGTACTCGGGCAGCCCCTCGCGTGACGCGTTGAGCTTGGCCGCGAATACGACGCGCTCGCGCCACTCGGGGTGCTCCTCGAGGAAGTGGTCGTAGGCGAGGAAGCCGCGCACGATGTTCTTCGAGGGCTCGATGCGGTCGCTGCGCAGCACGAGCCTGCGTTCGCCGACGCGCTCCTCGAGCGCCTGGGAGGCGGCCCGTCCTTCGGGCGATTGGGCCGTCTCGTCGAGATCGCTCGGATCGGGCCCGAGCGAGGCGGCGAACACCTGCTCGCGCGGATGCTCGGCACCGAGCACTGTGGTCGCCGACGCCTCGAACGCGTCGGCCCACCGGCGGGTGTGGAAGCCGCTCGGCGCCGTCGCCATCGAACCGCAGATCGCGCGGGCCACGTCGTCCGGCAAGACGCGGATCGAGTTCGGGCCGCAGAACGGGGTGTGCGTGAAGTGCACGATCCGCAGGTCGGGGCGCCGTGACGTCAGGACGCCCGGCACGAGCGCGAGGTGGTAATCCTGCACGAGCACGACGTCGTCACGGGCGGCGACCTCTGCCACGCGATCGGCGAACGCGGTGTTCACGGCGACGTACGCCGCCCACGCCTCTCGGAACCGGCCATCGAACCGGGGGCGGCGGGGCAGGTCGAAGAGGCCGTGGTACAGGAACCAGAGCGTCGCGTTGGACACGACGTCGTAATGCAGACGGTGCTCGCGCGGATCGAGATCGAGCAGCTGGAGGTCGACGTCGTCGAGCCTGGTCGCCCCTGCCGCCGCGGCGGCTCGGTCCGCCTCGCCCATGGCCGCTGCGACCCACGTGACCGGTCCGCGGTCGTCGTGGTGGTGTGTGAGCAGGGGTCCCAGCGTTCCGGCGAGCCCGCCCGCGCCGCGCCGGGCGTGGAACCCGCCTCGTTCGTCGCGGACGAACGTGACCGGCCCTCGATTGGCGGCGATGATCACTCGCGCAGGTCCGTGAGGAGACGAAGCCAGTCCTCGAGCTCACGCGTCGCCAAGAAGTTGGCGCGTACGTGCTCCTGGCCCTGTGCGCCCATGGCGTCGGCGCCGACCGGATCGGCGAGCACATCGATGATGCGGGCGGCGCACTCCTCGATCGAGCCGACGAGGTAGCCGTCGAAGCCATCACGGATCTGGATCACGATCCCTCCGGCGCGTCCCCCGACAACGGGCCGGTTCTTCCACAGCGCCTCACTGACCGTGAGGCCGAAACCTTCACGGACAGACTTCTGCACGGCCACGTCGGCGCACCGCTGAAACGCGTTGATCTGCACGTTGCCGACCTGATGCAGGTTCGAGAGCGTGTGGATATCGGGGTCTCCCGCCCGTTCTTCCTGGACCCGCTCCCAGACGCGGAACCCCTCGGGATCGTCGGTCGCCATCGACCCGGCGAGGAGCAGCTGGGCGTCGGTGACCTTCTCACGGACGACGCGGAACGCCTGGATGACACCGACCGGGTCTTTCCACGGGTCGTACCGGCTCACCTGGCAGACGATCGGACGCCGCATGTCGACGCCGTACTGCCGGCACAACTCCTCGGCGAACGGCATGGGTAGGTCGAGGTTCTTCACCGACAGCGGGTCGATGGACGGCCAGGCCTCGACGACTCGGTCCATCGACAGCGAGTCAGGGGCGAACTCCTTCAACGTCCAGATGGACGCGTCGTGCATCTGGACGTAGGGCCGGAAGAATTCCCACACGCCGCGATTCGCGTCGGTGAGGTCGATGTGGCATCGCCAGATCCACTTCGCGTCCGACGAGCCGAGCGGCGATTCGCGCACGAAGCTTCGGAGCGCGAGCGGCTGCGGGTCGTGCGTGACGATAAAGTCCCACTCACCCTCGAGTCGGGTGGCGTTGTCGAGAATGTGCTCGAGATATATGCGTTGTTTGCGACTCGACCAGTCGACCTCCGCGCCCTGGAGCGCGTTGTGGACTTCCTTGGTGATGCCGAAGAACTCGTCACTCGCTCGGATGACCTGCCATTCAGCGTCGATCCCTACGCTGCGCAACAGAGGTACGTGCGTCGCGAGCACCTCGGCCACCCCACCGCCGTAGGCGGTGGCGTTGATGTGCAGCACACGACATCCACGCAGGGGCGCCGCGAGGGCCTCGATTCGCTCCACCGCGTCTGCCCCTGCGATCGGCGCGTAGTCGCCGAGGCTCTTCTCGAGGAGGGGCACGCGTTCGAGCACTCAGTGCAATCTATCTACCGTGGCCCTTGCGATAGCGGCTCCTGACAAGTTCCGCGGATCGCTCACGGCAGCTGAGGCAGCCGAGGCGATGGCGGCCGGCCTCGAAACGGCCGGCTTCGAGGCGCGCCGCATCCCGCTCGCCGACGGAGGAGACGGCACCCTCGACGCGCTGGTCGCCGCCCGCGGTGGTTCCCTTCGCAGCGTCAGGGTGACCGGCCCCCTCGGTGATCCAGTCGAGGCGCAGTGGGCGTTGCTCCCCGACGGCACCGCGATCGTCGAGATGGCGCGCGCCAGCGGGCTCGCGCTGGTGGACGGTCGCAACGATCCGCTGCGCGCATCCACGCGGGGGACAGGAGAGCTCATCGGCGCTGCCCTGCGTTCCGGCGCGCGCCAGGTGGTGGTCGGGGTCGGCGGCAGCGCGACGACCGACGGCGGGCTCGGCGCCGTCGACGCACTCGGCTGGTCACTCGCTGGTCACGACGTCACCGTCGCTTGCGACGTGACGACCACGTTCCTCGACGCCGCCACCGTGTACGGGCCGCAGAAGGGCGCGACGCGGGCCCAGGTGTCGCTACTCACACGCCGGCTGGCGCGCCTTGCCGACGAATACCGCAACCGCACCGGCGTCGACGTGACGGTCCTCGAAGGAGGCGGCGCGGCCGGTGGGCTCGCCGGCGGGCTGACGGCGATCGGTGCCCGCCTCGAGCCCGGCTTCGACGTCGTCGCTCGCGCCGCGGGGCTCGACCGCGCGCTCGAAGACGCCGACCTCGTGGTCACCGGCGAAGGCCGGCTCGACCGGACGAGCTTCGAGGGCAAGGTCGTCGGCGGCGTGCTCGAATGGGCCGCCGAAGAAGGCTCCGCCATGCGCGCGGTCATCGTCGGGCAGGCGACACCCGAGGGGCGTGAGGAGCTGTCGGTGCTCGGCGACGTGCAGCTGTTGACGCTCACCGAGCGCGTCTATCAAGCAGGCGAAGCGTTCTCCCGCGCCGCGCTCCTCGTCGAGGAAGCCGCCCTCGAAGCGGGCCGCGCTGCGATGGACAAGTAGACGGCGAAGCTCGAATTCTTCTGAGGGACGCTGAGCGTCCTCCAGGAACGCACCGTTGTTGATCAGGCCGTCTGCTCGCGGCCGAACTTGGCGCAGTACTCGGGGACGGTGATCATCGGCGGGCGCTCGCTCACCACGACCGGGACGCGCACCGGCGCCAGTTGATCGTCGTAGCGGACCAGCTCGGAGACGAACGGCGGATCGCACGCGTCGATGCCTGCGCGACGGAGCACCGTCGCCAGTATCGCCAGCGCCTGGGGCCCGAGCTCCTCCAACGGTCGGTTGCGGTGCTCGCGCACGCCGAGGTCGACCTGGGTGACGGATTGGACGCCGAACCGGAACACGACGTCCAGGAGCAACCCGATCTCGACCCCCCACCCTTCCACGAAGGGCACCGTCTCCACGAGCGATCGACGCGCCGCGTATTCGCCGGAGAGCGGCTGCACGAACCGCGTCAACATCGGGAACAGGTACGACAGCACCGGTCGGGCCATCAGCTCGGTGACGCGACCGCCGCCGCTGGGCTCGCCGTGCAGCGGACGCCGGTAGTAGCCCTTGACCATCCCGATCGCGGGATCGTTGAGCAACGGCGCCAGGAGACGAGTCACGAAATGGGCGCGGAAATTGCGGATGTCCGCGTCGATCCAACACAGGAGGTCTCCCTGCGACACATAGAGCGACTTCCAGAGCGCGTTGCCCTTGCCGCTGCCCGGCGGGAGGTGAGGCAGCACCTCGTCGGCGGTCAAGACGTGCGCTCCTTCCGCGCGGGCGATGTCGGCCGTGGCGTCCGTCGAGCCGTCATCGATCACGACGACCTCGTCGACCAGCGGCAGGCGCTCCATGAGCGCTCGTCGCACGGTTCCGACCACGCGACCAACGGTTGCTTCTTCGTCACGCGCCGGCAGGCACACTGAGACGGTGTGGCCGTGGCGCACCTTGGCCTCGACCAGCGCGCTGAGGAGTCGCGGCTCCCGGGACCTGCGCACCCTCGCAGCCTACGCACGGCCTAACGGCTCGAAGGCCGGGGCAACCGCCTGCTACCGTGAACGGCCGTACGCGCTCATCAAGAGCGGCTGAGGGACAGGCCCAGTGAAGCCGCGGCAACCAGCGGATAAGCCGTCAGGTGCCAATGCCTGAACGATGAGTAGCCGATGAGCGGATCTCCGCTCGAGGCGCACTCGAGAGCGCGTCGAGAGGGGCGGACCCCCGCCCCACGGAGAACCGCAAAAGGAGCATCGGCATGTCGTACGTGCAGGGCCTTCGATGTCGGGAATGCGGCCGCGAGTACGACGTCGCACCCATCTTCACCTGCGAGTGGTGCTTCGGCCCGCTCGAGGTGAGCTACGACTACGACGCGATCCGCTCGGCCATCAGCCGGGAGAAGATCGCGGCCGGCCCCCAGGCGATCTGGCGATACGCCGACCTGCTGCCCGTCGACTACAGCCATGCCGTCGACCTCGGCGCCGGCTTCACGCCGCTCGTGCGCGCCGACCGGCTGGCAGGAGAGCTCGGGCTGGGCGAGGTGTGGGTGAAGAACGACACGCTCAACCCGACGAACTCGTTCAAGGACCGGGTCGCGTCTGTCGCGCTGTCGAAGGCGCTGGAGTTCGGGTTCAAGACGGCCGCCTGCGCCTCCACGGGCAATCTCGCGAACTCGGTGGCAGCCCACGCCGCGCACGCGGGATTGCGCAGCTTCGTGTTCATCCCCGCCGACCTCGAGCACGCCAAGGTCGTGACCACCGCCGTCTACGGCGGCAACGTCGTCGCCATCGACGGCAACTACGACGACGTGAACCGTCTGTGCGCGGAGCTGGCGGGAACGCACCGGTGGGCGTTCGTGAACGTCAACGTGCGCCCCTACTACGCAGAGGGCTCGAAGACGCTGGCATTCGAGACAACCGAGCAGCTCGGCTGGGAGACGCCCGATCACGTCGTCGTGCCCGTCGCCAGCGGCTCGCTCCTCACAAAAGTGCGTAAGGGCTTCGACGAGCTCCACCGGGTCGGCTTGCTCGACGAGCCGGCGCGCGTGCGGGTGTCGGGCGCGCAGGCCGAAGGCTGCTCGCCGGTGGCGACCGCCTTCTTGGACCGCAGCGACACGATCAGACCCGTGAAGCCGGCCACGATCGCCAAGTCGTTGGCGATCGGGAACCCGGCCGACGGCTACTTCGCGCTCGACGCCGTGCGCCAGACCGGCGGTGCGCTCGCGGCCGTGACCGACGACGAGGTGGTCGAAGGCATTCGACTTCTTGGTCGCACCGAAGGCATCTTCGCCGAGACGGCGGGCGGGGTGACGATCGCAACGCTCGCCCGGCTCGCACGCGACGCTGTCGTCCGGCCCGACGAGCGCGTCGTGGTGTACATCACGGGCCACGGGCTCAAGACGCTCGACGCCGTCGAGGGCCACGTCGGCCCGACGGCGGTGATCGCCCCGACCCTCGACGCGTTCAACGAGGCGTTCGGGCCCGGCGAGATCGAGGAGTAGCGCGGCGATGGCGGCTTTGCTGACCGTCGCCCGCGGCGGCGGCGGCTTTGCCGACCGCAGCCGCAGAGCCCGAGCCTCGCGAGGGCGACGGGAGAAGCAAGAGCCGGAGCTTGCGACGGCGCCAAAGGAGGAAATGTGGCGGTGAAGGTTCGGATCCCCACACAGCTGCGCGAGCTGTCCGGCGGCGCGGCCGAGGTCGAGGTCGACGGGACGACGGTCGCCGAGGTGCTCAAGCAGCTCGAAGCCCGGCATCCGGGCTTCGCCGAGCGCCTGTACGACGACCAGGGCCAGCTGCGGCGGTTCGTGAACGTGTTCGTGGCGGACGAGGACATCCGGTTCCTGAAGGCGCTCGACACGCCGGTGACCAAGGGCCAGGTCGTGAGCATCGTCCCGGCGGTCGCCGGCGGCTGATCCCGGGATGAACCACACGACCCGTCTTGACCGTTTTCGGCACGCAAGTTAGGCTGCCCTAACTAGCTGACGAGCTGTCAGGTCGATCGGTTCGAGGGGAACGCGTGTCCGGAGCACAGATCCTTCTGCTCGGCGCCATCGCCGGCTTCACCATCTACCTCGGCCTGCCGGTTGGGCGGATGCGCAACCTGTCCCTCCCCGTGCGGGCGTTCCTCAACGCCGGCGCCGCCGGGATCCTCGTCTTCCTGCTCATCGAGGTGTTCAACCACGGGTTCGAGCCCGTCGAGCACGCGGTCGAGGACGGCGAGTGGGCGACGCTGATCGGGAAGGGCACGCTCTTCGTCGCGCTGTTCGCGCTCGGCCTGGTCGGGCTCGTCTATTACGACCGGCGGTTGACGGCGCGCGCCCCGGAGCGCCCGATCGGCCCCGGCGCCGCGACGGCGGCGTCGATCCGGCTGTCATCGCGGGTCCACCGATTGTCCGAGCCGAAGCGCCTGGCATTGCTCATCGCCGTCGGCATCGGCCTGCACAACTTCTCCGAGGGCCTCGCCATCGGGCAGTCGGCCGCCAGCGACGCGATCAAGCTCGCGCTGCTCCTTGTCATCGGCTTCGGTCTCCACAACGCCACCGAAGGGTTCGGGATCGTCGGTCCCCTGTGCGCGGAGGCGGACCGGCCCAGCTGGGGCTTCCTCGGAGTGATGGGCCTCATCGCCGGAGGTCCGACGTTCCTGGGCACGCTCGTCGGCCAGTCGTGGGTGAACGAGACGCTCGAGATGGCGTTCCTCGCGCTGGCCGCGGGCTCGATCCTCTACGTCGTCGTGCAGCTCTTGAATGTCGGCTTCAAGCTGGCCCACAAGGAGATGCTCGTCTGGGGTCTCCTGGCGGGTGTCGTCCTCGGCTTCAGCACCGAGCTCGTCCTGGTCGCCGCGGGCGCGTAGCTCGAGCGGTGGCGACCGCGGTGGCGCCGCCGACAAGGACGATGACGGTCGAGCGCGGGCCGGGATTGCGATTCGTCGAGCGCTCATCGACCCTCATGGCGCAGATGTGGCAGCACGAGCGCAAGGTCGTGCCGCGCGGCTCGAGCTGCGAGCTCACCGATCGCGTCGTCGCGGATCTTCGGCCCACGGCGGCGCGCGTGCCCGGGGCGGCGGTGCTGTTTCAGCGGGTGGTGCGGACGATCGTCACCGCAGGCTCGCGGCGATGTACGAGACGAGCGCTACGCCGGGGACACCCACGTGAGCTCGGCCAGGCGCGCCGGGACCGTGTGCTCACCGGCACCGCTCTTGACCGCGACCCCGCCCGGCGCCGGCCCGACGACCACCGCTTCCGATCCGGGGGTCAGCTGAGCCGAGGCCAAGAACGAAAGCGCGTCGTCGTCGAGCTCGAGCTTCTCGCTGATGCGCGCCACTCGTACCGGGCCCGCCGTCGCCCGGGCGAGCGGCTGGGCGCCCCGGGTATTGGGCCGGTGCTTCGATCCTGGGATGGGATTGCCGTGCGGGCACGTCGCGGGGTCGCCGAGCAGCGCG
>DASPXI010000048.1:0-16342 GCA_035637335.1 Acidimicrobiia bacterium
TTCGCTGCCGGGACGTTCGACATCGCCGCGACCAACGCCGAGGTGCTCGACGGCGGCATCAGCCACACGCTGCTGGTCGTGGCGGCGACGTGTGTGCTGATCGGGATCATCGGCAAGAGCGGCCAGTTCCCGCTCCACACCTGGCTCCCCGACGCCATGGCCGGCCCGACGCCGGTCTCGGCGCTCATCCACGCCGCCACCATGGTGGTCGCCGGCGTGTACCTCGGCGCCCGTCTCTATCCCGTCATGTTCAACGGGTTCTCCATCGGCGACGGCGGCTTGAACGCCATGGCGTTCATCGGCGGCATCACGATCCTCGTCGGAGCGGCCCTCGCGTTCGTGCAACGCGACATCAAGAAGGTGCTCGCATATTCGACGATCAGCCAGATCGGCTACATGGTGATGGCGCTGGGGATCGGCGCCTGGGTGGCGGCGATCTTCCATTTGTTCACGCACGCGTTCTTCAAGGCGCTGCTGTTCCTCGGCGCCGGGTCCGTCAGCCACTCCGGCTCCCACCACAGCTTCGACATGAAGAGCGACATGGGTGGACTGCGCAAGTACATGCCGATCACGTTCGTGACGTTCGTCATCGGGTCGCTCGCGCTCGCCGGGATCTTCCCGCTCGCCGGGTTCTGGTCCAAGGACGAGATCCTCACAACTGCCGGTCGGACCGGCTTCGACGTCTTCTTGTACGTGGGGCTCGTCGGGGCGTTCCTCACCGCCGCGTACATGACCCGCTGCGTGTACCTGACGTTCTTCGGCGAGTACCGCGGGCATGGCGAGCCGCACGAATCGCCACCCACCCTCACCGTTCCCCTCATCGTGCTGGCGGGGCTGTCGGTGCTGGCGGGGTTCACGAACGCGGGGGCGATGGGCATCGAGAAGTTCAAGGACTGGTTCGAGGCCGGTGTCGCGCTGCCATCCCTGACGACTGCCGACTTCGAGGTGGTCAAGGCGGTGGTGTCCGTGTCGGTGGCGGTCATCGCCATCGGGATCGCTGCGTACCTGTGGTTCCAGCGCGAGGAGCTGGGGCCGTTCCGCGGCTTCACGGAGCGGAACGCGTTGGCCCGCGCGGGGTACCGGTTCCTGGAGAACAAGCTCTACCTCGACGACCTCTACGAGAAGGTCATCGTGGCGGGGATCAGGGGCCCGATCGCCCAGGGCACGTACTGGTTCGATCAGCACGTCATCGACGGCGTCGTCAACGGCGTCGCCCGGTCGACCGCGCGCGCGGCGCGAGCCGTCTACGACGTCATCGATCAGCGGGTCGTCGACGGCGCCGTCAACGGGCTGGCCGAGACCGCCGGCGACACCGGTGGACTGCTGCGGTACGTGCAGTCCGGGCGCGTGCAGCGCTACGCGCTCACGCTGTTCGCTGCCGTTGCTGCCCTGAGCCTCGCGCTCTGGATCGTCTACTAGCAGGAAAGGAACAGGAGAGGGACCTTGGACTGGTTCGACTCGTGGGGACTGACCCTGGCGGTGTTCCTGCCGTCGGTGGGCATGGCGATCGTCCTCTTCATCCCCAGCGCGCAGGAGCTCGCGCTCAAAATGACCGCGCTTCTGACGACGCTGGCGACGCTGGCCGTCGGCATCGCGCTGCTGGCGCGCTTCGACTTCGACATGAGGGGGGCGCTCCAGTACGACGTCAACAAGTCTTGGATCGACGTGATCAACAGTCGGTACCACATGGGCATCGACGGGATCGCGCTGCCGCTCCTGCTCCTGACCATGGTCATCACGGTGATGTGCGTCATCTACTCGTGGGACCATTTCCCGGAGCCGCACACTCCGAAGGCGTTCCTCGCGCTCATCCTGCTGCTCGAGACGGGCATGAACGGCACGTTCTGTGCCCAGGACCTCATTCTCTTCTTCATCTTCTTCGAGCTCGTCCTGCTGCCGATGTTCTTCATGATCGGAGTGTGGGGCGGGCCGAACCGCGAGTACGCGTCGATCAAGTTCTTCCTGTTCACTCTGTTCGGCTCGGCGCTCATGCTCCTCAGCTTCCTTGCGCTCTTCTTCCTGTCCGATCCGCAGACGTTCGACATACCCCGCCTCGCGGCACAGGGCGGGGCCGGGCTCGCGGCCAGCACGCAGAACCTGGTCTTCGTCGGCCTGTTCCTCGGGTTCGCGATCAAGGTGCCGATGTTCCCGTTCCACACCTGGCTACCCGACGCGCACACCGAGGCACCGACGGTGGGCTCGGTGCTCCTGGCGGCCATCCTCCTGAAGCTCGGGTCGTACGGCTTCATCCGGATCGCGCTGCCGATCCTGCCCCAGGCGGCGCGTGACTGGGCGCCATGGATCGGGCTGCTGGCGGTGATCGGGATCATCTACGGCGCGCTGTGCTGTCTCGCGCAGCGCGACATGAAACGGTTGATCGCGTTCTCGTCCGTGTCGCACATGGGTTTCATCATGCTCGGCATTGCGACACTCACCAACTTCGGCATCAACGCCGCCATCTTCGGGATGGTCGCCCACGGCCTCATCACCGGGATGCTGTTCTTCCTCGCCGGCTCGGTGCAGGAGCGCTACGAGACCCGCGAGATCAGCAGCCTCGGCGGGATGCTCGTCCAGGTGCCGAGGCTCGCCTGGATCCTGGGATTCTGCGTCATGGCGTCGCTGGGATTACCCGGCCTGGCCGGGTTCTGGGGCGAGTTCCCGTCGATCCTCTCCGCCTACAACCCCGCCGCCGGCATCTCGGAGATCACATTCCGCGTCTACATGGTCGTCTCTGCCGTCGGGACCGTGCTCGCCGCCGGATACCTGCTCTACATGTTCCAGCGGGTGGCGTTCGGGACCGTGAAGGCGCAGTTCCAGAACCTGCACGTGCACGACGTGCACTGGCCCGAGTGGTTCGCGTGGACGCCGCTCCTGCTTCTGATCGTGGCGCTGGGTATCTACCCCAACTTCATTTTCCGCATCACCGACCCTGCCGTGTCCGGTCTCGCCCAGAGCGTCGCCAAGGTCATCGGATGATTTCGTCTATGACGCCCACGATCCCGTGACCCCGCGATTCGACTACCACGCGCTCGCGCCCGAGCTGATCCTCACCGGGACCATCGTCGTCGTCCTCGTCGCCGACTTCTTCTTCAGCGACCGCGAGCGATTCCAGACGTCACGTTTGGCGACGATCGGGGTGCTGGCATCTCTCGTGCCGGTCCTCACCCTCGCCATCGACGGCACTACACGGTCGCTCTTCGGTGGCGCGTTCGTGGTGGACAACTACGCGCTCGCGCTCAAAGGGTTCTTCCTCCTGGTCGCGTACATCACGTTGCTCGTCTCGGTCGATTACATCGGTGAGGGCGACTACTACCAGGGCGAGTACTACTTCCTGCTGCTGAGCTCGGTACTCGGGATGATCGTGATGGCGTCGGCACGCGATCTCATCTCGATCTTCGTCGCCCTCGAGCTGATCTCGGTGCCGACGTACGTGCTCGCCGGCTGGAGAAAGCACGACACCAAGTCGAACGAGGCCGCCATCAAGTACTACCTGTTCGGTGTCTTGTCGTCAGCCGTGATGCTGTACGGCATGTCGTTGATCTTCGGCTTGTCGGGGTCCACTCTGCTCCGCGACATCGGCGAGTACGCCCGCGGCGTCGACATTCCGCCGCTGTTCGCGGTGGCGATCTTCCTCACGCTGGTCGGGTTCGCCTTCAAGATCAGCGCTGTCCCCTTCCATTTCTGGGCGCCGGACACATACGAGGGATCGCCGACGCCGGTGACGGCGTTCCTGTCCGTGGCGTCGAAGGCCGGTGGTTTCGTCGCGATCCTGAGCCTCGTCTTCTTCGGGTTCTTCCGTACGCAGGAGGCGTGGCAGCCGATCCTGTGGGCGCTGGCGGCCGGGTCGATGACGCTCGGCAACCTCACCGCGCTGCGTCAGACCAACATCGTCCGATTGCTCGCCTACTCGTCGATCGCACAGGGTGGGTTCATCCTTGCGCCCTTGGCGGTGGCGGCAGAAGGCAACGCGGCACGGTCCGCCTTCGAGGCGGTCGTCATCTACCTGCTGATCTACGGGGCGATGAACCTGGGCGCGTTCGCGGTCGTGATCGCGGTGGCGCGCCGGACGCGCTCGGGTGAGATTGCCTCGTACTCGGGCCTCGGGCAGACCGAGCCGGTCCTGGCGCTGCTGATGTCCGCGTTCCTGTTCGCGCTCGCCGGGGTGCCGCCGCTCGCCGGCTGGTTCGCCAAGTTCGTGATGTTCCGCGCCATCTTCAACGCGGGAACGGCGGCCGCCTACACCCTGGGCGTGATCGCCGCGGTCAACTCCGTGATCGCGATCTTCTATTACGCCGGCATCGCCCGACGGATGTGGTTCCGTGACCCGTCCGAAGCCGGCGTCGAGCAAGTCCCGGCCCGTACGCCTCCGGCGCTCGCGATCGCGCTCGGGCTGTCGGCCGCCGTCGTCCTCGTGATCGGCGTCTACCCCCAGCTGTTCGCCCGGATCGGCGAGGGCGCGTTTCCCGGGTAGCGGGCGTCATGGCTGGCCTGGCCGAGCGCATCGCAGAGTGCATCCGGCGCGAGGGGCCGATCCCGTTCGACCGTTTCATGGATGCCGCTCTCTACGACGAAGAGGCCGGGTTCTTCGCCCGCGGTGGGGGCGCGGGCCGGGCCGGGCGTGACTTCGTCACGAGCCCCGAGGTGGGCGCGCTGTTCGGCGCGCTCGTGGCGCGGTTTCTCGATCGCGCGTGGGTCGAGCTCGGGCGTCCCGACCCTTTCGTCGTGGTCGACGCCGGCGCGGGGCGCGGACGCCTCGCGGCGGACGTGCTGAGGGCGCGACCCGAATGCGCACGCGCCTTGCGCTACGTGCTCGTCGAACGGTCGGCCGCCCTGCGGGCCGCGCAGCGCGAGATCCTCGCCATCGAGCCCGCGGACCGGGCGCTGGGACCGGCCGTGCGCGTCGAGGGCGAAGCTCTGACCGACGAAGCGCCGCGCCCGGTCACGGGCGTCGGTCCCCTCGCGACGGCGCTGCCCGAGCTGCCGGCGCTCGAGATCCCGGACGGCGTCGTGCTCGCCAACGAGTTGCTCGACAATCTCCCGTTCCGGATCGTCGAACGCGCCGGCGACCACTGGACCGAGATCCGGGTCGGTCTCGATGGCGCCGGCTTCGTCGAGGTCCGGGTGCCGGCCGCGCCCGACGTCGCCGCCGCTGCTGACGACGTCGCCGCCGGTGCCACGATCCCCGAGCGTGCGCGCCTCCCAGTGCCCACCGCCACCGTCGACTGGCTCGCATCGTGCGGGCACGTGCTGCGGCGCGGCTTCCTCGTCGTCATCGACTTCGCCGACAAGGCGGCCTCGCTCGCCGCGCGTGGGCAGGAGCAGTGGCTGCGCACCTACCGCGGCCACCAGCGTGGCGGGTTGCCGCTCGCCGATCCCGGCGCGCAGGACATCACGTGCGACGTGCCCATCGAGCACCTCGTCACCCACGCTCGCCGTACCGGCTTCCGGCTGCTCGAGCAGAGGATCCAGGCGCAGTGGCTCGGCGCACTGGGAATCGACGATCTCGTAAGCGACGCCCGCGGCGTGTGGCGCGACCGTGCCGCGATCGGCGACCTCGACGCCGTGGCCGCGCGCAGCCGGGTCAGTGAAGCCGCCGCCCTCACCGACCCATCAGGCCTCGGCGCCCACACAGTGTTCGTGTTCGGGAAGGGCGCCGAGCGCAGGGCCTAGCTCGCAACCTCCAACCGCCACCGTCCTGGCTCATCGGCGGGCACGATCGTGCCCGCGCCGGGCGATGCCCACAGCGGACCGATGACGAGCGTCTGTTCTTCGGCCGCGCGCGCCAGGAGCGCGCGCCGCGTCTCGGCTGCGAGCGAGATGTTCTCGTCGAGAGCGGCGCGCGGCTCGGGGGCGAAGACCTGCGCGGGATGAAGAAACAAATGTCCGACGATCACGGCACCACCGCCATCGGACTCGATACGCACGAACTGATGCCCAGGCGAGTGCCCGGGGCCGGGCTCGACCCGCACATCGACGGCGATCTGCCCGTCGGGCTCGTCGACGAGCCCTTCGTCGCACAGCACGCCGAGCGGCTCGGCCCCGGGGAACCGCCCGGCTTGAAGCGCCGCGATCTCCTCTGGCGCGATCACGTAGCGCGCGTTCGGGAACGTGGGCACATCCGTGCCGCCGGCGGCCGGGCGCGTGTTCGCGCCCACGCCGTCGATGTGCGTGTTCACGACGACATCGACCGACTCGGGCTCGAACCCCGCATCGGTCAGGCCGGCAAGCAGCCGCTCCATGCGGGCGCGAGCGTCGGGCGTCTTCCGGTCGGGATCGTCAAAGGCGAGCCAAGGGTCCACCACGATGCGGGCGCCGGGCGTTTCGATGGCGAGTGCCGACGTTCCGATCCGCAATTGGCCGTCGGCGGTTAGGAACTGGGGCACCAGCCAAGAGGCCTGCGAGAGCAGCACCGAGGTTGTCGCGTCGTCCTGCGACACGACGAGCTCGAAGTTCTCGTCGGGGACGCGGGTGATGAGCGAGCGACCGACGCGCCACTGCTCCATCCGCGCACCGTACTGCCCGAGGCCGGCGCGCGGCGGGGGGAAGCCGCGCGCCGGCTCGTCGCTCAGCTCGGTTCCTGGAGGACGCCGATGCGGTGCCCTTCGGGGTCGGAGATCATCGCGATCGTCGGGCCGTCCGGAGTCGTGGGTGTCGGCGGCTGGACCACCTTGGCCCCGAGCTTCTCGGCTTGCTTCAGCCGGGCTTCGAGGTCAGGCACCTGCACGTAGAACGACACGTACTCCGCGTCGCCGCCGGCGAAGATCCCACCCGGGATCCCGCCGTCGGCACTGGTATCGACCATGCCGTAGCCGACCGGATTGTCGGCATTGACCTTCCAGTGGAAGAGCTCGCTGTAGAACTTCGAAAGGCTGTCGAAGTCGCGCCCGGCGACCTCGAACCACACCACGGGAGCGCCCATTTCGCTTCCTCCTGTCTCGTGTGCTCTGCGATGACATGGACAGGATCCGCGGGCGTGGCGACAACCCCCTGTCGGGATTTCGAGCCGACGCGACGTGACCCGCGTCTCACTCGTCGAGGCTGGTCTCCCGGGCGAAGGCTGTGATGTCGCCGGCGACCTCGTGCAGCTGCCGCTCCGTCGCCGTCTCGTCGGTGACGCGGGCGCCGTGGATGCGGTCGAGGCGGAAGGTCCGGCCTCCATCGCGCATCCGGCACCAAGCCATCAGGTACCAGTGGTCCTGCCCGCCGGCCAGGCCGTACGGCTCGACCAGGCGATGGTCGGTGTGCTGGCCGCTCCGGTCGACGTAATCGAGCTCGAGCACCTTGCGCTGCGTGACCGCGGTCTCCACCGCCCGCACCACGGGGGTGGCCTCGAGCTGGCCGCGCTGCTGGAGGAGGTGGATGCGCCCGACGAGCTCGCGTGCCCCCTCGCGGCTCGCCGTCGACATGGCGGCGACCAGCTTGCGCAGCGCGGCCCGAGCCGAGTCGCCGAACGGGATCGGTCCGCTCGCCGCGAGCGCGACCGCGATCGCGGTGGCCTCGTCGGCCGTGAAGTTGAGCGGCGGCAGCGTCATCTCGGGGTCGACCGAGTACCCGCCACCGGGACCGGGAGTCGCCCAGATGGGCACGCCGGACTGCTGGAGCGCGGAGATGTCACGCTCGATCGTGCGCGCACTCACCTCGAAGCGCTCGGCGAGCTCGTGTGACGTGCGCGCCCGTGGCGCGGTCGCCCGCAGCACCTCGGCGATCGCGTACAGCCGGTCGGTGCGGTTCACCGGTTGGACGGTAGCCTGACGCCGCAGCCGGGCAGTTGATGACAGCGCAAGGGGGGACGATGTCGGAAGCCACCATCGAGGCCCTGCTCGCCGAAGGCCGTACATTTCCCCCGCCGCGGGAGTTCAAGAAGACGGCGCGCATCGTCGACGCCGAGATCTACGACGAAGCCGAGCGCGACTTCGAAGGTTTCTGGGCCCGGCAAGCCGCCGACCTCGTCGACTGGATCGATGAGTGGAACACCATCCTCGAGTGGGACCTGCCGTTCGCCAAGTGGTTCGTGGGCGGCACGCTGAACGTGAGCGCGAACTGCCTCGACCGGCACGTCGCCGCCGGCCACGGCGACCAGGTCGCGTACTACGGGGAAGGTGAGCCGGGTGACGCGCGCACGATCACGTACGCGCAGCTCCTCGACGACGTGCAGCGGGTCGCGAATGTGCTCAAGTCGCTCGGCATCCAGAAGGGCGACCGCGTCAACATCTACCTGGGCATGGTCCCCGAGCTGCCGATCGCGATGCTCGCGTGCGCGCGCATCGGGGCACCGCACTCGGTCGTCTTCGGCGGCTTTTCCTCCGACGCCCTGCGTGATCGCATCAACGACGCCGAGGCGCGACTCCTGATCACTGCCGACGGCGCCTGGCGGCGGGGCCAGGTCGTGCCGCTCAAGCAGAGCGCCGACACCGCCATGGCGGAGACGCCGTCGATCGAGCGGTGTCTCGTGGTGCGGCGCACCGGTCAGGACGTCCCCATGCAGGACGGCCGCGACCTCTGGTGGGACGACGTCGTCTCCGGCCAGCCCGCCGAGTGCCCGCCCGAGCCAATGGACTCCGAGGACCTTCTCTATCTCCTCTACACGAGCGGCACGACCGCCAAGCCCAAGGGGATCATGCACACCACCGGCGGCTACCTCACGCAGATCGCGTGGACGCACCTGAACATCTTCGACATCAAGCAGGACACCGACGTGTACTGGTGCGCGGCCGACGTCGGCTGGGTGACCGGCCACTCGTACATCGTCTACGCGCCGCTCGCCAACCGCACCACGAGCGTGATGTACGAAGGCACGCCCGACTTTCCTGACAAGGACCGGCTTGGTCGATCGTCGAGCGGTATGGCGTGACGATCCTCTACACCGCGCCGACCGCCATCCGCAGCTTCATGAAGTGGGGGACGGAGTACCCGGAGAAGCACGACCTGTCGTCGCTGCGGCTTCTCGGCACCGTGGCGAACCGATCAACCCCGAGGCGTGGGTCTGGTACTGGCAACACATCGGCGGCGGAAGGTGCCCCGTCGTCGACACGTGGTGGCAGACCGAGACCGGCTCGATCCTCATCAGCCCGCTGCCCGGCGCCACCACGCTCAAGCCCGGCAGCGCGACGTTTCCGCTTCCCGGCATCGGCGCTGACGTCGTCGACGACCGCGGCGAATCGGTGCCGATCCCCGGTGGTGGTTATCTCGTCGTGACGCGGCCGTGGCCGGCGATGTTGCGCGGCATCTGGGGGGACCCGGAGCGCTACAGCGAGACGTACTGGAGCCGGTTCCCGGGGAAGTACTTCGCCGGCGATGGCGCCAAGCGCGACGAAGAGGGCTACTACTGGCTGCTCGGCCGCGTCGACGACGTGATGCTCGTCTCGGGGCACAACATCTCGACGGCGGAAGTCGAGCACGCGCTGGTCGGGAACACGATGGTCGCCGAAGCTGCGGTGATCGGCCGGACCGACGCGACGACCGGCCAGTCGATCAGCGCGTTCGTCATCCTGCGCGCGGGCAACGAGCCAAGCGACGAGCTCGCGGCCGAGCTGCGTGACCACGTGGCCACGACGATCGGTCCCATCGCCCGGCCGAAGACGGTGCTGTTCACCGAGGAGCTGCCGAAGACGCGCTCGGGCAAAATCATGCGGCGGCTCCTGCGCAACGTGGCCGAGGACGAACAGCTCGGCGACACGACCACGCTCGCCGATCCGACCGTGGTCCAGGGGATCAAGGACCGTTACCTCTCCGCCCAAGGCGGCGACGAGGAGGAGTGACCCGCTCCTACCCCGAGCACTGGACGTGGCGCGACGGACCGGTTCCGCCCGGCCCCGCTGTCATCATCGACCTCGACGGGGTGCTGTCCGATGCCGCAAGCCGCCAGCACTATCTCGAAGCGCCGCGCCGGGACTGGCGCGCGTTCTTCGACGCCTGCGGTGACGACCCTGTCATCGAGGAGGTCAAGGTGCTCCTCGACCTGCTCGACTCGTCCCTGGCCATCGTGTTGCTCACGGCGCGGCCCGAGCGCGTCCACCACCTGACCGAGGCCTGGCTCGAGCGGTACCAGATCCGTTGGGACGTGCTCGTGATGCGCCCGTGGGGTGACTACGACGTGTCGCGCGACTTCAAGCAGCTAGCGGTCGAGGACCTCCGCCGCTACGGCTTCGACCTGAAGCTCGCGGTCGAGGACGACCGCCGCAACGTCGAGATGTTCCGGGCCGAGGGCATCCCCTGCATCTACTTCCACTCCGGTTACTACGACTGAAGCGACGTGGTCGCGGCAACGTTCCTGGCGCTGGGCTCGGCGGCCCTCCACGCGGCGTGGAACCTGCTCGTCAAGACCAGCGCCGACCGGCTGCTCGCGGCGTGGGGGCAGTTCCTCGTCGGCGGGCTCCTCTTTTTGCCGCTCCTGCCGCTCGTCGGCGTGCCGGGCGCGTCGACGCTGCCGTTCCTTGCGTGTTCGAGCCTCGTCCACGTGCTCTACGTGGTCGCGCTCACCCGCGCCTACAAGCACGGCGACTTCTCGTTCGCGTACCCCCTCGCCCGCGGCGCGGGCGCGCTCCTCGCCGCGATCGGCGGCGTCCTCTTCCTCGCCGACTCCCTGCCCCCCCTCGCGTGGCTCGCCATCGCCATCGTCGTGGGCGGCCTCGCGTCTCTGGTCCGTCCCCAGGTGGGCCGGATTGCGCTGCTGTGGGCGGGGCTCACCGCCGCCACGATCGGCGTGTACACGACCCTCGACGCAGCCGGTGCCCGCCGCTCCTCGGGCTTCGGCTACGGGATCGCCATCACACTCGGCGCGGGCCTCGCGCTCACTGTCGCCATGCTCGCCTCGCGGTCGACGGCCCGGATCGGACCTGCCCTCCGCCGGGAGTGGCGCCGTTACCTCGTCGGCGGCGTTTGCTCGACGCTCGCCTATTCGATGGTCCTGGCCGGGGCGCGGCTGGCGCCGGTCGGCTACGTCGCCGCCCTGCGCGAATCCTCGGTGGTGCTCGGGGCCGGTGCCGGCTGGCTGTTCCTCCACAAGCGGCTGGGCCGGGCCCGGCTGGCCTCCGCCACCGTCGTGACGACCGGGCTCGTGCTGCTGATCGTGTGGAGGTAGCCGCGCGCGGAAGCGTTCACGGAAGCCATACGATGCGAGGGAACGCCGGACCCGGCGGAAGCGTTGGGACGGTAAGAGGTGATGTGAGAATGCGAAGCGCATTCACGAATACGCTCAAGACCACCGTCCTCCTGGCCTTCCTCGGCGCGCTGTTCATCGGCATCGGCGGCCTGTTCGGCCAGGGTGGCCTGATCATCGGTCTGGTGCTCGGCCTCGTCTTCGTCGGCGGGTCGTACTGGTTCAGCGACAAGATCGCCGTCGCCGCGGCCCGGGCGAAGCCCGTCAGCCGTGAGGAGGCCCCCCGCCTCTACGCGATCGTCGAAGAGCTCGCCCAGAAGGACGGGATCCCGACGCCGAGGATCTACATCTCACCCGAGCCGCAGCCCAACGCGTTCGCCACCGGCCGCGGCCCCAAGCACGCGGTCGTGGCGGTCACGCAGGGCATCCTCGGGGTGCTCGACGACGACGAGCTGCGCGGCGTGCTCGCCCACGAGATGTCGCACGTGCGCAACCGCGACATCCTGATCGGGTCGGTGGCTGCCGCGATTGCGCTGGCGATCACCTTGATCGCCCGCCTCGCGATGTTCGGCGCCATCTTCGGCGGAGGTGGGGACGACGAGGGCGGCAACATTTTCGGCCTCCTCGCGTTGGCAATCCTCGCCCCGTTGGCTGCCGGGTTGCTGCAGCTGGCGCTGACCCGCTCCCGCGAGTACCAGGCCGACGCATCGGGTGCGCATCTGATCGGCGAAGGCGAGCCCCTCGCCCGCGCTCTCCAAAAGATCGAGGCCACCGCCAAGCGCGTCCCCATGGACGTGAACCCGGCCGAGGCCACGGCCTACATCATCAACCCCCTCACCGGGCGCCAGGTGAACTTCGCCAGGCTGTTCTCTACCCACCCGCCTACCGAGGAGCGCATCGCCAGGCTCCGGGAGTTCGATCGCACGCACGCCGTCTGATCTGCCCTCCCGCCCAACGCACACGGCCGGCTCTGCCCACCCCAGGGCCGGCCGTTGTGCGTGGCGGGACGGAACCCGGCGCCGCCCGCATTGTTGGGAGCCGACGCCGGACTCATCGGCGGCGGACTCGAACAGTGTCCTCATCGGCCTTTCGCCTGCGGCGAAGCCCGATTCGTCAAACTCGCCGCTCGCCGACGGCCCGGCATCGGCTCCCTTGCGGCGTCCAGCCGCGTCTCCCGGGTCCCGGAAGAGAGCTAGTCCCGGAAGTTGGTGAACTGCAGCGGGATTCCGAAGTCTGATTCACGCAGCTTCTGAATCGCCGTCTGCAAGTCGTCCTTCTTCTTGCCGCTCACGCGCAGTTGCTGTCCCTGCACCTGGTGGGAGACGCCTTTTAGGCCGAGGCCCTTGATGAACTTGCCGATCTCACGGGCCTTCTCGTCGGAGATACCGACGTTGAGCGTCGCGGTCTGACGGACCGTGCCCTTGGCGGCGTCCTCGACGCGGCCGTATGAAAGCGCCTTCAGCGACACCTTGCGTCGCACGAGCTTCTCCTCGAGCACTTGCGTGAGCGCGCGCAGCCGGTCTTCGCTGGCGGTGTGCAGCTCGATCGACTTGTCACCGAGCTCGATGCTGCTATTCGTGTCCTTGAAGTCGAATCGGGTCGCGACCTCTCGGCGCGCTTGGTCGACGGCGTTGCGCACCTCTTGCCGGTCGACTTCCGATACGACATCGAATGTCGGCATAGTGACCTCCCGGGGAAATCGGAGGCGGCTGATATCGTAAGCGGCCCGGGTCGGTACCCGAGTGGCCAAAGGGGGCAGTCTGTAAAACTGCTGCGAAAGCTACGCTGGTTCGAATCCAGCCCGGCCCACCACTCGTGCGACCGGCGCATGTGGCCCGCCTCCGAGGGCGGGCCGATTCGCGCCCGCTTCCCCATCCGCGGCGGCGTCACACTCCGTATCCCTAGGCAGCGGGCGGCGCCGCGAACCCAAGTACCGCCAGGCCGGGATCCGAACGATACTTGTGGGCGATATGGCCGTTCCCCGGAGGGCTCGCCGTACGGCGCGCTGGCTGGCTGCAGCCTGCGTCGCCGTCGCGGTGGCGCTGCTCCTCTCGGCGTGCACGGACTCCGGCTACCGCTACTTGAAGAACAGTGGCGACGGCACGGGCACGTACTTCAAGGTCCCGGACGGCTGGAAGGTCTACGACGAAAGCGAGTTCATCAAGACTCGCAACCTGTCGCCCGCCCGGGAGCAGGTGCTCCGCGAAACGAGTTGGACGGTCGCCTTCGACGCGAGCTCGAAGCCGAGCCTGAAGCACTACGACCAGCTGGTCACCAGCAAGCCGTTCGGACTGGCGCGAGTGCGCGAGCTCGACCCCGACGAGCGCACCCAGTTCTCGCTCGAGGCCATGCGCAACCTCGTGGTGCCGGTCGACACGATCGCCCAGCAGGGCGGTGAGGTCGAGGTCCTGCGTGTGGACGAGTTCACGCAGTCAGGCGGGTTCCGCGGGCTGCGGTTCACGTTCAGCCTCCAGCCACCCGAGAGCCGGGACTTCGTGACGTTCGATCAGGTGAGCATCGTCGACGCCGACACGAAGGAGCTGCACTTGCTGTTCATCAGTTGCAGCGCCAAGTGCTATGAACGCGAGAAGAGCACGATCGACACGGTCATGGATTCCTGGACCGTGAAGGAACGATGACATGACGCCGACCGTCACCCCCCGCCAGGGCCCGCAGTTCACCAGCCGTCCTCGCGACGACGATCGAGCGACGCGCAAGCCGCTCGCGTTCTGGGACCGGATCAAGTACCTCCTGCTCCTGACCGCGCTGTACTGGTTCTTCGTCTGGGCCGACATGGCGGACAACCCGCTGCTGCCCTTCAACGACGCCGTCATCGACGAGGTCCGCGCGAAGTGGTGGCTCTTCGTGCTCGGCGGCATCGAGCTCGTGCGCCAGGTCCACTATCTGATCAGCGAGCACTGGGCCCGTTACCACCGCTTCTGGACCAACCGGGTGTTCGGTGGGTTCAACCGTCGCTCGGCCCGCATGAGCGACTGGACCCGATACCGCTTGGCGAGGCTGCTGAAGATCGTCGTCTTCCTCGTCATCCTCTCGATCGTGCTCGGCGCCATCTTCGACACGTCGCCGGCCCTCGCACTGATCGAGCTGCCTCGGCGGATCGTCGACGCGCTGCCGTTCGTCTTCCAGCTGATGTTCGGCGCGCTGTTCATCATCATCGAGTTCGGTGCGCTGTTCTGGCTCCTCACACGGGGTGGGGTCGACGTCTACTACCCCGACGACATCAAGACACGGTTCTCGGACGTCTGGGGCCAGGACAACGTCCTCGCGCGGGTCCGGGAGAACATGGTCTTCCTCGAGGACCCGGAGGCCATCGAGCAGAAGGGTGGCTACGTGCCCGGCGGGATCCTGCTGTGGGGCCCGCCCGGCACGGGAAAGACGCTCATGGCCGAGGCGGTAGCGGGTGAGACCGGCAAGCCCTACGTGTTCGTCGATCCCGGCGCGTTCATCAACATGTTCATGGGTGTCGGGGTTCTCAAGGTCAAGGGTCTCTTCCGCAAGCTGCGCCGGCTGGCGTTGCGGTACGGCGGCGTCATCGTCTTCTTCGACGAGGCGGACTCGCTCGGCAACCGCGGCCAGCTCATGCCCGGCCCGTGGGGCGGCCCGGCGCGGGCGCAGGAGGCGCCGGGCCCGTGGTCGGCCACCCCCTCGTGCAACTGCATGTCGTACCTCTCGGAGCCGTCCACATCGCTGCTCATGCGCTCCGCGCTCAACAGCGCGCTCGACGACCCGCCTCGCCGCCGGCGCGACCGGCAGATCATGGGCATGGGCATGGGTGGCGGTGGAGGCGGGATGGGCACGCTGCAGGCACTGCTCACGGAGCTGTCCGGGCTGAAGAAGCCGCGTGGTTTCCTGAACCGGATCGCACGGCGGGCGCTGGGCATGCGACCGAAGCCGCCGCCGAAGTACCGCATCCTCGTGATGATGGCGACGAACATGCCCCAGGCCCTCGACGAGGCGTTGCTCCGGCCGGGTCGCATCGACCGCATCTACAAGGTCGGCTACCCGTCGAAGGCGGGGCGCGTTCGCACATACGAGGGCTACTTCGAGAAAGTGCAGCACCAGCTCACCGCCGAGGACATCGACAAGCTCGCCACGATCACGCCGTACGCGACCGGCGCCACGATCAAGGACCTCGTCAACGAGGCGCTCATCGTCGCCCTGCGGAACGGGCGCGACGAGATCACCTGGCGGGATGTCGTGGAGGCGAAGCAGCTGAAGGACCTCGGACCCCCCGAGGATGTCGAGTACATCGAGCGGGAGCGGCATGCGACCGCGCTCCACGAGGCGTGCCACGCCGTCGTCGCGTATCGGGCGCGCCATCACCTCGTCATCGACATCGCGACGATCGAGAAGGGCGGCACGTACCTCGGCATGGTCAGCTCGATCAAACCGGACGACCTCTTCACCCAGTGGAGGTCCGAATACGAAGCCGACGTGATGGTGAGCCTGGCGTCGCTCGCGGGCGAGAAGATGTTCTTCGCCGGCGACAGCTCGTCGGGTGTGTCGGCCGACCTCGAGAGCGCAACCCAGATCTCCACGTTCATGGAGGGTTTCTGGGGGATGGGCTCGACGGTGACGTCACACGGTGTGACGCACCGCGTCGGCATCGCCGGCGGCGGCCGGCCGGGCGTCGGCGGGGAGAAGGAGAAGGATCTGCTCAAGAGTGACCTCGGGCAGCGCATCGAGGAGAACCTCGAGTCGATACTGCAGCGCACCGAGGCGTTGCTGGCCGAGAACAGGTTCGAGGTGCTCGCGGTGACGCACGCACTCGAGACCAACAAGACCCTCACCGGCGACGACATCAAGGCGGTCGTTGACGGCACTCCCGGCCCGCTCGTCGACGGGACCGAATACCACACGCCGGAGTTCGCGGCGCAGGCGCAGGAGTACCACGAGCGCGTGGTCGTCGCCCACCAGCAGCACACGTCGGTCGATGTTCCGATGCCCACGCTCAACGGTCAGCGCGGGTCACCGGGCGAGCTCGCCGCTGCGGAGAGCCCGGCCCCGTCGCAGGCTGACGACGGCGAGACGAAGGCGGACTGAAAGCGCCGGCGACAGCGCTAGAGCATCTTCTGCATTTCTACGACGTCTAGCCAGCGGCCGAACTTGCGCCCGACTTCGCGCTGGGTGCCGACGAGGGCGAAGCCGCACGCCTCGTGCAGCGCGATCGAGGCCTCGTGACCGCCGACAATCCTGGCTACCACCGAGTGGAACCCGTGGTCC
>DASPXI010000049.1:0-30652 GCA_035637335.1 Acidimicrobiia bacterium
GGCGGTGCGGGGGTTGTCGCCCGTGATCATCACCGTGCGGATGCCCATGCGTCGCAAGTCGGCGAAGCGTTGCGCGATGCCGGGCTTGACGATGTCCTTGAGGTAGACGACGCCGAGGGCGCGCGGAGGGCGGGGGGAACCCTGAGCCCCAACGTCCGCGCTCCCGTCCCTGGCTTCAGCAACGACCAGCGGCGTTCCGCCCTGCGCCGCAATCGAGTCCACGGTGTCGCCGATCTCCGATGGGACCGACCCACCCAGCTCCTCCACCCAGCGCCGGACCGCGTCGGCTGCTCCCTTGCGTACCCGTCGACCGTCCATGTCGACGCCACTCATGCGCGTCTGCGCCGTGAACGGGACGAGCTCGGCGCCGATCAGCTCGCGCTCCCGCAACCCATAGCGCTCCTTTGCGAACACGACGATCGAGCGTCCTTCGGGGGTCTCGTCGGCGAGGCTCGAGAGCTGGGCGGCGTCGGCGAACTCTTGCTCACTCACGCCGTTGGCGGGGATGAAGGCATCGGCCTCGCGGTTCCCGAACGTGATCGTCCCCGTCTTGTCGAGTAGCAGCGTGGCGCAGTCGCCCGCCGCCTCGACTGCCCGGCCGCTCATGGCGAGCACGTTGCGCCGCACGAGCCGGTCCAGGCCCGCGATGCCGATAGCCGAGAGCAACGCGCCGATGGTCGTCGGAATGAGGCAGACCAGGAGGGCGACGAGGATGATGACGGTCTGCTCGGCGTTGGCGAACATCGCGAAGGGTTGGAGCGTCACCGTCGCCAGCAGGAAGATGATCGTGAGGCCGGCGAGCAGGATGTTGAGCGCGATCTCGTTGGGTGTCTTCTGGCGCACAGATCCCTCGACCAGAGCGATCATCCGGTCGAGGAAGGTCTCGCCGGGACGGACCGTGATGCGCACGACGATCTCGTCGGACAACACGCGTGTGCCACCGGTGACCGCGGAACGGTCGCCACCCGACTCGCGGATCACCGGGGCCGACTCGCCCGTGATCGCCGACTCGTCGACGCTCGCGATGCCCTCGATGACGTCACCGTCGCTGGGAATGACCTCACCCGCGCTCACGACCACCTCGTCGCCGACGCCGAGCGCCGTGCTCGGGAGATCTTCGAGCGTCCCGTCGGGTCGCCGGCGGTGAGCGACGGTCTCGGACCGCGTCTTGCGGAGCGTGTCGGCCTGCGCCTTTCCTCGTCCTTCGGCTACCGCCTCGGCGAAGTTCGCGAAAAGCACGGTGAACCACAAGAAGAGGGCGACGAGACCCGCGAAGACGTTCTCCGCTGCCGACGAGCTCCGCAGGTCGCGGAAGAAGATGAACGTCGTCAAGACCGAGCCCACGCCGACGACGAACATGACGGGGTTGCGCATGAGCGTCCGCGGGTTCAGCTTGATGAAGCTGTCGACGATCGCGCGCCGGAGGATCTGGGGCTCCACCAGCTTGGTCTCACGGGACATGAACGGAAGCTCCTCGAATCAGATACTCAGTTGCTCGACGATGGGTCCGAGCGAAAGGACGGGAAGGAAGGTCAGGGCGGCGACGATCAGCACGACGCCGAGCACGAGTACGACGAACAGTGGCGTGTGCGTCGGGAACGTGCCGGCCGATGGCGGCACGGTGCGCTTCCGGGCCAACGAGCCCGCGATAGCGAGGGTCGGGATGATGAGGAAGAAGCGCCCGACCAGCATGCACACGGCAAGGGCCGTATTCATCCACGCCGTGTTCGCAGTGATGCCCGCGAATGCGGACCCGTTGTTGTTGCTCGCCGACGTAAAGGCGTAAACGAGCTCGGTGAAGCCGTGCGCCCCTGGATTGAGTAACGAGACGTCGCTCACCGATCTCACGAACGTCGAGATGGCGACGAAGATCAGCAAGACGGCGGGCATCGCCAGGATGTAGATCGCGACGAGCTTCACCTCGGCCGCCTGGATCTTCTTGCCTAAGTATTCGGGCGTTCGCCCCACCATGAGCCCGGCGATGAAGACCGAGAGGATCACGAGGATCAGCAGGCCGTTGAGGCCGACCCCGACGCCGCCCGGACTCACCTCCCCGAGCTTCATGTGCACCAGGGGCACCATGCCGCCGGCGGCCGTATAGCTGTCGTGCATGGAGTTGACCGAGCCGTTGGATGTACCCGTGGTGGATGCGGCCCACAGTCCGGAGGCGATCGGGCCGTACCTGACCTCCTTGCCCTCGGCATTACCACCTGGCGTGCTCGCGCTGACGGACTGCGTCACGCCGGCGGCCTCGAGCTTCTGGTTGCCGCCGACCTCGAGGAAGATCGTGCTGAGGCTCGCCACGAGCCAGATGACGAACATGATCGTGAACACGGCGTAGCCCTGCCGCTTGTCCTTGACCATGCGCCCGAACGTGAACGCGAGCGCGAACGGGATGATGAGGATGGCGTAGAGCTCGAGGAAGTCGCTGAACTTCGTGGGGTTCGAGAACGGGTGCGCCGAGTTGACGTTGAAGAAGTCGCCGCCGTTGGTGCCCAGCTGCTTGATCGACTCCATGCCGGCGTTGGGGCCGCCCGGGATCTGCTGCGTCGCGCCCGAGACCGTCCGCACCTCGGTGAACCCGTGGATGTTCTGGATGACCCCCGTGGCGATGAGCACGATCGCGAACACGAACGCGATGGGAAGAAGGATGCGGATCGTCGTGCGCACGAGGTCAACCCAGAAGTTCCCGATCGTCCGCTGACCAGCGCGGGACAGGCCCCGGATCAGCGCCGCCATCACCGCCATGCCCACCGCGGCCGACACGAACTGCTGGACGGTGAGGCCCGTCATCTGGGTGAGGTGGCTCAGGGTGCTCTCGCCGGCGTAGCTCTGCCAGTTCGTGTTGGTCATGAAACTGACGGCGGTGTTCAGCGACAGCGCCGGCGCGACGTTGCCCATGTCCGTCGGGTTGAACGGCAGGCCGCTCTGCACACGCTGAATGAGATAGAGCAGCAAGAACCCGACAATGCTGAACGCGAGGACTGAAAGCGTGTAGATGTTCCAGCGCTGTTCGCGCTGGGGGTCGATCCGGCAGGCGCGGTAGATGAGGCGCTCGACGGGACCGAAGACACGGTCGAGTCGCGAAGGGCCACCCTGGTACACGTTGGCCATGTACCGACCGAGGAGCGGTGCTGTCGCGCCGATGACCACGATGAGGGCGATGAGCTGCGCCCACCCAGCTGCGGTCATCAGAACCTCTCCGGGAAGAGCAGCGCCGCGAACAGGTACAGCGCGACGAGGATCGAAAGGACGAGGCCGGCGATGTTGTCGCCGCTCACCGGCCGGCCCCGACCGCTTCGGTCTCGCGTGCCCCGGTCTCGTATCGCTCGGGCGTGTCGCGCTCGACGGCGTGGTCGCCGCCGATGATCCGATCGCAGCCGCGCACGAGACCGACGCACGCCCCGAAGAAAGCCAGAATCAGGAGCAGTACCCACACGTCAGTCATGGCTCTCCTCGATGCTCCGACAATTGAGCCGTGTATATGTCGCTCGCGACGTCGTGAGAAGTGCCCCTAACGGCCTATTGACGCCTCGACCACCAGAATTGACGGATCGAGTCGGACGCCGGCACGACGCCGAATCGTCTCAGCAGATCGTCAGGATCTGCGAAGCCTCCGTCAACGAGTTGTCAACTGCTCTTCCGCGCGCCGTGCCGCGCGCTACTGATTGACGGACGAAGTTTTCGAGCGCTCGGGGTTAGCGATCGCGGAGCGCGGAGGACGATGATGCCGATGACCAAGCAGGTTCGTTGGGGGCGGCTCCGCCCCGGTGCGACCGTGGTCGGCGAACACGACGGCCATCAACACAAGGTGGTGACGGTCGAGCACCGGGGCACCACGGTCAGCGTGCTGTTCTGGGACGGAACGCGCGAGCTCCAAAGCGAAGACGCCCGGGGGTGCTGACGGCGGCTCTGCCTGACCAGCCCTACGAAGTCGAGCTCGAGATCGTCCGCCTCCTCACGAGCACGAATCCCGAGGAGATCGAGACGCTCGCTGACGACCTCGGAAGGATCGGTGATCGCCGCGCCGTCGGGCCACTCGCATCCCGGCTCGCCGACACGCGGGTCCATGACGATCCGGACCTCGAAGACGCCGTGTGCTCGTCGCTCGTTCGCCTCGGCGCGATGGACTGCTCCGGCAACCTCAACTACTCGTTCGTCAGCCCCTCCCGGCTCAACGCCGAGGGTGCCGCCGCGCTCCGGCGATTGACCCCGATCCTCCCCCGGCGGTACTTCAGGACGACCCAGCGCCCCTGATTCAGCTTGGGGTCGCGGTCCCGGCCGGCTCGTGCTCCGGCTCGGCCCCCTCGACGACCTCGGCTTCCTCGGCGAACCCGCCCACCCTGCGCTTCGAGAACGCGATCGCGGCGAGCAGCACCACGAGCGCGGCAGCCGCGATCGCGTAGCGGGCGCCGTTGTTGTCGCGCAGGGTGATCACCGCCGGCAGGATCAGCAGCGACACGAGGTTCATCACCTTGATGAGCGGGTTCAGCGCCGGTCCCGCGGTGTCCTTGAACGGGTCGCCGACGGTGTCGCCGATCACGGCGGCCTTGTGAGGTTCTGAGCCCTTGCCGCCGTAATGCCCGTCCTCGATGAACTTCTTGGCGTTGTCCCACGCGCCGCCCGCCACGCTGAGGAACACCGCCATCAGCTGGCCGGTCAAGATCACGGCGGCGAGGAACGCGCCGAGGGCGAGGAAGTTGATGCCGAACCCGATGATCACCGGCGTGAGCACGGCGAGCAGCGCCGGTGTGGCGAGTTCGCGCAACGACGCGGCCGTGCAGATGTCGACGATCCTTCCGCTGTCGGGCTTCTTGGTCCCCGCCATGATCTGGCCGTCGGCGAACTGGTTGCGGACCTCCTGCACGACGGTTCCCGCAGTCCGGCCCACGGCGCGGATCGCCAGCGCGCTGAACAGGAAGGCGATCGAGCCACCGATGAGCAGGCCGATGAAGGTCTTCGGGTCGGCGACGTTGATCGGCACCTTCGCGAAGAGCGCTGATCCAGTTTCTCGCAGGTCCAGCTCGCTGCCGGCGGTCTCGACGAACGAGGCGAACAGCGCGACCGCGGCGATGACGGCCGAGCCGATCGCGAACCCCTTGGTGACGGCCTTGGTCGTGTTCCCCACTGCGTCGAGGCTCACCATGATCCGCTCCGGCTCGCCCCCGAACTCGCCCGACATCTCCGCGATGCCGGCCGCGTTGTCGGCAACCGGGCCGAAGGTGTCCTCGGACACGACGACACCGGTGGTCGCCAGCATGCCCATGCCCGTGAGAGCGACGAGGTAGAACGAGAATTGGATGTTGCCGTTACCGAGCGCTACGGCGGTGCCGATCGCGACCGCGATGGCGACGATCGCCCACACCGTCGACTCGAGCCCGGTGCTCATCCCCGACAGCACTGTCGTGGCCGGTCCGGTGCGCGACGCGTCTGCGATCTCTTGGACGGGCTCCCGCTCCGTCGAGGTGAAGTACTCGGTGAGGCGGCTGACAAGCTGGGCGAGGACGAGGCCGGTCACGACAGCGCCGAACATCTTCCAGCCCTCGTTGCCGTGATCGTTGCCGATGTAGAAGAGCGCCACGGCGAGCGTGCCGAGTACGGTCAGGACGCTGGCGGTGAAGAAGCCGCGGTTGATCGGCGCCATCGCGGTGCGGTCGCGCGGAGTGGCCCGCACTGCGAACACGCCGACGATCGAAGCGAGCACCCCGATGGCGCGCGCTGCGAGCGGGAAGATGAGACCGAGCGCGGGGTTGGCGCCGATCGAGTTGAACGCGGCGACGCCGAGGATGAGCGACGCGACCAGCGTCACCTCGTAGCTCTCGAACAGGTCGGCGGCCATCCCGGCGCAGTCGCCGACGTTGTCGCCCACGTTGTCGGCGATCGTAGCGGGGTTACGGGGATCGTCTTCGGGGATGCCCTGCTCGACCTTGCCGACGAGGTCGGCGCCGACATCGGCAGCCTTCGTGAAGATGCCGCCGCCGACTCGCATGAACAGCGCGAGCAGCGACCCACCGAACCCGAACCCGATGAGGATCGCGGTTGCGGTGTTCTGGAAGATCATGATGATCGCGGTAGCCCCGAGCAAGCCGAGGCCAACGGTGAACATGCCGGCGACGCCGCCGCTGCGGAAAGCGACTTTGAGCGCGGCCGGCAGTGACCCCGCCTTGGCCGCGGCCGCGGTGCGGACGTTGCCGCGCACCGCGAGGCTCATGCCGATGAAGCCGGTGAGGCCGGACATCAAGCACCCGGCTATGAACGCGAGCGTCCGGAACAGTCCCGACTGGGCAAACGAGAGCGCCTCGGCGCCGCCCGGCTTCGCCACCTTGGTCGACGTCAGGAAGACGATGAGCGCGACTGGGACGACGATGACCGCGATCGTCTTGAACTGCCGTCGCAGGTAGGCCATCGCGCCTTCCTGTATCGACTTGGCGATCTCGATCATCGTGGGCGTGCCCTGATCGGCCGCGAGCACCCCTTGCCTGAGGACGAAACCGACCACGATGGCCAGGATGGCGGTGCCCGCCGCCAGCACCAGCCAGAACCACTCACCGCCGCGGAGCTCGAAGACCTGGTAGCTGCCCTCCGCCGCGAGCGTGACGATCTGTGACATCCGGGGTTACGGCTCCTTGAACTCTGGTCGTCGCGCGCTCGGCGGGCAGGTTACTTCGCGCTCCCGTCCTCGCTCGCCTCCTGCAGGTGGTATGGGATGGACGTGACGACCGTTCCCTTCCGGAACAGCAGCCGGCCCTTGAGCAGGAGCGCGGTCTGGTTGTGGAGCAGGTGCCCCCACCAGTGCTCGACGACGAATTCCGGTATCAACACGGTGATGATGTCGTTGTCCCAACGCGCATCGATCTCGTCGATGTAGCGGAGAATGGGCGTGGTGACTTCCCGATACGGGTCGTAGACGATCTCGAGCGGTACGTCGATGTTACGTTCCGCCCAGATCTTCTCGATCCGCTCCTGTTGCTCCTCGTCCGAGACGACGCTGACCGCGGCGATGTGCGTCGGGTTGAGCGACTTCGCGTAGGCGAGCGCGTCGAGGACGCCGCGATGGAGCCCGCCGACGAGGACGACCATCGTGTGGTTCATAGGTGGCGGTCGGTAGTCGGGCGGAATGCTCAGCTTGGCACCGACGCGTTGGTAGTGCCCGTGGATGCCCTTGAAGAGGAGGACGATGGCCGGGATCACGATGATCGGCACCCAGGCGCCGCTCGTAAACTTCGTGATCGCGATGATGAGCAGGACGACAAAGGTTGCGATCGCGCCGACGACGTTGATCACGAGGTTGCGTTTCCAGCCTGGCTCTCGCAGCCGAAGATGGTGAATCACCATCCCGGATTGAGACAGCGTGAACGAAGCGAACACGCCCACTGCGTAAAGCGGAATCAGCGCGTTGGTGATGCCGCCGAACGCGACGATCAGTAAGCCCGCCAGGCCCGACAGCACGAGAATGCCGTTCGAGAACACCAGCCGGTCGCCGCGGTTTGCGAGCTGCCGCGGGAGGTACCCGTCCCGGGCGATGATCGACGACAGCCGGGGGAAGTCCGCGTACGCGGTGTTTGCGGCCAGCGTGAGGATCGCGGCCGTGGCGAACTGGAGGAGCACGTAGACGGGGCCGTCGCCGAACACCGCCCGGCCGAGCTGTGAGATGACGGTCTCGTCGTGGCTCGGATACGGGTGGAGCCGGTGGGCGAGAAGCGACACGCCGAAGAACAAGGAACCGAGGATCGTGGCCATCCAGGTGAGCGTCGTGGCGGCGTTCTTCGACTCCGGTCGGCGAAAGGCTGGGACACCGTTGCTGATTGCCTCGACACCCGTCAGCGCGACGGCGCCCGAGGAGAAGCCTTTGAGGATCAGGAACAGGCCCAGCGTGCCGCCCTCGACGCGGCTGCCCTCGAACGCCTTCGGATCGAACGGCACGGGATGGATGTCGCCGAAGTACGTGCGGAACAGGCCGTAGACGACCAGCGCGCCCAACGTGAAGATATAGATGTAGGTCGGTGCGGCGAAGAGCCGGCCTGACTCCTTGATCCCGCGCAGGTTCGCGATCGCGATGAACGCGATGAGCCCGAGGGCGAGCTCGACGCGGTGGGTGGCGAGGCCGTGAAACGCTGGAATCGAGACGATGGCCGCCACGCCCGCCGAGATCGAGACGGCGACGGTCAGCATGTAGTCGACGAGAAGGGACGCGCCGGCTACGAGTGACGGCCCCTCCCCGAGGTTCTCCCGACTGACGATGTAGCTCCCACCGCCGCTCGGGTAGGCGTAGATCGTCTGCCGGTACGACGCCGTGACGATCGCGAGGAGGATGGCAACCCCGATCGCAATCGGAATGAGCGAGTCGAGCCCCAGCATCAGGCTCGAGCCGCCGACCGCGGTGACGAACAGGATCTCCTCGGTCGCATACGCCGTCGAGGAGATCGCGTCGGAGGAGAACACCGCGAGCGCGATGGTCTTCGGGATGCGCTGCTGCTCTTGCTCGACCGTCGGGATGGGCCGCCCGACGAGCAGTCGCTTGAGGATCGCCACCCGGCCCCCGAGATGGAATTGCCACCGAATCTGACGAAGGCCGACCTCGAGGTCAGCCCGTCATCGCCAGCATGCCATGCCGGAGTGCCCGTCTAGCCTTCTCGGGCTCCGTCGACCCGTCGTACGATCGACGCCTCCGAACCTGGCAGGAGGCAGCGTGCACGTCGTGGTCGTCGGCTGCGGGCGCGTGGGAAGCGAGCTCGCCGGCACCCTCGAGAAGTCAGGCCACACGGTCGCCGTGATCGACAAGAATCCCAACGCGTTCCGCCGCCTCCCCGCCGGCTACGCCGGACAGCGGGTCGTCGGGTTCGGCTTCGACCGTGACAATCTCGAGGAGGCCGGCATCGAACGGGCCGGCGCCGTGGCCGCCGTCACCAACGGCGACAACTCCAACATCCTGGTCGCTCGCATCGCCCGCGAGACCTTCGGCATCGAACACGTTGTGGCCCGCATCTATGACCCGCGCCGAGCGGTGATCTACCAGCGGCTCGGCATCCCGACGGTCGCGACGGTCTCGTGGACGACCGATCAGGTGCTGCGGCGGCTGCTCCCGGGCGAGCAGCCCCACGACTGGATCGACCCCAGCGGCAAGGTGGGCCTGGTCGAGCGGGTGCTGCCACAGGCGTGGGGCGGAAAGAAGCTTGCCCCGCTCAACGAGCCGGGTCGCTTCTGGCTCACGGCGGTGACGAGGTTGGGCACGGCGCAAATCGTCGACTCGAAGCTCGTCGGCCAGGAAGGCGACGTGTTGCATTTCATGGTCGACGTCAACGCGATGGACGCCCTGCGTGAGCGTCTCGAACAGGGGCCGGAGCACTAGCGATGCGGGTGGGAATCGCGGGCGCCGGCAACGTCGGGCTCTTCATCGCCAACGACCTGCACGCGGCCGGACACGAAGTGCAGCTCATCGAGCAGAACCCGGCCGTCGTCGAGCGCGCCGTCGCCGACGAGGGCGTCGAGTGGTTCATCGCCGACGCGTGTGAGGTGTCGTCGCTCAAGGAGGCCGGCCTCGAGCGTTGCGATGTCGTCGTCGCCGCGACCGGCGACGACGAGGACAACCTGGTCATCTCGTTGCTTGCCAAGCAGGAGTTCGCGGTGCCCCGGGTCATCGCGCGCGTGAATCATCCGAAGAACGAATGGATGTTCAACGAGAACTGGGGCGTCGATCTCTCGGTGTCGACGCCCCATCTCATCACCGCACTCGTCGAAGAGGCGGTGAGCGTCGGGCGGCTCGTTCGGATCCTGCAATTCGAGCGCGGCCAGGCTCGACTGGTCGAAGTGACGCTGGCCGAGGACGCACCCGTCGTCGACCGGGCGTTGAAGGACATCGACGTGCCGCGCAACGCCACCGTCGTCGCCGTCGTCCGCGGGGAGCACGTCGTCGTTCCACGCGGCGACACCGTGTTCGAGGTCGGTGACGAGGTGCTGGCGATGGTGACGCCAGAATCCGAAGAGGATGTGCGGGCGATCCTGACCGGCGAGTAAGCCACGCGCGGTCTTGTCCCGGGGCGGGGGCACGACGGCCAACGGCGCCGAACCGGCACCGCTGATCCGGCCGAGCCCCCGAGCTCGCCTCGCTCACGCTCGGCTCGGGTCTGCGACCGGGTCTCGGCCGGGCGGGCCGGACTGTTCGGGCGCCGGACCGTCGACCCCCCGCCCCTCGAGCGCGGGACACACGCTCCCCCGCCCCGGTCAGGTCACGCGGTGCTTAGTCGAGGATCGTGTACTCGGGGTTGTAGACGATGTAGCGGTTGCCGTCCCGGCCTGCGACGCCAGACAGCAGCACACGATGACCCGGTGACATTCCGGCGATCCTGCGCCGCCCGAGGAACACGGCATCGACCGAGCCCCGGCCGTCCGACACCGTGACCTCGGTGGCGGATGCGCCGGCCCTGGGCACGATGCGAACCGCTCGCACCTCCCCGGCGACCCGGATCGGGGTGCGGGGGGTGATCTGGTTCATCGGGGTGGCGCCGAGTTTGTCGCAGTAACTGCCGAGTGCCTCGCGGTCGAGATCCTCGACCGGCTTCGTCAGCCGGTCCACCATTTTCCGAAGCGCCACGGTGGCCTCCTTGGCCTCACGGCACCCGCCGCCGCTGATCCCGAGGGCCTGCTTGCACCGTACCGCTTCCGGCGTGGCATCCTGTCGGCCCATGTCGACCCCGGGTACTGCCTCGCGGGCTCCCGCGCGCACGCCGCCGGACCGGCCGTCGCGCCCGCAACGGTCGCGACGAATGCAGATTGCAGTCGTCGCGGCGTCGGTCGCGCTGCTGATCGTGGCGGCGCTGGTCTTCTTCCTCACGCGCGGGGGCGATGACAAGTCGGCGCCGGCAAAGAAATTCGTTTCGGGCGACGTGCAGCTGGTACTCGGCGGGGTCCAGAACTCGAACGCAGGCGCGCCAGCGACGCTTCCCGACGATGCTGCCAACCAGATCATGCAGGTTGTCGGCACGTACGTCGAACGGGGCTTGGTCGTACCGGCGAAGACGGGCGAGCCGCCGCAGAACCTCGGGGAACTGTTCGACGCCGGCTCGCAGGCGGCGATCAACGGGCCCGACAAGGGCGTGCTGTTCGAGACCGGGGAGCCGAAGCGCACCGGCGACTTCAAGCCGGCGGCATCGCCGGTAGTCATCACGGCACTGTCCGACAACGGTGGCCAGTTCGTGCTGGCGACCGCCGCGTTCGACTACAGCGCCGAGATCGGCGTGAAGGGCGGGGCGCTCCAGACCGCACGCAGCATCGCGTTGACGCTCAGCCCCGAGAGCGGGGCATGGAAAATCACGGGCTACGACGTGACCGTCAACCGGCAGGGCGCAGAGGTCGATGTTCCGACCGCGACGGCGCAGGGATGAGGTAGCAGTGGCGAGAAGGTCACGGACCGTTCTTTTCACCCTGATCGGCCCGCCGCTGTGCGGGGTGTTGCTCGGCTGCCTGGTCATCGCGGCGTGGATGGCCACCGGGCTCCCGACGCCCGCGAAGGGTGAAACCTGGTTCACGCTCCTCAAGGTCCCACCCACCGGGCAGGCCAGCTTCACCAGCGGCCAGCCCGACCAGGTGCAGTTCTTTCTCGTGGTGGGGAACGACTCCCGCGACCCGAATGGCGTGGGGCTCGGCGACGCCATCCACGTCATCGGCGTCAACCCCCAGGCGCACGCCGCGTCGATGATCGGCATACCCCGTGACACCTCGATCGGTGGGGGCGGGAAGGTCAACAGCATCCTGGCGACCCAGGGGCTGAGCGCGTTCACGGGAACCATCAGCAACTTCGTCGGTGTCCCGATCAAATTCTCGATCACGACGAACTTCGACGGTTTCGCCAGCATGGTCGACGAGGTCGGCGGTCTCGACGTCAACATCCAGGAACCGATGCACGACCCACTGGCGGCCACCGACTTCGATCCCGGTCCGCTGCACCTGAACGGACCAGGGGCGCTTGCGTTCTCGCGTGACCGTCACAGCTTCTCGGCCGGCGATATCAAACGGAGTGAGAACCAGGGCTATCTGATCATCTCGGCGCTGCAGAACTTCCAACAGCGCAACACCGGAGCGAGTGGCGTCGTCAACATGCTCGGCATCCTGGGTCGCCACGTACAGATGGAGAACGCCAGCTACACCGACCTCTATCGGCTGGGCCGGTTGGTGCTCACCATCAACCCCGCCAACATCAGGAACGTCGTGATCCCGACTGGCGGCGGCGCCGGCACCAACCTGTCCCCCGGGCCCGGCATCGACGAGTTGTTCGCCGACTTCCGGGACGACGGCATCCTCCAGTCGCACTAGCGAGGACGGTCGGCGCAGCCGAGCGCGCACTCGGGTCGTACCTCAGCTCTCGCCGTCCCGCGCGCGGGACCGCCGAGACGACCGAGTCCGTGGACTGCGACCTCGACCTCGACGGTCGCGATGCGACCGCGGCACGTGCAGCGGACGAGGCGGGCGTCGTTGCCGGCGGCGGTGTCGGCCGCGGCGGCGCCGGCGGCGGCCTCGCCGCGCCCGAGGGCGAGCATGTCGGCGGCAGCCAGCGCAGCCGCGTCGGCGGCGGCGTCGGCCCGGGCGCGCGCCACGAACGCGCCGCCCAACCGGGCGGCGCCAAGCGCAAGCACGGCGCCGAGGGCGACGACCGCGATCAGCAGCACCGCCATGGACCCACGCTCGGTTCTTTGGTCGCGGCGGCGACGGTCGCTCAACGCTCGACTCGCATCGAGACGCGTTCGTGCAGCGTCGGGTCCGGGAACAGCGCACCGACCAGCGGCAGATCGGTCACCGACCTGTAGGTCACCTCGACCGAGATCGGCTCGCCCACCGCGGGTCGATCGCCGATATCAACGTCCGCGCCGCGCAGGGTCCGGCGCGCCGCGCGCACGGCCCGGTCAGGATCGGGATCGACGCTGGCAGCGCGCGCGGCCTCACGAGCCGCGTGCACGACAGCAACCTGATCGCGTACTACGAACGCGACCTGCAACACGGCGAGGACCGCGAACACCACGAGCGGCATCAGCACCGCAAACTCGACGGTCGACTGCCCGGATTGCCCCTTCAGGGCAGCACCTTCTCGATCACCTCGTCGAAGAGCTTGCCGATGGCGTGACTCTTCGTTGCCCAGGCGATCAGCAGCGCCCCGATCGCCGCCGCACCCAGGATCACGAGCGCGTACTCGGCCGTCGTCTGACCGACTTCGGCCCGCAGCACGCGCACAATTCGACGGAACATGAGTTTGCCTCCTCGTGGTCAGGTCGATTGGGGGAAGCACTACATGCGGGTGAATCCGGCGAGCAGCGTCGGGATCACCGTGAGCAGCCCGAAGGCGGGCAGCACGACGAACACGAGCGGGAACAACAGCCGCACCGGTACCCGGCGCGCGTGAGCCTCGGCCCGGCGGCGGAGCTCGGCGCGTTGCTCGTCGGCCAACCGGCTGAGCGCGGGACCGACGGGCGCGCCGAGACGGTCGGAGGCGAGCAACGCATCGGCCAGGGGCCGCAGCCGCGGCACGCGTGTCCCGAGGCTCTCGAGGGCGTCGCCGAAGGTCGCGCCAAGTGCGCACGCCTCGCGCACCTCGATCAGCCGGGCAGCCATCGTCGGCGGCACCCATCGCAACGACCGATCGACGGCGAGGTACGGCGTGCATCCGGCTTCGACGGCGACACCGAGCAAGTCGACGGTGACGGGCAGCTCGGCGTCGACCACGGCGTCGTCGCGACGGGAGTGTCGGTGGGCACGCCAACCCGCCAGCGCCCGACCGACCGAGCCGGTAGGCACGCGCGCCCGCACGCGCCGGAGCAAGGCGGCGCTCTCCGGCATTGGCCTCTCGCCATCGGGCACCACACACAGCGGCTCCAGGCGGGCGCTGACGCGGCGCCGCCGCGCCCGCACCACGAGCGGCGCGGCCGCGAACGCGCCCCAGGCCAGGCCGACGAGCCACGGCACGGCGGTCGACAACAGCGCGTTCACGCCGCCTCCGCCGACATCAGGATTCGCCGCATCCAGAGGGCGGCTGCCGCCTCGAGGGCCAGTCCCGCGACAAGACAGACACGGCCGGCGCCCGTCCCGACGAGCTGACCGACCGACGCCGGGTCGACCAGCGCCGAGAACACGAGATACGCGAGCGGTGACGCCCCGACGACGACCGCCGACAGCCGCGCCTGAGCAGAGAGCGAGCGCGCCTCGGCCGCCGCCCCGAGCCGGTCGCGCAACGACCTCGCCAGCCCGTCCAGCGCGTGGGCGCTGCGACCCCCGAGAGTCTCCGCCACCGCCAGAGCACCGGCGACCGCGCGTGCGTCGGCGAGCTTGCGCTCCACCGGCCACGCCGCGAGCGCATCGGCAAGACCGACGCCGAGGTCGGCGCGCGTGCGCACCCGTCGCATGTCCGACGCGAGCGGGCCATCACCGTCGGCCAGGGCGCTCACGCCGTGCGCGACCGTGCCGCCGCCCCGCAGGTGCGCGGCGATCTGCTCGAGCGCGGGCGGCAAGGCGGCTGCGTATCTGCGGCGGGCACGCGTGCCGAATACCCAGAGGCACGCGGGTCCGGCGACGAGCACGAGCAGCAGCGCGGGCGGCACCAACCCGGGCGAGAGCACCGCCGCGACCATCGCGGCTCCAACGGTCGCGCCGGCGCACAGCTCGATCGCCGCCTCCGGCTCGAGACCGACGTCGGCGTCGGCGAGGGCGCGCTCGAGGCGCGCCCTCAACCGAGGCGGCAGGCGCCAGCGCCTCGACCGGCCCAGCATCCGGGCATGCTCGGCAACGCCGGCGCGTCGGGCCGCCGTCACGAGCGTGGCGACCAGTAGCGGGCCGGTGACGGCGACAACCAGGCTCAGCACCGAAGCCACTCGCGATCGAGTGGGGACGCGTCGGCTCGGCGCGATGGTCGCCCCGGGACGCCCTCCGGTTCGAGCATTCCGCCGCGCCGCTCGAACAGAGGGCGGACCTCGAGCACCTCGCCTCCATTCACGACCTCGGCGATCGCCTCGACGCGTCGCGCACCGGCGGTGTGCCGCGCGACGTGAACGACGGCGTCGACGGCGGCACCGATCTGTGATCGGACTGCGCGCAACGGCAGGCCGACGCCCGCCATGAGCACGAGCGTCTCGAGCCGGGGCAGCACGTCGACAGGGCCGTTGGCATGCACGGTCGACAAGGAACCGTCATGGCCGGTGTTGAGCGCCTGCAGCATGTCCAGGGCCTCGCCGCCGCGCACTTCGCCCACGACGACCCGGTCCGGTCGCATGCGCAGCGCGGTGCGCACGAGATCGCGCACCGAAACCGCGCCTGCCCCCTCGGCGTTGGGCGGACGGGCTTCGAGCCGCACGACGTGGGGCTGTACGAGCCGCAGCTCGGCCGTCTCCTCGATCGTCACGATCCGCTCGCCGGCCGGGATCGCTGCGGACAACGAGTTGAGCAGTGTGGTCTTCCCGGCGCTCGTGCCCCCCGCGACCAGCAGGTTCCATCCGGCGCCGACGGCCCAACGTAGGAACGCGCCGGCGACTCCCGTCACGCCGAACGCGTCGAGGTCGACGGGGCGCGTCCGGAACCGGCGGATCGTGACGCACGGTCCGTCGAGCGCGAGCGGAGGGATCAACGCGTGCAGGCGCGACCCGTCGGCGAGGCGGGCGTCGACCATCGGCGAGGCGCGGTTGAGCCGCAGACCGAGTGGCGCGACGACGCGCTCGACGAGACGCACGATGGCGACGGCGTCGAGGTCGAGCGCGACCTGCTCGATCCGACCGGCGCGCTCGATGTACGCGCGTCCGGGACCGTTGAGCATGACCTCAGTGACCTCGGGATCGGCAAGCAGCGGCTCGAGAGGTCCCAGGCCTGCGACCTCGTCGGTGAGCTCGCGCAGCAAGCGCTCGAACCGGGCGGGCGAGAGCAACGGCGCCTCGTCGCGCAGCAGCTCGGCGAGGCGGGTGCGGACGGCGAGGAGGCGCGCCGGCCCCTGCGGCTCCTCGAGGCGGTCGAGATCGTCGAGCGGGTCGAGGCCGCCGGCGGCGACGAGGCGACGATGCACGCGCTCCTTGAGGGCCCGATCGCCCGAGGGACGCGACCCGGCCACGGCCGCAGCGGTCACGCGGCCTGCCCTCGTCGCGTTCGTAGCAGGCCGAGGCGCCCGAGCGCCTCGCCCACCGGGCGGGCCAGCACCTCGGGTAGGCGCACGGGCAGCAGGCCCGCGTCCACGGCCCGGGCGACAGCGGCGCGCACCGGCACCTCGGCGAGCACGGGCCGGTCGAGACATTCCTCGACCTCTCGGCGCCCGAGCGAGCGGCCGGGCTCGGTCACGAGGAGCACGCCGGAGGCACGGGCGAGCGGGGCGGCGTGCACGGCGCGCCGGAGCGTCAGGTAACAGCCGCGCACGACGACGAGGGACGCGTCGGCAACCTCGACCATGGCGCGGGCGGCCGGGCTCCGCGCCCGGCCGAGGTCGACGACTGTGGGCACCGGGCCGTCGCGCAAGGCAACGGCCAGGGCGGCGCCGGCCTCGGCCGCCGGGACGGGGGCCAGCGGCCGGGGCTCGGCGCCGCGGGGGATGAGAGCGACGCCGGTCGCCGCCTCGACCGTGAGACGCTCGAGGGCGTCGGTGGGTGCCTCGGGCCCGGCGGCGAGCCAGTCGGCGAGGCCCGTGGGCGGATCGGCACCGAGCCCGAACAACGCGGGCTGGTCGCCGTCCAGGTCGGCGACCCGCGCGCCGCCGCGGCGGGCGAGCACCAGCGCGCACGCGGCCGCGAGCACAGACGTGCCGGAGCCGCCCTTCGGCGACCACAGGGCCAGGAGCACCGCTCTCTCCTCTTCTCTATTCCTTCTGCGTCCTTCTGCGCGCGCCGCGCGCAGACCTGGGCGGAGGAAGAGCGGGAAACGAAGAAAGCTCCCCGAGCCGGGGAGCTGACGTGAAGTTAGGGATCCATGGGCCGGCTGTCAAGAGCCGCGTAGGCTCACCACCGTGGTGAACGTACGGACCAACTCCGCCGCGTTCTTCGACCTCGACAAGACGATCATCGCCAAGAGCTCCGTGCTCGCCTTCGGACGGCCGTTCTACCGCGAGGGACTGCTGTCCCGGCGATCGATCGTGAAGAGCCTGTACGCGCAGGTCGTCTTCATGCTCGTCGGGGCGGACGAAGAGAAGATGGAGAAGCTCCGCGTCGCGATGTCGGCGATGACCCGAGGCTGGAACCGAGACCACGTCGCATTGATCGTGCGCGACACGCTCACGGACGTCATCGAGCCGATCATCTACGCGGAGGCGCTCGAGCTCTTCGACGAGCACCACGCCGCCGGTCGAAAGGTCGTGATCGTCTCGTCGGCGCCGATGGAGGTCGTGCAGCCGCTGTCCGAGTTCCTGGGTGCCGACGAGGTGATCGGCACGCGTGCCGCAGTTGACGCCGACGGCAATTACACGGGCGAGCTCGAGTTCTACGCGTACGGCGCGCACAAGGCGCAGGCTGTCCGCCTGCTCGCTGCCCGCGAACACATCAATCTTGCGATGTCGTACGCGTACAGCGACTCGATCACCGACCTGCCCATGCTCGAGCTCGTCGGCCATCCCGTTGCCGTGAACCCCGACAAGGAGCTCGCCCGCGTCGCGCGCGAGCGCGAATGGGAGGTTCGAGAGTTCGAGCACCCCGTCCGGTTGCGAGACCGGATGCCGGTCCCGCCCGCCGGCCCCACCATCGCGGTGAGCAGCGTGCTCGCAGCCGCCGGCGCCGGCGTGGCGGTGTGGTGGTGGCTGCGGCGCCGCAGCGATGCCGCGTAACGGCGGGGCCGCGGTGCAGCTACCGAGGGTCGCGCTGGCCCAACTCCCGACACCACTCGAGCCGATGGATCGCTTCTCCGAGTGGCTCGGCGGGCCTCATGTTCTCGTCAAGCGTGACGACCTCACGGGCCTCGCCCTCGGCGGCAACAAGGCCCGCAAGCTCGAGTATCTCTGCGGCGAGGCGCAGTCGCGAGGCTGCGACGTCCTCGTCACCGGCGGCGGCGCGCAGAGCAACCACGCACGCATGACGGCGGCGGCGGCCAACCGCCTCGGCCTCGACTGCCACCTCGCCGTCGGCGGCAACGAGCCCCGGCTCTACAGCGGCAACCTCCTCCTCGACCGCGTCCTGGGCGCAACGCTGCACTTCACCGGAGCCGACTCGTATTACGAGGTCGAGTCGGCCATCGAGAAGCTGGCGGCGCAGCTCACAGCGGACGGGAGACGACCGTTCGCCATGCCGATCGGCGGCGCCTCCGTCACCGGCGCCTCCGCATACGTCTCGGCCGGCGAGGAGCTGGTCGCGCAGGCCGACGCGGCCGGCGCTGCGGTCGACTGGATCGTGGTCGCTGACGGCTCGGGCGGCACGCACGCCGGGCTGCTCGCCGCCCTCGGCGGACGAGCGCGCGTCCTCGGGGTGGACGTCGGGACGCGACCTGACCTCGAGGACGTCATCCCGAAGCTTGCCGCTGAAACCGCCGCCCATTGCGGTCGAGCCGCTCCGGACACCGAACTCGTGCTCGACCGCGATCGTTTCGGCGACGGCTACGGGGCGGTCACGGACGCCGCGCTGGAGGCGATCGAACGAGTCGCCCACCTCGAAGGCATCGTGCTCGACCCCGTGTACACCGGCAAGGCGATGGCAGGGCTCATCGCCGCGACACACGGAGGCCGCTTCGGCGCGGGCGACACCGTCGTGTTCTGGCACACGGGCGGTGCCGTCGCCCTCTTCGCCCACCGCTACGCAGCGGTGTTCTCTCGCTAGACGCGAACGTGCCCGGGCGGGGCCCGGGCACGATACGGAGGCCCTGGCCGCCGGCGCGTCGGCCGGCGGTGGGCCCAAGGTCAGACTTCGCGAACCTTGCGGGCTACGGCGATGACGATCGCCACGAGGATCAGCAGGACGAGCAGCTTCTTCACGACATTCTCCCTGTCCGACGGGCGCTCCTCGCATGCTATCGAGTCTGGTAGACCGGCGCTTGGAGGTGAACGGGGTCTGGTGGCCCCCCTCGTCTTCAAAACGAGTGGGACGGGCGAACCCCGTCCGGTGGGTTCGATTCCTGCCACCTCCGCTCTGGACTGCGCCGGGCCAAGCGGTGGGCAAGCGTCACCTCCACGAGCGCCACGACCGACCCCACCGCCGCCTCTGCCACCGCATTGAGGACGAAGACGAGCAGGGGGCCGAGGCTTTCCGCGGCCGTCACGATCCCGTGGACGACGTCTTCCTCGACGAACACGGGCAACGTGACAAGGAGGAAGACCAGCCAGAACTTCTTTCGCACCAACTGGCGGGACCGCCGGAACGCGTCCCGGACTTTCCGGTCCTCCCTCACGATGATCGGGCCGACGAGGCAGAAGAAGGTATAGAAGACAAGGCCGGGGACGACGAGAAAGATCAGTAGCACCCCCGCGCCGACCGTCAGGAGCAGGTCGGCCGCGATGAGCCGTCCGTACGGGAGCGTCCGCAGCACCGCGCCCAGTGAAGGAGGCGCGCCGCCGTGCTCCTCGGCGGCGACGACGCGGTCGAGCAGCCCGGCGAAGAACGTCGTCCCGAACAGCGCGAGGCCGGCCGCCATCAACACGACGGCGGTCAAGGCACCGGCGTTCTCCGTTCGGTCGGCGATTGTGTCGACGAGGACATCGACAACTGCGCTGGCGCCGAACACAACCACTGCAGCCCCGGCGACGAGACGGAACCGGCGCCGGAGCACTCGAAGCGCGCCCGAGAGAACGGAACGCACCCCGACTGCTGGCTGCTCGTTGGTCCCCGCCTCCGGCACCGGCGCAGCGTACCGATCACAACTAGCGCCGGCTCGACCTAGATTCGGATGACGGACCGACGAGGAGGTTGCCGTGGAGTACCGCCGGCTGGGCAGCACGGGAACACGTGTCTCGGAGCTCTGCCTCGGGACCATGACGTTCGGCAAGGAGGCGGACGAGCCGACGAGCCGGGAGCTCGTCGACCGGTTCCTCGCCGCCGGAGGCAACTTCGTCGACACCGCCGACGTGTACAACGAGGGCGCCTCAGAGGAGATCGTCGGCCGCGCGCTCGGCAGCCGGCGCGGCGACGTGGTCTTGGCGACGAAGGTCCGCTTCCCCACCGGCCCTGGCCCCAACGACCGCGGCGCGTCGCGCCGTCACATCCGGATGGGCATCGAGGCGTCGCTGCGCCGGCTGGGCACGGAGTGGATCGACCTCTACCAGATCCACTGCTGGGATGCGTCGACGCCGATCGAGGAGACCGTCTCGACGCTCGACGACCTCGTGCACGAAGGCAAGATCCGTTACGCAGGCGCAAGCAACTACACGGCGTGGCAGCTCGCCAAATCCTTGGGCCTTGCTGCGCTTCGTGGGTGGCAGCCGTTCGTGTCGCTGCAGCCCGAGTACTCGCTGATCACGCGCGACATCGAGCGCGAGCTCCTGCCGCTGTGCCGCGAGGAGGGACTGGCCGTACTGCCGTGGAGCCCGCTGGCGGGGGGCGTGCTCACGGGCAAGTACCGCGAGGGTGAGGAGTTCCCGCAAGGCACTCGCGGCGGCGACACCGAGGAGCCGATCACGTTCACGTACCGGCTACACGATCGGGCGTGGAGCATCGTCGAGGCGGTGCGCAAGGTCGCCGAAGAGGCGGGGAAGACCCCGTCCCAGGTGGCGCTGAACTGGGTGCTGCACCGTCCCGGCGTGACCGCGCCGATCATCGGGGCGCGGAACATGGCGCAGCTCGAGGACAACCTCGGCGCGGCGGGCTGGCATCTCGAAGAGGAGCACTGGCGAGCGCTGTCGTGGGCGAGCGCGTTCCCGCGCGGCTATCCCTACGACTTCATCGACTACTCCGACGCCGAGCACTGACGCATCGCGGACGCGACGAGGCCCGGCTCTGCGAGCCGGGCCTTCGGCCTTCCCGGGACCTGTGGCGCGCCGAGCGCGCCGGTGGCTCAGACGGCCAGCAGGTCGCGGGCGCCGGTGTCGGCGGACGGGTGGCGGAGCTTCGACATCGCCCGGGCTTCGATCTGGCGGATGCGCTCCCGGGTGAGGTTGAAGTACTCGCCGACTTCTTCGAGCGTGCGCGGCTCGCCCCGGTCGAGCCCGAACCGCAGCGCGAGGATCTGCCGCTCGCGCTCGTCGAGCGGCGCCAGCAGCTTCTCGATCTCCTCGGGCAGCAACGCGGTCGCCGCGACCTCGAAGGGCGATTCGGCCGAGCGGTCCTCGACGATGTCGCCGAGCTCGGCGTCGCCGTCTTCGCGCAGCGGCTCCGACAGCGAGAGCGGCTCCGCCGCGAAGCGCAGCGCCTCGGTGACCTTGTCCTCGGGCATCTCGACCTCGATCGAGAGCTCGGCCAGGGTCGCCGGCCGCCCGAGCTTCAGCTCCAGGCGTGATCGAGCCTTCTGGAGGCGCGCGAGCGTGTCGCCGGCGTGCACGGGCAGGCGAATCGTGCGACCGGTGTTGGCGATACCGCGTGTGATCGCCTGACGGATCCACCACGTCGCGTAGGTCGAGAACTTGAAGCCTTTGCGCCAATCGAACTTCTCGACCGCGTGCATGAGGCCGAGGTTGCCCTCCTGAATGAGGTCGAGCAGCGGCAGGCCCGAGGCCTGATACTTCTTCGCGATCGAGACGACGAGCCGCAGGTTCGATTGCACGAACGTGCGCTGGGCGTCGTCGCCTTCACGGGCGGTGCGGCGCAGCTCGCGCTTCTTCCCTGCGGTGAGGTCCTTGGTCGCGGTGAGCAGGTCGCCGCGGGCGGAGTTCCCCGCTTCGATCTGCTGCGCCAGCCTGACCTCGTCGTCCTTGGTGAGCAGCGGGTACTGCCCGATATCGGTCAGGTAGAGCCGGACGAGATCTTCCTCGTCCCGCTCGACTCGCTCCTTCGCCAAGGGATTAGGGCCTTTCTGCAGCCGCGCGGGGCGGCGGGTGGCTTGTGGGTAACGGCTCGGCTACCAGCGTTCCCAGTATGAACGCAGGGTACGCCGTTCGGGTGCCGGTTCCCCACGTACGATACCGACTCCGTCAAGACAAGTTTTCCACAGGCAGGGGCGGATCCTCGCACCTCGCCGGCAAGGGGATCTGTGGCGGATATCGACCTCGCTGTGGTGATCGGGAGCTTCGAGGCCCGCACCGGCCGGCAGAGCGACCTGGCCGCCGTTCTGGCCAAATACGTGGTGCTCACCCGCCGCCGTCCCGCCTGTCGCAATGTCGACCTGGTGGCATCCGGCTCCCGTCCGGACCGGCTCGTCGTCATCGAGAAATGGGAGAGCGCCGACGACGCCCGCGCCCACCTCGACGCGCCCGAGACCGTCGAGATGGCGCAAGCAGCACGCGGCATGCTCGCCGGCGCCCCCGACCTCGACCTCTACGAGTCGATCAGCGCCCAGGACCTGGAGTGATGCGCGTCTAGCCCTGCGCTTTGAGGGAGTCGCGGCGGATCGCCGACTTCGCCTTGGGTTCGGGGCGAGGGTCGACGGCTTTGCACTCGGCGAAGATCGACTCGAGGTCGGACCACGTCAGTTGGTCAGCGTTCCACAGCCGCTCGAACGCGTCGTCGGCGAAATCCGTGAAGCCGTTGTACAGGCGGAACACGTACTGCCGGCGCACCTTGCGGCTCAATTCACCCAGCCGCGCGGCGCGACCCTCGGCCCACGCCTCCCACGCCGCACGCTGGCCGTCCGTGAGATCCTCGTCGGCCGGCGCGCCGGCGAAGCCGGGCTGCAACCGGTCGCCGGCGCGGAACAACTGCATCGCCAGCTCCGTGCGCGCCAGCCGGTCGTTGAACGTGGCGCGGTGACGGCCGTCCTCGAAGCTGGCGCCGGAGAACCAGAGCTGCGCGCTCCCGTCGACGACGTCGGCTGTGCTGCCGGTCAACGGCAGCGGCAGCTCTTCGTCGATCTCGATGCGAATCGGTACGTCGTCCGGGATGCCGACCTCCGCCGCGAGCTCCTCGGCGAGCCCGGCGATCACGCCCGCGTCGTACTCGACCAGCGTGAACTGCTCGGGCGTGACCTCGACGCGCGCCACCGCTACGAGTACGCGCGCGGCTCGAGGCCGGCGGCGGCCTCCGCCTCTGCCTGCGCCTCCGCGGTCACCTCGGAGAGCTCGTCGATCTCCTCGTTGCTGAAGCCGGCCATCTCGCGGAACCGGCGCGCCAGCTGGATCGGGTTCTCGTCGGTCTCGCCGCGGAAGCCGCCCAGGCTGAAGAGCTTGTCGACGGTGCGCTGGAACTCGAGAGCACGCTCGCGCCGCTCGGGGTCGTCTTCGGTGAGACGGCGCAGCCAGTCGGAGCCCATCTTCACGTGCGTGACCTCGTCGGCGAGCATCCAGTCCTCGCACGCGGCCAGCACCGGGTCGCCCGAGTTGTCGCCGAACAGCTTCATCGTGTTGAACACGTCGATCGCCAGGCCCTCGAGCGCGCGGTTCACGCCCGTGAGCCGCAGCAGCGCGTCCTCCGCGCACGCGGCCTCGTAGAGGAACGTCGCCTCGCTGAACTCGCCGATCTCGGTACCCATGTGCTCGGCGAGCTTCACGGAGATCTCGCAGTGGCGCGACTCGTCCCAGGACTGACGAGCCATGTCGAGCTTGAGCTGGAACGGAACGTCCTCGTCGTCGAAGTCGAACGTCGTCCGGCCCGCGCCCTCGAGCGCCTGCAGCTCACCCATGAAGATGCCATGCATCAGCTGCCGCGCACGGTCGGGCGCCGCCGGGCGCTCGGGCTCGAGCTTGGCCGAGCCGGTGTTGCGCTCGGCAACCTTCGCTTGGCGCGGATCCATGATCGCCTCCTGGATCTGCACCCGCACGAAGCGGGAGTCGCGCGCCAGCTCCTCGACGGGGAGGATCTTCTTCATCCGACTGCTACCCCCTCCGACGCGTCCGCGTCGGCTTCGGTGCTTGTCCTGATGCTACCGGGACCTGCGATACCGCCGGCCGCGAGCATCAACTGCTCGAGCTCACGCTGCCGGTTTGCTGCCCGTTCGACTTCTTCGGGCGTCTCGATCAGCGACTGCAACAGCATCTCGCCTTCGCGCCAGTCCTCGAACTCGTCCTGGAGGATGAACTTCAGCGATCGCATCGTGGGCGCGTCGGTGATGCGGCTCGTCGCGTTGAGGTGGAACGTGTACGCGGCGATCTTGCGCGGGATCAGCACGCGGTACACGCCGACGAGCTTTTCGATCGTGAGCTCGGGCGCTTCGGGCTCACGCATCGTGTCGACGAACGCGATCATCTCGTCGTTCGGGGGCTCCGTGAGCCGCTCGGTGTTCATCTCCCGCAGCTCGGGCAGCCGCTTGTTCCACAGCTCGGCGTGCCAGGCGTGGTGGTAGCAGTGCCGGCCGAGGACGAGCTTCACGTCGAGCTCGGGGACCGTGGCGACCCAGCCGCCGAGCGCCTCGAACAGGCGCATCTCGATCCACTTGTAGTTGCCCACCCGTCGGGCCGACTCGACCACCCCGAAGAGGCCGGGTAGCTCACGGCGGTCCCAGGGCGCAAACGGGGGACGGGGCTTCCCCGGCTCGGTCACGCGCAGCACCCCCTGTCGTTCCGCGACTGCGAGGTCATTCTCCTGTCGCTTGACCGGACGGTCAAGTGACGGTTGCCACACCCTGGCGCCGCCGCGCACCCGCTTCGGCCACGACGATGCCGACGAGGATGATGGCGGCGCCGACGTAGCCACCCCAGCCGAGTCGCTCACCCACCGCGTAGCCCACGAAGCCGGCGACGACGGGCTCGAGCAGGTTGATGATGCTCGTCCGCGCCGGCTCGACGGTTCGCTGCGCCCAAATCTGGAGGCTAAACGCGAACGCCGAGCACCCGAGCCCGGTGAACACGACGGCGAACGCCGCCTGCGCGGTCAGCCCGCCGAGCCCGTCGGCGACCACGAACGGCACCGCGAACACCGCCAGCGCAAGGAGCTCGACGCAGTTGAGCGTCACCACGTCGAACCGGTTCGCCCATGCCCCGGTCAGCACGAACCAGATCCCGAAGGAGAACGCAGTGACAAGTGTGATTGCGTCGCCGAACCCCAGGGTCGGCTGCGCGCCGGTGAGCAGGAACAGCCCGAAGACGGCGAGCGCAACGGAGATCACGACCGTCCGGTTTGGCAGCCGCCGATACACGACCGACGCGATCAGCGGTGTGAACACTGCGAACAGCCCGGTGATGAAGGCCGAGTTCGAGGTGGTCGTGTGTTGCAAGCCGACGTTCTGGCAGAGGTAGGCGACGAACGCCGTGAATCCGAGCGCGATGCCGCAGCCGGCCATGACGCGTGGCGAGTCGGTCGGGCGAGCGGCCGGGCCGCGCCATCCGCGGCGGAGTGCGATGGGCGCGAGCGCGGAACCACCGATCGCGAAGCGCAGCAGGATGAAGCCAGTCGCGGTGAGGTCCTCGAGCGCGTCCTGGACGATCGTGAACGTCGCGCCGTACAGGATGCTGGCGACGACCAGCGCCAGCTCCGGGTAGAACGCGCGGACGCGCGCGTTCAACCAGGCCAGCGGTTCGTGATCGGCAGGCGGCGGTCCTTGCCGAAGGCCTTGGGCGACACCCGCACCCCCGGCGGTGCCTGACGTCGCTTGTATTCGTTGCGGTCGATGAGGCGAGCGACCCGGCGCACGGTGTCAGGGTCGAACCCCGCCGCCTCGAGCTCCGCCACGGACAAGTCGCCCTCGACGTATCCCTCGATGATCGGGTCGAGGACCGAGTATTCGGGCAGCGCGTCGGTGTCGCGCTGACCGGGCCGGAGCTCGGCACTGGGTGGCTTGTCGAGCACGGACTCGGGGATGAGGTCACGCCTGGCGTGCTCGTTGCGGTCGCGCGCCAACGCGTAGACCAGTGTCTTGGGAACGTCCTTGAGCACCGCGAATCCGCCTGCCATATCGCCGTACAATGTCGCGTAGCCGGTGGCGAGCTCGCTCTTGTTGCCGGTGGTGAGCACGAGCGCGCCGAACTTGTTCGACAGCGCCATGAGGATCGTGCCCCGGATGCGGGACTGCAGGTTCTCCTCCGCCAGGCCGGGCTCGGTCCCGGCGAACGGCTCGGCCAGCATGTCGAGGAACGCGGCGTGGGCGGGCTCGATCGGGATGGTCTGGGTGCGGATCCCGAGGGTGGCGGCGACGGCCTTGGCTTCGGTCACGCTGCCCTCGCTCGAGTACCGCGAGGGCATGATCACGCCGAGAACCCGTTCCGGTCCCAGCGCGTCGACTGCGATCGTGGCGACGAGGGACGAGTCGATACCACCTGACAGCCCGATCAGCACGTCGGTGAACTCGTTCTTGGCGACGTAGTCGTGCGTGCCGAGCACGAGCGCCTCGTAGACCTCGCGAACCGGTGGCAGCGTCGGCTCGATCCGGGGCGGCTCGCGGCGCTCGGCGAGGTGCGCGTCGCTGACCTTGACCTCGGGCAGCGGCGGCGCCGCCCGCCAGCCGCGTGGATCGAGCAGCCGCTTCCGGAACGTCGGCCGCACTTCGAGGTCGACGACCAGGAGGTCCTCCACGAACTGACGCGCCCGAGCAACGACCCGGCCCTGCTCGTCGAACACCAGCGAGGCCCCGTCGAAGACGAGCTCGTCTTGGCCGCCGACGAGGTTCACGTAGGCAACCGGCGTAGACGCGTCGCTGGCTCGGGTCGCCAGCATCGTCTCGCGGTCACGTAGCCGGCCCGCGTAGTACGGGGAGCCGTTGATGTTCACGACCAGCTCGGCGCCGCCCGCAGCCTGGGTGATGATCGGGCCGGTGGGGCTCCAGGCGTCCTCGCAGATCGTCACCGCCACGCGCACGCCCGCCACGTTGAACAGCGGGCCGTCCGTGGTGGAGGCGGCGAAGTAGCGCTGCTCGTCGAACACCGTCGAGTTCGGGAGGATGTGCTTCCGGTACACGCCGTGGACCTTGCCGTTCGCGCACACGGCGGCCGCGTTGTAGAGATCGCGCTCTAGGAGTGGGAAGCCAATCACCGCGGCGGCGCGGCCGGTGCGGGCAGCAACCTTGTCGAGCGACTCTGCCGCTTGGGACACGAACGCGGGACGGAGAAGGAGGTCCTCGGGCGGATAGCCGGTGATCGCCAGCTCGGGGAACGCCACCAGGTCACAGCCGTCGACCTCGGCGCGCTCGTACGTGTCGATGATGCGCGCCGCGTTGCCCTCGAGGTCACCGACGACGAGGTTCAGCTGCGCGAGCGCAACCCGAAGCCGCGGCATGACTCAAGGATACGGCCCGATCGGGGCGCGGGTACTGGGATCAGCAGGCAAGTCCGGCTCCGCAGCGCCGGTCAGTGGGCGACACTGGATAGGTGGCGCAAGCGCTCCTCGACACGCCAGCACTCACCGAGGCCGTCGAGCGGTCGGCCGACCCGGCGGCGGCGCGCGCCCTGCTGACGCGGCTCCTCGACGAGCACCCGTCCCTCGCCGACGAGCTGGCCGGCAATCCGCTCCTGCGGGACGCCCTGGTTGCGATGAGCGCGGCGTCGCGCTCTCTTTCGAACGCGGTCGTCCACGACCCCTCGCTGCTCGACCCGCTCCGTGACGGCGCCGGCTTCGAGCACGAACGCGACCTCGCCGAGTACCGCGCGTCGGCCGCCGCCTTCCTCGCCACCGCCGACGACGGGGCCCGCGCGCTGCGACGGTGGAAGCGCCGTGAGCTGCTGCGCATCGCTGCCCGGGACCTATTCGGCGCCGCCGACCTTCCCGCCGTCGGCCGCGAGCTCGCGGCGCTGGCCGAAGTGTGCCTGGGTTGCGCGCTCGACCTCGTCGAGCCCGGCGTCCCGCTGGCCGTCATCGGGATGGGCAAGCTCGGCGGGCGGGAGCTCAACTACGCCAGTGACGTCGACGTGCTGTTCGTCCACGACGGCGACAGCGGTGTGGCCGAGCACGTCGCTCGCGCGCTGCTCACGACGATGACCGAGCCGACACCCGACGGCATCGTATTCCGCACCGACGCCGACCTTCGTCCCGAAGGCCGCTCCGGTCCGCTGTCGCGCACGCTCGACGCGTACACGGCGTACTACGAGCGCTGGGCGCAGCCGTGGGAGTTCCAGGCGCTTCTCAAGGCGCGGCCCGTCGCCGGCGACACCGAGCTCGGACAGCGGTTCCTCGAGCTGGTGCAGCCGTTCGTCTGGCCCGAGGTCCTCGACCCCGACTCCGTTCGCGCGGTACGGGCGATGAAGGCACGAGCCGAGGGCGAGATGAACCGTCGCGGGCTCGCAGAGCGCGAGGTGAAGCGCGGCCGGGGCGGGATCCGCGACATCGAGTTTGCCGTACAGCTCCTCCAGCTCGTGCACGGTCGTCACGATCCGTCGGTGCGTTCCCCGACCACGCTCGACGCGCTCGCCCAACTGGCGGCGGGTGGGTACATCGAGCAGAACGACGCCCGACAACTCGACGACGCGTACCGCTTCTTGCGAACGGTCGAGCACCGGCTGCAGCTCCAAGACGAGCAGCAGACGCACACGCTGCCGAGCGACATCGCCGCACGGACCCGGCTCGCCCGCGTCCTCGGTTATCGGGACCGTGGGGACGAGACCGCGCTCGACCTCTTCGAGGCCGACTATCGCGGCTACCAGAACCGGGTGCGGTCGATCTACGAGCGGCTGTTCTTCGCGCCGATCCTCGACGCGCTCGCCGGCGCAGGCGCGCTGACCGCGACTGCGGTCGAGGAGCGCCTCGCCGCGTTCGGCTTCCTCGACGTCGCGCGGACCCGCGCCGCCCTGCAAGAGCTCACCCAGGGTCTGACCCGTCGCTCGCGCGTCATGCAACAGCTGCTCCCCGTGATCCTGGGTTGGCTGTCGGCCACGCCCGACCCCGACCTCGGGCTGCTCCAGCTGCGGCGCCTCGCCGAGGGCGAGGCGCGGTCGGCGTCGCTGGCCCGCACGTTCCGGGAGTCGCCGCGCGCGGCCGAACGCACGTGCCGCCTGCTCGGCTCCAGCCGGCTACTCGGCGACGCGCTGCGCCGGCGGCCCGACTTCGTCGAGGCGCTCGGCGACGACGAAGCGCTGTCTCGCGAGAAGTCGCGTGACGAGCTGGTCGAGGAAGCGCTCGGGACGCTCAGGTGGCGACCGAGCGGGGAGGATCGGCGCAAGGGTCTCCGCCGGTTCAAGCGTCGCGAGCTCCTGCGCATCGCGGCGCGCGACGTCCTCGGCTTCGCCGAGATCGAGGCGACAGAGCGCGAGCTGGCCGCGCTCGCCGAAGCGTGCGTGGAGGCGGCGCTGCACGCCTTGCGCCCGCCCCTGCCGTTCGCCGTGATCGGGATGGGACGCTTCGGTGGAGCGGAGCTCAGCTACGCATCCGACCTCGACGTGCTGTTCGTCTACGACGGCGAGGACGCCGCCGACTTCCGCGCCGCCGAGGACGTCGCGACTCAGCTCGTGCGCGAGATCGGGGGGATCACGCCCGAGGGCCAGACGTTCCGCATCGACGCCAACCTTCGGCCGGAAGGCAAGAAGGGCCCGCTCGCCCGCAGCCTGTCGGCCTACCGGGCTTACTACGAGCGCTGGGCCCAGACGTGGGAGTTCCAGGCGCTGATCAAAGCGAGGCCGGTCGCGGGCGATGCCGGGGTCGCGGAACGCTTCGCCGCGCTGATCGAGCCTTTCGTGTACCGCGACCCGTTTCCCGAAGAGGCAGTGCGAGAGGTGCGACGGATGAAGGCGCGCATCGAACGGGAACGCATCCCGCCGAACGAGGACCCACGCTTCCACCTCAAGCTCGGACGCGGCTCGTTGTCGGACGTCGAGTTCACCGTGCAGCTCCTCCAGCTCCAGCACGGCGCGCGCCATCCGGAGATCCGGCTCACGTCGACGATCGACGCGCTGCACCAACTGCGCTCCGCCGGTCTGCTCGAGCCGGGTGACGCCGACGCCCTCGAGGAGGCGTACCGCTTCTGTGAACGCGCTCGTAACGCGCGGTACCTCCTGACGGGAAAGCCCGGCGACGCGCTACCGACCGACGGCCGCGAGGCCACTCGCCTGGCGCGGCTGATGGGGTACGTGCACCGGCCGCAGGCCAGTCTGCGCGACGACTACCGCCGCGTCACACGACGCGCGCGCCGGGTCGTCGAGCGCGCGTTCTACGGACAGGGCTGAGCGCGGCTCAGGTCACGTACAGCTCGCGCCGGCCGCGTTCGGATCGACGAGCCCGGCCCCGAACGTGTTGGCCGGCCCGAGGTTGACGGCGGTCGTCTTGAGCCGGCTCTTCACCTGGCTGTCGCTGCAGCTCGCGGCCTTGACGAGCAACGCGGCGGCGGCCGACACGTATGGCGTTGCCATGGACGTCCCCGCGATCGAGCGGTAGCCACCGTCGTTCCAGCTCGACAGCACGTCCACTGCCGAGCTGTTGCACTGGCAACTCGCACCGCCCGGCGCGGAGATGTCGAGATAGTTGCCGGTGGTCCCATAGGACGCGTGGCCGTTGGTGTTCGTCGTCGCGGCGACGGCGATGAGGTTGGGTTGGTTCCACGGCGAACCCGAGTACGCCGCCGGATACGACGCAGGACCATTCGCGCCGTCGTTCCCGCCAGCCGCCACGACGACCACATTGTTCGAGTCAGCCCACTGGATCGCGCTGAGATAGGCACCGTCCGGGCCCCCACCGAGGCTCAGATTGACGACCTTCGCTCCGTTGTCGACCGCCCAGATGATGCCGTTGGCGACGTCGGAGGAGAAGCCGCCGCCGTCCCCGCACAGGACCTGCACGGGCAGAATCTT
>DASPXI010000050.1:0-8183 GCA_035637335.1 Acidimicrobiia bacterium
CGATCTTCGATCAGCCGGCGGGGGAGATGCGTGAGCCGGCCGATCAGGCGCAGGTTCTCGCGACCGGTGAGGTTGCCGTCGACCGCCGCGTACTGGCCGGCGAGGCCGATGCGAGCACGGACGCGCTGGGGCTCGCTCGCGACGTCGAGGCCGAGCACGGTCGCCTCGCCGGCGTCAGGGCGGAGGATCGTCGTCAGCACCCGGACGGCGGTGGTCTTGCCCGCGCCGTTGGGGCCGAGGAGGCCGAACACGCTGGCGTGCGGCACCTCGAAGTCGACGCCGTCGAGGGCGACGACATCACCGAAGCGCTTGCGCAGGCCTTTGACTGCGATTGCCGGTTCAGGCACGCCGTCCACCCTCGCACGGATGCTTGAATTCGTCAAGTGTCGGAGGTCACAACTATTGGGTTGTTGAAATACCCGACACGGATGGCGTACCCTTCTGGCGTGGCAAAGACACGGCCTGCGAGTAAGGCGACGCTCGCGGCCGACGTGTGGCGGGCGATCTTCGGATTCTTCTGGTCAACCGGCGCGCGCAATTCACTGATGCTCGTGAGCCAGGAGCTCGGCGTCACACCCGGCCATATCAAGGCGCTGCTCGAGTTGCAACCCGGTCAGCCCCGTCCCATGGGCGCGCTCGCCGACGCGCTCCATTGCGATGCCTCGAACGCCACGTGGTTGGTCGACCGGCTCGAGGAGCGCGCGCTGGTGGAGCGCGGGACGGTGCCGACGGACCGACGTGTGAAGACCGTCGTCCTCACGCCGCTCGGTGCGAAGACGCGAGCTGCCGTGATCGAGCGACTCAACGAACCGCCGGAGGAGCTCCTTGCGCTCGATCGCGAGGATCTCGAGGAGATGCGCGCCGCGCTGGCCAAGCTGCCGCAAGGGCCACCTCCGTTCGCTTAGGCAAGAGGGCGGTAGGCTTCGGGCCTGTGAAGATCGTCGTCGACCGTGATCTCTGCGAGAGCAACGCGGTGTGCATGGACATCGAGCCGTCCGTGTTCGAAGTCGACGACAACGATGAGCTGCAGATCCTCGACGAGCACCCGGACGAGTCGCTCCGTCCCAAGATGGAGGAGGCCGTCCGCCGGTGCCCGAAGCAAGCCCTCTCGATCCAAGAGGACTGAGCTTTTGGCGTCAGCTACATACCTATGAGGTATGTACGTGACGCCAAAACGTTTATGTCGACCAAGCCAGTGCGGCTCCGGCCGACCGTGGAGCTCGCCGACACTGCCAGTGCGATCGTGGCCGAGCTCGAGGCGTCCCTCCGCGAGCTGCTCCCCGCATGTCAGATCGAGCACATCGGTGCCACGTCCCTGCCCGACGGGCTGACGAAGGGCGACGTCGACGTCAATATCCGCGCCTCGCAGGGCGATTTCCCGGTGGTGGTGGAAACGCTGCGCGGACACTTTTCAGTGGCCCAACCGCACAATTGGACCGAGTCGTACGCCAGCTTCGCCGACTCGTCGCGAACCCTCCCGGTCGGGTTGCAGGTGACCGTCCTCGGATCCCCGGACGATTTCCTCGTTCCGCTTCGGGATCTGATGCGGCGCGACGCGGAACTTCGCCACGAGTACGACCGGGTGAAGCGCGACGCCGCCCACCTCGGGCCCGACGGCTACTGGCGGGCGAAGAACACCCTGCTGACCGAGATCCGCGATCAGATCGCGCGCTCGCGGTCGGCCCAGTAGGGGTCGCGGAGCTTGCGCTTGTAGAGCTTGCCGTTGGGGTCGCGGGGCATTTCGGCGATGAAGTCGATCGACTTCGGGGTCTTGAACCGGGCGAGCTTGTCGGCGCAGAAGACGAGGATCTCGTCGGCGAGCTCGGGCCCGGGCTCGACGCCGGGCCCGGGCTCGATGACGGCCTTGACCTCCTCGCCCCAGTCCTCGTGCGGGATGCCGAACACGGCCGCGTCGCCCACCTTCGGGTGTGTGAGCAGCACGCTCTCGATCTCGGCCGGGTAGATGTTGGCGCCGCCCGAGATGATCATGTCGGACTTGCGGTCGCGCAGGTACAGCCAGCCGTCCTCGTCGAGGTAGCCCACGTCTCCAACCGTGAAGTACTTGCCTTTCCGACTCTTCTCCGTCTTGTCCTTGTCCTTGTAGTACTCGAAGTCGCCCGTCTGCATCGACATGTAGACGGTGCCGATCTCACCCTGCGGCACCTCGTTGCCGGCGTCGTCGAGGACGACGACCTCCGAGATCGGCCACGGCTGCCCGACCGTGCCCGGCTTCTTCAGCCATTCCTCCGCGAACACAATCGTGCCGCCGCCCTCGCTGGCGGCGTAGTACTCGTCGATGACCGGTCCCCACCACTCGATCATACGGCGCTTGATGTCGGGCGGGCACGGCGCGGCCGCGTGCACCATGTGCCGCAGCGACGACACGTCGTACTTCGCCTTCACATTGTCGGGTAGCGCGAGCAGACGGTGGAACTGCGTCGGGACCATGTGGCTGTTCGTGACCCCGTACTTCTCGATGAGCCGCAGCATTCCCTCTGGCGTCCACTTGTCCATGAGCACGACGGTGTGGCCGGCGTGCAGCGCGCCGCCCGCGAACACGAGCACCGCCGTGTGGTACAGCGGCGAGCCGCAGATGTGCACGTTGTTGTCGTGGGGCTGGAGGCCGAACAGGAAGATCATCCCCGAGAAGCCGATGACGCCGTCTTCGGGTGCCGCTCCTGACAGCGGCCGGCGTACGCCCTTGGGCTTGCCCGTCGTGCCGGACGTGTAGTTCATGACCGCGCCGGTGGTGCGCTCTTCCGGCATCGTCGTCGGCTGCCCGGCCTTGAGGTCGTCGTAAGGACGGAAACCGGGGATGTCGCCGACGGCGAAGCGCTGCTCCTTCGGGAACCCGATCTCCTCGGCGGCGGCCGCGCACTCGTCGGCGAAGCGCTCGTGCGCGACGAACACTTTCGCCTCCGAGTCCTGCACGATGTACGCGATCTCAGGGCCGACCAGATGGTGGTTGATCGGCACGAGGTAGAAGCCGGCCTGCAGCACGGCGAGGTACAGCTCGAAGACCTCGACGCTGTTGGACAGCACCATCGCCACCGCGTCCCCGACTTCGAGACCGGCGCCGCGCAGCCCGTGCACGACGTGGTTGCAGGAAGCCAGGAGCTCGCCCGCGCGCACCTCGCGTTCGTCGGGGTCGACGAGCGCGAGCTTCTCCGGTTCTTCCTGGGCGATGCTCCAGAACCCGAGCTCGGCCATTAGAGCGCGCTCCTTACTTCTTGTGGATCGTGCTTGGTCGCCGCGACTTTGGCGGCGCGGTAGTCGGGCTTGCCGACCGGGGTGCGCGGGATCGTGTCGGCGATGACGAGTTGGCGGGGGAGCTTGTATCCGGCCAGCTTCTCGCGGCAGTACGCCTGGAGCTCCTCGAGCGACGGCTCCGTATCCGGCCGGGGCTGCACGATGGCGGCGACGCGTTCCACGTACCGGTCGTCGGGCACGCCCACCACGACGGCGTCGAACACGTCGGGGTGCGACTTCAAGGCCGCCTCCACCTCCTCCGGGTACACCTTCTCACCGCCGCTGTTGATGCACACCGAGCCCCGTCCGAGCATCGTGATCGCGCCGTCGGCCTCGACCACGGCGAAGTCGCCGGGCACGGCCCAGCGCGTGCCGTCGGCGGCGGTGACGAACGTGGACGCGGTCTTCTCGTCGTCCTTGTAGTAGCCGAGGGGGATGTGACCGCGACGGGCGAGCTTGCCGACGACGCCCGAGCCCGGCGCGACCGGCCGCAGGTCGTCGTCGAGCACGGTCATGAACTCGCCCATCGTGAAGCGGGGGCCGGCGGCCGGGCCTTCGGTGTCGTAGACGGTGCCGCTGGCGCCCGTCTCGGACGCGCCGAAGCTGTCCATGACCATGGCGTTCGGCAGCTGCGCCCGCAGCTGCTCCTTGACCGTGGGGGAGAGGATGGCGCCACCCGAGCCGACGACGATCACCGACGACGCGTCGTACGACGCGCCGGGTGCGGCGAGCGTCTCGGCGAGCGGGCGGCCCATGGCATCGCCCACGACCATGACCGAGTTGCACCGCTCGCGCTCGACCGTTCGCCAGATGCGGTCGGGGTCGAAGTGGCGGTCGCAGTTGAGCACGACAGTTCCGCCGGCGTAGAGGTTGATGAACAGCATCCATTGGCCGCCGCCGTGCATGACCGGCGCGTTGACCATCGGGATGGCGCGGGCGTCCTCGGCCGGGATCCGCTCCGCGAGCTCCTCCGGGGTGGTGATCGGCGGCTGCCCGAACCCTCCGCCGCCGAGGGCGGCGAAGAAGATGTCCTCCGACCGCCACATCACACCCTTGGGGACGCCGGTCGTGCCGCCGGTATAGAGGAGATAGAGATCGTCGGAGGAACGCGGGCCGAAGTCGCGCGCCGGTGATGCCGCCGCCAGCGCCTCCTCGTAGGGCACGGCGTCGGTCTGCGTCAGAGCTTCGCCGCCGCTGCCGTCTTCCAGCACCACGGAATGACGCACCCTCGGAAGCTCGGGCCGGATCGTCGCCAGCAGCGGCGAGAACGCACGCTCGTGCACGACCACGACGGAGTCAGAGTTGTCGAGGATGTACCGCGCTTCGTCGGCGACGTAGCGGTAGTTGACGTTGACGGGAACCGCCCGGGCCTTGTACGCGCCGAGCATGGCCTCCACCCATTCGGCGCGGTCCCAGGAGTAGATCGCGACCTTCTCGCCGGGCTCGACACCCCGGTCGATGAGGTGATGGGCGAAGCGGTTGGCGCGCTCGTCGAGCTCGGCGTAGGTGAGGCGCCGGTCGCCGGCCACGATCCCCGGCCGGTCGGGCACCGCGTCGGCCACGATCTCGTAAAGGTCGGCGAGGTTGAACTCCATGCTGGGGCAAAGTAGAACACGTTCTGATCGCGGGCGGCAACCGCCTGCGCTGCGCTTGGAGCGCGGCGACGGCGGCTTCGCCGACCGTCGCCGCAAAGCCGGAGCTCGCGACGGCGACAATGGGGGGAGCATGGCGCGCATCAGGGTTCCCGACGGCGACAAGCCGGAGATCGTGCGGGTGTGGTCGCTCCGGCCGGAGCTCGGTCTGCCCCTCGCAGGGCTGTCCAAAGCCGTGTACGAGGACAGCCAGCTGCCGGCGCGTGTTCGCGAAGCGGTGCGCATGCGGATCGCGCAAATCAACCAGTGCCCCATCTGACTGGGTTGGCGCATTCCGCAGTTGGCGGAACAGGGAGTCACCGAAGACATGTACGCCCACGTCGCCGAGCATCGCGAGCACCCCGAGTACTCGGACGCCGAGCGAGCGGCGATCGAGTACGCCGAGCGCTTCGCGCTCGATCACCTCTCGCTCGACGACGAGTTCTTCAACCGGTTGCACGAGCACTTCAGTGACGCCGACATCCTCGACCTCACGATCTGCATCGCGGACTTCCTGGCGCTCGGCCGGCTCACCGAAGTGCTGAGGCTCGACCAGGAGTGCTCGCTCGAGTTCCCGTGAGCTCGACCGACCGGCCGCTGCTGTTCTCGCCTCTGCGCATCGGGCCGGTGACTGCGCCCAACCGAATCGTGTGCGGCGCGCACTTCACACAGTTCGTGGAGCCGGCGACGACGGTTGGTGAGCCGGGGTTTTACGGCACCCGCTACGGCCGCTACCTCGGTGAGCGCGCCGTCGGCGGCGCGGGCGTGGTCATCGCCGGCCAGGCGCAGGTGCACCCGACGACCGCCTACCAGATGCGCAACAACGCGATCGCCTGGGACGAGGCTGCGGTGCCGCACTTCGAGGAGGTGACCGCGCCCGTCCACGAACATGGTGCCCTCGCGTTCCTGCAGCTCGCGCACAACGGCGGCGTGAACGACGGCACGTGGTCGAAGCTGCCGGTGTGGGCGCCCTCGCCCGTCGCCAACTACAACGAGCCGCCGAAGGCGCTCGAGCACGACGACATCCGTGAGGTCGTCGAGTACTTCGGCCGCTCCGCCGCCAACGCTGCCGCCGGCGGCTTCGACGGCATCGAGGTGCACGGCGCCCACGGCTATCTGATCCACGAGTTCCTGTCGCCAAAGCACAACCACCGCACCGACGAGTACGGCGGCAGCCTCGAGAACCGCATGCGGTTCTGCGTCGAGGTGCTAGAGGCGGTGCGCGGCGCGGTCGGGGACGACGTCGCCGTCGGTCTACGGCTCGTCGGCGACGAGGAGCAGCGCGACGGGTCGGGCCTCACCGCCGACGACGCCGCCGAGATTGCAGCGCGCCTCGAAGACGCCGCACTCGTCGACTTCCTCAACATCAGCATCGGAGTGTCGGGCGTGGGGATGGTCCGTCCGCTCTACGCACCGCACCTCCTGGGCGTCTACGCCGCCCACACGGTGAAGAAGGCGCTGCGCGACACGCCAGTGTTCGCGGTGCATCGCATCCTGACGCCAGACGAGGCCGAGGGCATCCTCGAGCGGGGCGAAGCCGACGCGATCACGCTTGTGCGGGCGCTGATCGCGGATCCGGACTGGGGTGTGAAGGCGCGGACCGGCGCGGACGACACGATCCGCCGGTGCACCGGCTGCAACCAGGGCTGCTACGGGAATCTCATCCAGAGCCTGCCGATCAATTGCGTGACGAACCCGGCCGTGGGGCGCGAATCCGAGCTGGGCCGGGGAACGCTGCAGCCGGCGGCACGCACGAAGCGCGTCGTCGTCGTGGGCGGCGGTCCCGCGGGGTTGGAGGCGGCGTGGGTGGCGGCGGCGCGCGGTCACGACGTGACGCTGCTCGAACACGGCCACGAGCTGGGCGGCAAGATCCGCTTGGCGCAGCAGCTGCCGGGCCGAGAGGAGCTGGCCGACTTCGCCGACTGGCGCGCGGGGGAGTGCGAGCGCCAGGGCGTGGATGTACGGCTCGGCGTCGAGGCGAACGTCGACGACGTGGTCTCACTCGAGCCGGACGCGGTCGTCGTCGCGACCGGCGGACGCGCCACGACCGCGGGCGCGTCGAAGTTCCATCCCATGCCGGTGCCGGGCAGTGAGCAGCCGTTCGTCCTCGACCACGAGCGCGCCCTCGTCGACGCCGACCACCTGGATGGCCGTGTTGTGATCCTCGACGTCGTCGGTCACATCGAGGCCATCGGGCTTGGGGAGCTGCTCGCGGCTGGCGGCGCCGAGGTCACGGTGGCGTGCCCGCTGCCGATGCCGATGCTGCTGGACCCCGAGACGATGGCGGCGGCGCTGCCGCGCATGGCCCGGGCGGGGGCCCGTTGGCGGCCCAACACCGCGATGGTGTCGATCGGCGATCACGAGGCCACACTCATCGACACGCTCTCGCTGACCATGGACACCGTCCCGGTCGACAGTGTCGTGATCCGTACGCACGGCGTGCCCAACGACGACCTCTACTTCGGGCTCCAAAGTCGCGTGCCCGAGGTCGTGCGCGTCGGCGATGCCGTCGCCGTTCGCCCCGCCGACCGGGCCATCTTCGACGGTCACCGCGCTGGCCGGGCGCTGTAGTCGTGGGCAACGAGCCGGTCACCGTCGACATCGCCGACGGCGTCGCCGTGGTCACGCTGAACCGGCCCGAGCAGCTCAACGCGTTCACCGGCCCCATGGGCGACGAGCTCGGCCGCGCCTACGCGTCGTGCGACGCCGACGACGCCGTGCGCGCGGTCATCGTCACCGGCGCGGGCCGCGCCTTCTGTGCCGGCGCCGATCTCGAGCCCGGCGGTGCCACGTTCGCTGCGCCGGGCGAGCAGTTCAGCGCGTCACCCGTCGAGCCGCCGGCGTGGGAGGTGCGCAAGCCGGTGCTCGCGGCGATCAATGGCCACGCCATCGGCATCGGCCTCACGCTCGCGATGCAGTGCGACCTGCGGCTTGTCGCAGAGGACGCCAAGCTCGGCTTCGTGCACGTCCGCCGCGGGGTCATTCCGGACGCGCACGCGCACTGGACCGTCCCGCGAGCCGTCGGTCACGCCCGCGCCGCTGATCTCCTGCTGACCGGGCGCACGTTCAGCGGGCGCGAGGCCGCGGAGCTCGGCCTGGCGAACCGCGCGCTTCCGGCGGAGGAGGTGCTGCCCGCGACGCTTGACATCGCGCGCGACATCGCCCTGCACACCGCCCCAATGTCGGTCGCGCTCACGAAGCGACTGCTGTGGGCGAGCCCGACGCTCGACCGCGACGAGGTCGGCCGCCTCGAGACCGAGTACCACCGCCTCCTGATGGGCGCGCCCGACGCCCGCGAAGGTG
>DASPXI010000051.1:0-3447 GCA_035637335.1 Acidimicrobiia bacterium
ACCTCGACGGCCAGCTTGACGCGGGTCGGGCCCACGTTCTCGACGCTGCTCTTCACGGTGGTGATCGCTCCTCGACGTGCTGGCTAGGCGGGACGGCGGCCGGGTGTGACTCAGCCAGGATCGGTCGGGGTGGCGGGATTCGAACCCACGGCCCCTCGCTCCCAAAGCGAGTGCGCTACCAAGCTGCGCCACACCCCGGGCGCTGACGCCCGCAAGTGTACGGGCGCAGCGGGTAGCGGGTTTGACCCCGCCGGGACGGTAACCTGTCTGTCGCAAGTGGCGTGCATGCGTGCGGGCCGCTCGCGGGCGTAGCTCAATGGCAGAGTTTCAGTCTTCCAAACTGATGACGCGGGTTCGATTCCCGTCGCCCGCTCAAGATCAGCCCGATCCAATCCCCCCGAACTCGCGCTAGCGGTAGCGGAAGCCGTCGAGGAAGCGGCGGAACACCCCGCCGGTGCGAGGCAGTGGCTCGGCCGGGGGCGGGGCAGTGGCGCGAAGGCGCGCGACGGGCTGGTCGTAGTCGGTGCGGGCGATGGCGTCGATCACCTGGATCTCGTCGAAGTCCTCGGAACCGTCGATCGACGGCACGAACCCGACGAGCATCCCGTCGCGCATCACCTGGGCCTCGAGTCCGGCGGTGCCGTCGGAGTCCCAGATCGCCTCGCGCCCGTCGCGGAGGCTCACCCGCACGCCGAACTGGTACACGCCCTCCTTGGCCGTGCGCGCGTCGATACCACGTTCCCGCAAGGCATCGACCACGCGCCGCGCCCGGTTCTCGTCCATGACCGTCCAACTTACCGATCGGTATCCGGATCGATCAGGCAAGATTGCCTCTCGTGACCGAGGAATCCGCTGTGCCGCAGGGACAGCGACGGCAGCGTCGCCGCCGTCGGGCGGTGTGGCGGCCGGGCGAAGGCATATCGCGGACGGTCGAATCGGACGCGCCGGAGCGCGACGCCACGCCGCGACCTGCCCCTCCGCGCCCGACTGCCGAACCCACGCCGATGAAGCCCGAGGCCGGCAAACCGGAAGCCGGCAAGCCTGAGTCCGGGAAGCGCCGGGCGCGTAACGACCCGACCGAACGCGGCCTGCGCGAGCTCGTCGGCGCGGGTTCCTCGCAGCTCGGCCCGGTCCGCGCGATGCGCGCCCGCGACGCGAACCGGCCCACCGAGGCAGACCTGGCCCAGGCCGAGGAAGAGATCGTGCTCGTGCGCCGGCACTGGAAGCCGCCGAAGAACGGCTCCTAGACGCGGCTGGTCTGCTCGTACTCGGTGAGCTCGCCGATGCGGCGCTGGTGACGTGGATCCTGCGAGAACGGCGTTGCGAGGAACGTCTCGACGAGGCTGAGCGCCTCGTCCAAAGGATGGTTGCGCGCGCCGATACTCATGACGTTGGCGTCGTTGTGCTGGCGGGCCAGCCGTGCGGTGTCCTGGCTCCACACGAGGGCGGCGCGCACGCCCTTGACCTTGTTCGCCGCGATCTGCTCGCCGTTGCCGGAGCCACCTATCACGACGCCCAGGCTTCCCGGGTCCTCGATCGTGCGGGTCGCCGCGGCGAAGCACGGCGGCGGGTAGTCGTCGTCCAGGTCGAGCGTGAGCGCACCGCAATCGACCGGCTCGTGGCCGAGACCGGACAGATGCTCGACGAGTGCAGCCTTGAGCTCGAATCCCGCATGATCGCTGCCGAGGTAGACGCGCATGCCGGCATCATCGCAGTCGCCCGGCGCGGCCGATGACCGGCGTCAGTCGAACCGCGGCGACTCGGTACGCGTGCGCTTGAGCTCGAAGAACGACGGGTAGCCCGCGAGCAGCCGCGTGCCGTCCCAGATGCGCAATGCGTCCTCGCCGCGCGGGATGCGGGTGAGCACGGGGCCGAAGAACGCCGTGCCGTCGACGTGGATGACCGGAGTGCCGACCTCGTAGCCCACCGGATCCATGCCCTGGTGATGCGACTTGCGCAGCGCCTCGTCGTACTCGGTCGAGTCGGCGGCGTCGGCGAGTGATGCCGGCAGGCCGACCTCGTCGAGAGCCTCGGCAATCGCCGCGCGGTCGAGCTCCCGACCCTCGTTGTGACGGCGCGTGCCGAGCGCGGTGTACAGGTCGCGGAGTACAGCGGCTCCTTCGCGTTGCTCGGCGGCGATCAGCACCCGGACGGGGCCCCAAGCGCGGTCCATCGCCTGCTGGTACTGCTCCGGCATGTCGCGACCCTCGTTGAGCACCGACAGCGACATCACGTGGAAGTTCAGGTCGATCGGGCGATGCTTCTCGACTTCGAGGATCCACCGCGACGTCACCCACGCGAACGGGCAGGCGGGATCGAACCAGAAGTCGACGGCATCTCGGTCAGCAGTCGTGTCTGCGGGCAATGCGCTCATACGAATCACCCTAGCTCGGTAGTTGAACGCTCGACCACTACGTGTTTCGCCGGCGCAGCACGGCCAGCGCCTGGTCCGCGTGCTTGTCCATGTGCAGCTCGCTGGAGATGACGTCGATGACGCGCCGGTCGGTGCCGATCACGAACGTCGTGCGCTTGACGGGCAACATCCCGATTCGGCGCTTCACGCCGAAGATGCGCGCAACCGTCCCGTCCACGTCGGAAAGCAGCCGGTAGCCGAAATCGTGCAGGTCGGCGAACCTCCGTTGCTTCTCGACCGGGTCGGTGCTGATCCCTACCCGCCGCGCGCCGACTTGCTTGAAGTCCTCGGCGAGGTCGCGGAAGTGGCAACTCTCCTTCGTGCAACCCGCCGTCATGGCCATCGGGTAGAAGAAGAGCACGAGTGGGCCGTCCGCTACGAGATCGCCGAGCGTCGTCGGCTTGCCGTCCTCATCGGGCAATTCGAACTCTGGAACCAAGTCGCCTCGCTGCACGTGTCAAGCCTAGAAACTGCACGCGGGTCATCACAATGACCGCTCATAGGAGGATTTGAGGTAGATGCACCATCGGGGGCTTCGGCGTGCAAGACTCGCCGCAGCAGCCGTGAAGTGAATACTGAACATATATCGCGACCAGGAAGCCCACACCCGTGTCCGTGCCAAACCTCACGCGCGACGATGCGAACGTCCGCGCCGAGTTGCTCCACGTCGACTCCTACGACGTCAAGGTCGACCTCACCGACGGCGGCGGCAAGCCGTCGGATCGCACGTTCTGGTCCACGACGACGATCCGCTTCTCGGCGAACCGCGCGGACGCCTCGACGTTCGTCGACCTGGTCGCCGAGCAGGTCCGTTCGGTGACACTCAACGGTCAGGCGGTCGATGTCGCCGGCTACGAGCCCGCGGACGGCATCGTCCTGGCCGGCCTCGCCAACGACAACACCCTCGTCGTCGAGGCCGAGATGCCTTACACGAACACCGGAGAAGGGCTGCACCGCTTCGTCGATCCGGTCGACGGCGAGATCTACGTGTACAGCCAGTTCGAGACTGCGGACGCCAAGCGTGTCTACGCCTG
>DASPXI010000052.1:0-9834 GCA_035637335.1 Acidimicrobiia bacterium
GAGCTGGGGCGTGCCATGCGCCGACCCTAACGAGCATGCGAAGGAAATCGGTGGACCATGTGTCCGCGCGCGAACGCGTCGCGGTCTCACCGCACCGTCAGGTCGAACAGGTCGCGACGCCCCGGCTTGTTGACGGCAGTCTCCGCGACGGGTCGCCCGTTCACACGGAACGTCAACGTTGCTCCGCGTGCACATTCCGCGACCGCCTCCGGTCCGGCCACGGCCAGGAGGTACCCGGAGAAGCTGCCGGTGCGTCGTACCGATCCGACAGCACAGCGCGTACTGCCAACGTACGACTCGACGCGAGTACCGGCGGGCAGGTGCCGGCCGCGCCCGTCATAGACCTCACCGGCGAGCTCGACCCTCGGCTGCGTCGCGCCGTCGGGCACGGCCGTGGAGAAACTCGCGTCGAAGTCGGTCGTGCGTCGGTTCGCCGGCCATCGCAGCGTTTCGTTGCTGAACACCTTCCTGTCGTCGACAAAGGTCCAGAGCACCACCCGGGCGCCCCTCGTGCCGCACCCGGTGGCTTCGGCGCCGCTCATCACCGTGATCTCGTAGCGGCCCTTCGTCGCGCCCGACAGGGTGTACTGGCATGGCGCCGCGAGACGGTCTCCCTCCACGACCGCGCCCAGGAACCTGGCGTCGAGGGGCGCACCGTCGACGGTGAGGTTGCCCCGCATGGTCACGCGCTGACTGGCACCTCGCACCGCGTCGGCCTGGGGCGTCCCGGGCCGGGGGCTCAGCTCGAATGTTCGATTCAGCCGTCGGAGGTCGTTGACGAAGACATTGGTGCCCTTGGGCTTGACGCCGCGCTCCACCCAGGCCATGAGGGCCTCGAGCCCGGCCTCCATCTCGGTGGTCGTGAAGCCGCAGTGCCCGACGTCGCCGACGACGCGCTGCACGAGCAGGTCGCCCTTGCCGGCGGCTTCGACGCGCCGCCTGAGGATCCGTGCTTGTTCGATCGGGACCTGGCCGTCGCCGGTCGTGTGGAGCGTGAGCATCGGCATCCCGAGATTGCCGGTCGTCTCGTTCCCTTCGAGGAACGCGCGCCGTGACTCGTCGTTGGTCCGAAGACGGATGACAGCGCGATTGAACTCGTCGCTGGTCACGGGGCTGCCCCGACCGAGGCGGTAGTGCACGTCGCGGTTGGACGCCAAGCCGGCGCTGATGAGCAGCTCGGCCCGTCTCCAATTGGTTTGCTCCTCGGCACGGATGCCCGGGCGCGCGAAGCGCCGCGGTCCACCGGTGAGCTCGACCATGATCTCCTCGAATCGCTTGTGCACCTCTGGGTCGTCCAGCGCAGGCATGATCCGATCGTGGATGAGCCCACGAACGTCGGCGGTCGCGGCGTACTCGGCTTGGGTGACTCCCGCGGCGTACGCGACCGCAACGAAGAAGTTCGTTCCGATGCTGAGGGCCGGCGTCTGAGACGCGGCGCCGCAGAAGGCGAGGGCGCCGTCGAAGCGGTCGGCGTAACGCTCGGCCGCGATGTGGGTTGCGGCGCCGCCCATCGACCAACCAGTGATGTAGCTCCGGGTGGGGCGGCCGTGCGTGACAACGAAGTGGTCCCAGACCGCAGCCGTCTCGTCGGCGGCGCGGCCGGGGATGAGCGACGTGCTGCTAAAGCTCGACGCGCCCCACGCGATGCCGTGGGCGATGAGGTAATGGCGGAAATCCGGCGGGCCCACCCGAGCTTCGGGCCCGAGCTCCCCGTATCCGTGCATGTCGAGCACGAGCTGTCCGTTCCAGTTGTCCGGCACCTCGATCTGGTACACGGCCCCGCCCAGCCGCCCGAAGTCGGCGCGCGCGCCGGGCAGCGGCTCGAACGCGGGATTCCCGAGCGCGACCTCGGGCTCGGAGCGAACCTGCACCGGCGGCGGCAACGGGCGCTCACCGCCGCTGGGGGTTGCCGAACGCGCACCCGCAGCTTCGCCGTCACGAACGCCCGCCAACGTCGCAGCCACCGCCACGACCACTGCAGCGGACAGCATCGGCTTCGCGAGCCTCATCGGCGTGCGGCTCCTTTCGGCGCGTCGACCTTTCGCTATCCCTACACCGGCTCCGGCGCCGAGGTTCCACGGGACCGGGCTGCTTTGGCGCGAAGCGCGTTGGGCTAACGGGTCGATCGCCTACCAGCGAGACCAATCTCTTGCGCTCGGCTTTGGTCGTGACCCGGAATCGCTCGAAGCCGGCATCGACGCGCACGTCTGCATAGAGCCCGCTGGGATCCTCGTGGAAGTGCAGGAACGCGCGGGAGCCGCGATAGAAGACACCCCGCGTCTTCTCTTTGAGTCCGTCGACGGAGCGCAGCTCACGCAGAAGGGCCTCGAGCTCGTCGAGGCCCGCCCGGCTCACGTGCTTCACGGGCCGATGATGGCGGGCGGTGGCGCTCGGCGCTAGCGCGTCGCGACGGCCACCAGTCCCGCCCCCGGGCGAGCGCGTAGCCGATCAGCAGTGCACCCCATCCTCCGACCGCGTCCAGGAAGAAGTGATTGGCCGTCACCACGGTCGCGAACAACATCAGCGCGGGGTACGACGCGAGTAGGACCCGGGCCCACCACGGCCGCATGAGTGGCCACAACGCGAGGACCACCAGCGTCGACCACGCGATGTGGAGACTGGGCATCGCCGCGAAGACGTTCCCGGTCTCCTCCGCGTGCGGGATCGGCTTGCCGATCGTCACGTTCGTCAGGCGGGTGTCGACGAACCCGAAGCGCGACGGGAGCCATCGGGGCGGCATGAGCGGGTAGAGCCAGAACCCGATGAGCGCCAGCGGCAGCATCCACAAGAACACGTTGCGCCAGAGCACATATCTGCCTGGGTCGAAGTGGTACAGAGCGATCAGCGCGAATACGAGCGCGCCGAAATGGATGCTGCCGTAGAAGAGGTTCCAGAACCCGGTGAACCACCGGTACGGGAGGAACCACTCCTGGACGGTGCGTTCGTGGTAGAGGCCGAGCCGCTCCTCCCAGTCGATGATCTGCTCGGCGTTCCGGAACGCGTCAGGCGCAGCACCGATGACGGCGTCGCCGGCCCAGCTGTAGACCACGTAGATACCCACCACCGCGGCGGCTTCGAGCACGAATCCCCCCGCGGATCCGCTTGCTGCGGGGCTCGCGCGGTAGCGCGGCGACGGATGGCCTCCACGGCACCTCACGATCCTGCCCGCATTACGCCGTGCCGAATGTCTCCGGCGCGCCCGCGGAGCGGGGTGTCCGCTCCGCCCGCGGGCGTGGCAATGGCCACCAGTCCCGCCAGCGGGCGAACGCGTACCCGAGGGCGAGCGCGCCCCACCCGCCGACCGCGTCGAGGAAGTAGTGATTGGCGGTCACCACGGTCGCGAACAGGATCAGCACCGGATACGAGACCAGCAGCAGCCGCCCCCACCACGGCCGCACGAGCGGCCAGAGCGCAAAGACCGCCCACGTCGACCACGCGATGTGCAGGCTCGGCATCGCGGCGAAGAGGTTGCCGCCCTCCTGCGAATGGGGCACGGGTTTGCCGACGGTGAAGTACGTCAGACGGGTGTCGATGAACCCGAAGCTCGATGGAAGCAGCCTCGGCGGCATGAGCGGGTACAGCCAGAAGCCGACCAGTCCGAGCGCCAGCATCCACAGGAACGTGTTTCGCCACCGCACGTAGCGGCGGGGATCGAAGTGGTACAGCGCGACGAGCGTGACCACCGGGCCCACGAAGTGTGCCGTCCCGTACCAGACGTTCCACACACCGATGAACCACCGGTACGGCAGGAACCACTCTTGGAGGGTGCGTTCGTGGTAGATCCGGAGCCGCTCCTCCCAGTCGATGACCTGCTTCGCGTTGCGGAAGGCGTCGGACGCCGACCCGGCGACGGCGTTCCGCGCCCAGCGGTAGAGCTGGTAGAGCCCCCAGACGGCCGCCGCCTCGAGCACGAACCCGCCCCGGATCCGCTTGCTGCGCGGCTCGCGCGCGACCTGGACCGGAGGCGGGGCCATGGGTTCGAACTTCAGTAGCTCGCCGTCCTTGTGCGCAAAGCGCAAAGGGTGTGACCCCCCAGTGCAGAGCCCGAAGGGACTAGCCTGCCGCCCGGGCGAAAACGGCCAGATCGGGCCATGTTCCCGGGGTAGGCCTGGTCACACAATGAGTTGTCACCCACCCCTTCGGGGGGGGCTGGGCGACCGAGGACGTCGCCGCGGGCGGGGGATACGTTCGGACAGGACTCTCATGACCGGCACCACACCGAAGGGGACGGCACGGCACCTCCGCCTGGGGCTCGGCCTGGCGGTCCCCGCCGCGCTTCCCTTCGCGCCCGGCGTCACCCGCTCCGAAGGCCTCAGGCTCTCTGCCGCCGCGATCGCGTACGCCGTTGGGTCGTGGGTGTTCGAGACGATCGCGGCCCGCCGTCCAGGCTTCCCGGCACGCGTGCTCACACCGGTCCTCGGGCTGCTCGCGATCACGGTGGTCATCATCGCGATCCCTCGAACGCTCGAAGCGGGACTCGTCTTGTTCATTCTCGGCGCTGCGTTCACCACGTACGTGGGCGGGCTCAAGCTCGGCCTGTGGCTGTCGGCAGGAGCGGTGTCCGCCGCGGTCGTGGCGAACTTCCTGGCACCGGAATCCGACCAGGTCGACGGGGCGACGCTCGTCGCCTTCGCCGTGCTGCTGCCGTTGCTCGTCGTCATCGTCGATCGGCTCACGGCTGAGCGCCGACGAACCACAGCCGCGCTCGCTCGGCTCCATGACGTGCTCGGCGCCGTCGAGTCGCAACCCGACCTCGCGGCCACGCTCGATTCGATCGCAGCGTCGATCGGACAGAACGTCGCGGCGACGGTCGCGGGTGTGATGCTGCGCGACGCCGAGAGCGTCTCGGTCGCGGCGCGCGCCACGGTGCCGTCGACGCTGACACCATCCGAGGTTGAGTGGCTCACCCGGGTCGAGCTCGAAGTGGGCAGCGCCAGTCCGCTGGTCGGGCGCGTCGGCCGAACGGCGCTCGTCGTGGCGGACCTCCACAACGATTCTCGATTCGCAGACTGGTCCACCCCGTGGGCGCGAACCCTACGGGGACTCGGTTGCCGGAAGCTGGTCGTAGCGCCGCTGCGGCTCGGTGGCGAGGTGATCGGCGTCGTGGTGGCCGCGTTCGCCCGGCCGGGCCGTCCCCGCAGGGACGACCTGACGTTTCTCGAGGCCTACGCGGAACGGGCATCCCGGATCGTCGTGCGCGCCCGCGCCTACGACCGAGAGCGGACAGCGGGGCTGAGCATTGCCGAGGCTGCGAGAGCGAAGGGTGAGTTCCTCGCGCTCGTATCGCACGAGCTGCGCACACCGCTGACGGCCGTCAAGGGGTTCGTCGACACCGTGCTGCTGCACTGGAACCAGCTGCCAGACGATCGCCGGCGCGAGCTTCTCGACCGGGCGTCCGCCAATGCCGACGAGCTCAACCGCCTCGTCGGGCAGCTCCTTGACTTCTCGCGACTCGACGCCGCGCGCACTCGGCTTTCCCCTCGGCCGATCCTCGTTTCGGACGTCGTGACCCGTGTGCTCGACGACCTGGGTCCCGCGCTCGCGGACCATCGCGTCGACGTCGACGCGGACGGGGCGGTCGTGCTCGCCGACGCAAATGCGTTCGGCCAGGTGCTGATGAACTTGCTCACGAACGCGGCGAAGTTCTCGCCGTCAGGTGCGCCGATCACCGTCCGCGCAGAACCCGCCAACGCCGAGGTGGTCCTGTCGGTCGCCGACCACGGGGCGGGCATCGCGCTCGACGAGCAGGATCGGATCTTCGACCGCTTCTACCAGTCTCCGTCGAACGTGCTGACGCGTCGCGGAACGGGGATCGGGCTCACCATCGCCAAGCAGTTCACGGAGATGCAGCGTGGGCGGATTCGCGTCGAGAGCATGCCCGGTGTGGGCTCGACCTTCTTCGTCACGATGCCGGCCGGGGACGCTTCTGCGCCGGATGCAGAGCGGGCGGAGGTGGCGACGTGACGGGTATCAGCGCCGCGCGCCGGGCGCTCGCGGTGGCCGGGTTGGCGGGCGCGGGCGTGTTCGCGGTGTCGGCCGCCCACGCCCAGGTTCCTCCGCCGCCCTCGCTGCCTCCGGTCACCACGCCGCCGGTCGACGTCACCGTGCCCGGTCTCGGCATCGACGTGCACGTACCCGGACAGACCGTCGGTGGCGATTCGGGCGTCCCGAGCGTGCCGGGCGTTCCCGATGCGTCCGGCGCGCCCTCGGGCGGTGCGGCCGGCTCTGGGAGCTCGACGGGCGGTTCGGGCGCGCCGCCGTCGGCAGCGACGCCGGGAGCGGGAACGGCATCGCCGTCCGAGGGGTCAACGCCCGGTGACGCCACGGCTCCGCCGGGGTCCGCCTCCCCGTCCGGCGCGGGGTCACCCGGCGCCGCCGGCGACACGAGCAACCGCGCCGGCGGCCGTGGCGGCTCCAGCGGTGGTGGTCAGACGTTCGGCTCGGCGGTCGCGAGCACGGTCACGGAGCCGCTCACGCTGGTGAGCGCGCTCACCCTGGCGCTCGGCCTCGGCGTGGTCGTGGGCGCTGCCCCGTACCTCCCGCGCTACCGCCGCCGGCAGCGGGAGCTGCTCGACCAGTGGGCGCGCGCTTCCGAGCACAAGCGCGCCGCAGCGAAGAAGCTCGCCGAAACCGACAAGGAGAAGAGCGAGTTTCTCGCGCTGGTTTCGCACGAGCTGCGCACCCCACTCACGGCGGTGAAGGGGTTCGTCGACACGGTGCTGCTGCACTGGGAGCGTCTTCCCGACGAGCGTCGTCGCGAGCTGCTGACCCGTGCGTCGTCGAACGCCGACGAGCTGGGCCGGCTCGTGAGCCAGCTCATGGAGTTCGCCCGCAGCGACACTGGTCCGATCGACATCGTGCCCGTGGAGTTGGGCGTGCGCGACGCAGTCGACGGCGCGCTGCGCAGCCTCGCCCCGGTGGTCGCCGACCACGCGACAGAGGTCGACGTGCCAGACGGGCTCACCGTCGACGCCGACGCCGACGCGTTCAACCACGTGCTCGTGAACCTGCTGACCAACGCAGTGAAGTTCTCGCCTGCGGGGAGTCGCGTGCTCGTGCGGGCCCGACCGCACGGCCAGGAGGTCGTCGTGTCCGTCAGCGACGAGGGCGTGGGCATCGCCCTCGAGGATCAGGACCGCATCTTCGATCGCTTCTACCAGTCCTCGAATGGGGATCGCGGACGCGGAACGGGCATCGGCCTCACGATCGCGCAGCGCTTCACGGAACTGCATGGTGGCCGGATCTGGGTCGAGAGCGAGCCCGGCCGTGGCACCACGTTCTCGTTCACCATGCCAGTGGCAACCGGGGCGGCCGTCGCCTGACGGTCGCCGCCGGCGTGCTCGCTCGCGTCACGATTCGTGCTCCTTGCGCCGGACGAGGAACGTGCCCGTCCCCTTCGACACGTACCTGCCGTCGGCGTCGCGGATCGCCGTCTCGAGGTAGGCGACCTGACGTGCAAGCCGTACCACCTCGCCTCGCACGCTGAGCTCGTCGCCCGCACGGGCTGACCGCATCATCGAGTACTTGAGCTCGAGCGTGGCGGCGCGGTCGCCGGACTCGAGGGCGGCGTTCGTAGCGAAATTCATCGCCGCATCGTGGACGACGCCGTACACGCCACCATGCACCGCGCCCGCAGGGTTGCAGGCGAGCTCGGTCGGCACCCACGCCGCGGTCGCCCAGCCCTCTCCGTACGCGTCGAACGACACGCCGAGCTGACCGAGGAGCGCCATCCCGCCGTCGCCGAAGGACCGGTCCATGTCGCGGGGCACGGGCCCGGAATGTAGCCCGCAGCGGTACTGTTGACCGGTTGGTCTAGTAGCCGACAGGAGGCCTCTCATGCCCACGGCTGTCATCGTGGACGCCGTCCGTACTCCGCAGGGACGGCGGAACGGCGCTCTCAAGGACGTCCACCCCGTCGACCTGGCGGCGTTGACCCTGGACGCGCTCGTCACACGCAACGACCTCGACCCTGAGATCGTCGAGGACGTGATCATGGGCTGCGTCATGCAGGTCGGCGACCAGGCAGTCAACATCGGGCGGAACGCCGCCCTGGCAGCCGGCTTTCCCGAGTCGGTGGTCGGCACGAGCATCGACCGGCAGTGCGGATCGTCACAACAAGCGGCGCACTTCGCGGCGCAAGGAGTCATGGCCGGTGCGTACGACGTCGTGATCGCCGCCGGCGTCGAGAGCATGACGCGGGTGCCCATGGGCGAGTCGATCAAGCCCGGCAGTCTTCCCTTCGGGCCCAAGGTGCTCTCCCGCTACCAGGAGCGCGGCGGATTGGTACCGCAGGGCATCTCGGCCGAGCTCATCGCCGAGAAGTGGAACCTCTCTCGCGAGGACAACGACCGCTTCTCGCTGGAGTCGCACCGCCGTGCGACTCGCGCCACCGAGGAGGGACGCTTCGAGCGCGAGATCGTCCCCGTCGAGGTCACGAGTGAGGACGGCACGAAACTCTTCGATCGCGACGAAGGCATTCGCGCCGACACCTCGCTCGAGAAGCTCGCCACCCTCAAGCCTGCGTTCAAGCCCGACGGTGTGGTGACCGCCGGGAACTCGTCGCAGATCAGCGACGGCGCCGCCGCCATGCTCGTCACGAGCGAAGAGGCGGCGAGCCGACTCGGGTTGACACCGAGAGCGCGCTTCCACTCCTTCGCACTGGCCGGCGTCGATCCGATCATGATGCTGACGGGGCCGATCCCTGCGACGGCCAAGGTGCTCGAGCGAGCGAAGATGACCCTCGATCAGATGGACCTCGTCGAGATCAACGAGGCGTTCGCGTCGGTGGTGCTGGCCTGGGAGAAGGAGCACCACCCGGACATGACCAAGGTCAACGTGAACGGCGGCGCGATCGCCATCGGCCACCCCCTCGGATGCTCGGGCGCTCGCCTCACGGCCACCCTCGTGAACGAGCTCGAGCGCAGCGCCGGCCGCTGGGGCCTCCAGGTCATGTGCGAAGGGGGCGGCATGGCCAACGCCATGATCATCGAGCGCCTGGGCTAACAAGCTCGCTGGCGGGACCGGCACCAGACCGCATCTGCCGCGGACTCGGACAGTTCGCTCGATGATCAGGCGTTGCCATTTGGGGAGGAGAATGGGGCCGTGGTTGGCACGATTCTCCGTGTGGTGATCGGCCTGGTCGGTGCCCTGACGATCTATGTGATCGGGGCCGCGCTGTTGCGGAAGTTCAAGGTCGAGCCGGAGCCCGAGCCTGACCCCTCGCAGTTGCGGCCGGTCGAGGTCGAGTTCCGCTGCACGGTGTGCGGCACCACGGTGGTGATGACCGCGGCGTCGGGAGACGAGCCCGAGCCGCCTCGCCACTGCCGGGAGGACATGGTCCGGGTCTAAGGCCCAAGGTCCCGAGCTGGACAAATTTCCCCGGTTTCGTCCACAGACTGTGGAAAACCCCGTGAGGAATTACACACCTGCCATTTGCCCGGTCCGCTCGCCGCCGCGGCTACCGGAACTGGGTCGACAGGATCGCCCCGCCCGTGAACAGGCCGAGGCCGACGAAGAGGTAGCGGTTCTCGGCCTCACCGCCGGGGAGCAACTGGAGGTAGTTGAGCACGATCACGATCACCCCGGTGATGAGCATCGTGAACATCGTCGCCGGCACCCACAGCTTGCTGCGGGGCGCCTTCTTCTGCGGGGGCGGCGTGTAGCGCGACCGCTTGCTCTTGGAGCGGGGCATCTCTCTCCTCGGGTCAGCGCGGGAGCGTACCCGGCAAACCCGCCGGCTCGACACGCGGCGCAGCGTTAGCGTGACGTCGTGGCCTCGCCCCGCGTGCTGGTGATCGACAACTACGACTCGTTCGTCTACAACCTCGTCCAGTA
>DASPXI010000053.1:0-22500 GCA_035637335.1 Acidimicrobiia bacterium
CGACGTCCTCGATGGTGTGGTGGGTGTCGATCTCGAGGTCGCCCTCGGCGTCGATGTGCAGGTCCCACCCGCCGTGCTTGCCCAACTGCTCCAGCATGTGGTCGAAGAACGGGATGCCGGTGGACGCGCTCGCCTCGCCCGCCCCGTCGACGACGAGCGTCAGGTCGATCTTGGTCTCCTTCGTCTCGCGGTGCTGGTGCGAGGTTCGGCTCGGGGCGTTGCTCATGCCGCGGGAACCTCCCGGAGGGCTGCTCGGAGGGCCGTCAGGAACGCTTCGTTCTCCTCGGGTGTCCCCACCGTGACACGCAGGCAGTCGTGCAGTCGAGGCCAGCGCGAGAAGTCACGGACCAGGACGCCCCGATCGACGAGGCTCTGCCAGAGGGCGTGCCCGTCGCCGTGCACACGCACGAGCACGAAGTTGGCGCCGGACGGCAGCGCTGTCACACCGTCGACCGCGTCGAGCTCGGTACGGAGCCGTTCACGCTCTTTCACGAGCAGCGCGACCCGGTCGTCCATCTCGGCGCCATACCGGAGGGCGAGCACGCCCGCCAGCTGCGTCGGCACGGCCAAGTGGTACGGGAGCACGACTTTCGAGAGCTCCTCCACTACCCACGGCAGCGCGACACAGAAGCCGAGGCGCAGCGCCGCCATCGACCACACCTTCGAGTACGTGCGCACCACGACGAGCGGGGTGTCGTCGGCGACCAGCTCCATGGCGCTGCGGTCTGCGAACTCGCCGTACGCCTCGTCCACGACGACCAAACCCTCGGTCGCGTCGACGATCGACTCGATCGTGGCCGTGGGCTCGACCGTGCCCGTCGGGTTGTTCGGGCTGCACAGGAAGACGAGCTCCGGGCGTTGCTCGACGAGCAGCGCGCGAGCGGCGGCGGGATCGACGGTGAAGTCGGCGGTCCGCTCCCCGACCACGACACGCGTCCCAGTGATGCGGGCGATGTGGGAGTGCAGCGCGTACGTCGGCTCGAACACCATCGCCGCGCGACCGGCGCCGCCGAAGGTGAGCAGCAGCGTCTGCAGAACCTCGTTCGAGCCGTTGGCGCAGAACAACCGCTCGACCGGCTGCCCGAGAAGCGCCGCGAGCGCGGCGCGCAGCTCGTGGGCATCCCGGTCGGGGTATCGGTTCAGCTGCGTGGTGGCCAGCGCCTCCAGCCACGCATCGACGAACGCCGGCGGCGGCGGGTACGGGCTCTCGTTCGTGTTCAACCTGACCGGCACGTCGATCTGCGCGGAGTGATAGCCCTCGAGACCTCGCAGGTCGTCGCGGGGCGGAAGGCGACTGCTCACCCTTGCGTGCCTCGGAGCTCGATGGAACGGCGGTGCGCGTCGAGGCCCTCCGCCTCGGCCAGCGCCTCGACGTGCGGCGTGACGCGCGCGAGGGCCGTTTCGTCGAACCGGACGACATGGATGTGCTTACGGAAGGTGTCGACGCGTAACGCGCTCGCGAACCGGGCCGTGCGCCCGGTCGGTAGCACGTGGTTCACCCCCGCCACGTAGTCACCGACCACGGCCGGCGACCACGGTCCGCAGAAGACGGCGCCCGCGTTGCGCACCTGCGGGAGGAGCTCCTCGTAAACGGCAGTCATGAGCTCGAGGTGCTCGGGCGCGATCGTGTTGGCGGCGGCGATCGCCGTCTCAGGCCCGTCGACCAGGACGATTCGGCCACCCGACGCGAGCGTGGCGTCGATCTCGGCCCGGCGGTTCGCGTTCGCGACGAGCTGCTCGATCGCAGCGTCGACCGCGTCGGCGACGCGCTCGTCCCAGGTGACGAGGATCGCAGCGCCGCCGGGGCCGTGCTCGGCCTGGGCGACGAGATCGGCGGCGGCGAACGCGGGCGCGGCGGTGTCGTCGGCCACGACGACGAGCTCCGAAGGACCGGCGAGCCCGTCGATGCCCACGACGCCGACGACATCGCCCTTGGCCAGCGTGACGTAGACATTGCCCGGACCGGCGATGACGTCGACGGGACGGATGGTCGCGGTCCCGTAGGCAAGAGCGCCGATGGCCTGGGCGCCGCCCACGCGGTACACCTCGTCCACGCCGACGAGCCCCGCGGCAGCCAGCGTCGCGGCCGGTACCCGGCCGTCGCCGTCGGGCGGCACACAGAGGGCGATCTCGGGAACGCCTGCGACACGGGCGGGAATCGTGGTCATGAGCACGGTGGACGGGTAGGCAGCGCGACCACCGGGGACGTAGAGCCCGGCGCGATCGACCGGCACCGCCAGCTCACGCAGCAGCGCGCCGTCCCGTTCGACACAGACCTCGTCGCCGAGCTGCGCCTCGTGGAACGCAGTGATCTCCACGCGGGCGTAGTCGAGCGCGGCCCGGAACGGCGCCGGCGCGTCGTCGAGGGCGGCGAGGATCTCCTTTTCCGGCACACGCAGGTCGTCGATCCGGCAGCCGTCGAACCGCTCGGTCAGCTCGCGCAGCGCGTCGTCACCGCGAGCGCGCACGTCGGCGATGATCTCGCGAACGGCCGCGACCGGACCGGGGTCCTCGGGCCCGGGCCGCACCAGTTCCGCGACCAAGTCAGTGGCGGAACCGCGAAGGTCGAGTCGGGTGAGCATCGGCGACAGGCCATCGTAACCAGCGATGTGCGCATTTCCGTACGAATTGGCGGGTCAGGTTGCGAGCGTGAAGGCTGGGAGTCGTGTCCGCGTCATCGGATCTCGCGGAGCTGAGCACGCTGCGCTCGCAGCTCGAGGAGCTGGCGAGCCGCGTCGAGGCCGTCGCCGATCGGTACGACGACACCCCGGATTCGCAGATCGCGTCCGACCTCTACGCGGCCGAGCGCACGTTGATCAGCGGGCGCCGCGCAATCGACAAAGCAATCGCCGCGCTCGACGACCTCGCCCGCTCGTGAGGCCGTAACTCCTATCTATCGCATGTCGGCGAACACGATCTCGCGGTAGCTGTCCCCCTCGAAGCTGACGCCGCGCGCTCGACCCTCGTCGCGGCGACTCTGCGCCTCGGCGGCTGCATTGTTCATCGCGTCTTGGTCGGCCCAAGCGGAGCCGACGGCCCCGCGGCCGGACTTGAGGTCGATCATGTGCCGCAGGGCCCGGAAACCGGGAGCCGCCTTGATTCGAGGCAGGATCTCGCTCTTGAAGACGCCGACGTTCTCGTCGACCTTCGCAGGATCCATGCTGATCCGGGTGACCATGAGCGCCGAGCCCACCGTCGGCGGCGATGCGACCTCCTCGACCAGTTGCTCGAAGCTCTCGACGGTGAGCTCTCCGCCGACGACGTCGAGACCCTGGCGGCGTAGCTCGGCGAGTGGCGCGAAGGACGCGTCGCGGTCGGCCTCGGTCTCCCACAGCGACAGAACTCCAAGAACACCTCCGTCGCGGTCTGCACTCGCGGTGATGCCCCGGTAGCCCTTGTGCTGCTGGAGTACGGGCACCGCGTTGTCGCGCACAAAGGCGACTCCGTCGTCGATGTTCTTGGCTCCCGTGAACGTGAGTACGCGCGTAAACATCCCGACCTCCTGCTCTCCGACGGGGGTCGAACCTATACCGGTGCAAATCTCCGGAATAGGGTCTTTCGGCCGGACTTCTCGATGCGTGCGTTCTCAGTAGTTGTCGAACAGGTAGGGCCGCGGGCCGGCGAAGGCGGCACCGAGCATGCCGAGCTCCCGATCGCCGGCGTGGTGGATGAGGCCCGCGTCCGCGAGGGCCCGCGCCGACCCCCAGCCGGTGTAGAGCGAGGCGAGGGCGTTGATCGAGAGCTGCACGTCGCCGGTGCCTCCCGGGCTCAACTTCCCCTCCCCGTCTTCGATGCGGAGCACGAACCGACCGTCGTTCCAGGGCGCGAGCCGGTCGGCCAGCTGGACGTGCACCTCGGCGCGCGCGCCCGGCGGGTAGCCCCGGGCCGCGATCGCGCCGGCGGCGTCGACGATCCGGGTCATCCAGTTGTTGGCCCCGACGACCTCGATCACCTGCTCCGGGAGGAGCAGCGTGAGCGCGTCAAGCGGCATCGCGAGCACGGTGACGGTGTCGACCTGCGCCGAATGCGAGCCGAGGTGCCGCCACAGCGTCACCGCGGCGCGGGCGTCGGCCGCGACGAGCTCGTGCACGGTGATACGGAAGCCCCACTGCCTGCCCGCTTGGGCCTGGTCGTAGACGACATAGCCGTCGAGCCGGCCGTCGACGTCGTAGACGTACAAGTACCGATGCTGATGGTCGAGCGCGGGCTGGTAGATACGCCAGAGAGCGTCACTGCGGTCGACCGCGCCGTTGATTCCCGTCGCCACACGCTCGTAGCAGTCCCGGACGGCGTCGAAGTCTGCGGCGGCGCCGCCGCGACGTAAGCACTCGGGCTCGCCTGGCGGCAGCGCCGCGAGCGACGCGCACGGCACGCGGCGCACGCCGAAATCGCCGCCGATCTCCCATCCGAGGTCGCGGTAGAAGCGCGTCGTCGCCGGGTGGAGCGTGCTGATCACCAAGCCCTGTTCGTGCATCCGCTCGACGGCGAGGGCGAGCAGTCTCGGCGCGACCCCGCGGCCGCGATAATCGGGACGCACCGCGACCGACGCCACCGCGCCCATGGGAACCGACCGGCCGCCGAAGAACTGACCGACCGGTATGACTTCGGTGGTGGCGACGAGATCTTCGCCTGCCCACGCGCCGAGGAAATCGTCCATCCGCCTGGTGGCCGTCCACGTTTCGCGGCGTTCGGGCGGGCTGGTGAACGCTTCGCTGCAGACCGCGAAGACGTCGTCGACGTCGTCGGGGCGCGGGACGCGCAGCTCGATGTCCACCGCGCAGATGCTAAGGGCTGCGGCGCCTCAGCCCGGTTGCGCGACGCAGCGCACGGCTTCCCGCGCGCCACAACGGCAGCGGTGGCCCGAGCTGCACACCTCGGAGCGGCACCATCGGCAGCATGATGCGCGACGGCGTGTCCGGGCTCTGGAGCACAACGCCTGGCGTCCCTCAGGGACGCATCGGGCCTCCCGCGCTCAGACCTTGAACGCCGACGGGCAGATGTCGTTGAGGACGCAGATGTCGCAGCGCGGCTTGCGGGCGGTGCATACACGCCGTCCGTGCAGGATCAGCCGCAGCGACAGCGCTCCTTGCTCCTCGGGCGGCACGATGCCGTTCAGGTCGAGCTCGATCTTCACCGGGTCGGTCTCGTTCGTGAGCTTTAGCCGCCGGACGAGGCGGGCGACGTGCGTGTCGACGGGCAGGCCCGGCAGCCCGAACGCGACCGACCGGACCACGTTGCCCGTCTTGCGACCGACGCCGGGCAGCGTCACCAGGTCCTCGAGGTCGCGCGGCACCTCGCCACCGAAGCGCTCCTCGAGCGCCCGCGCCATGCCGATGAGGCTCTTGGCCTTCGACCGGAAGAACCCGGTCGGGTGGATGAGCTGCTCGACCTCCTCGGGGTTGGCGTGCGCGAGGTCGGCTGGCGTCGGGCAGCGCTCGAAGAGCGCGGGGGTGACCTTGTTGACGGTCTCGTCGGTGGTCTGCGCGGACAAGATCGTCGCCACGAGGAGCTGGTACGGGTTCTCGAAGTCGAGCGCGCACAGCTCCTTCGCCGTGCCCGGGTACTCCTCGGCGAGACGCTTGATGACTTCTGCCGCGCGCTGCTTCGCCCCTCGCGGCCGGGCCATCGGCCGAACATATCGCGGGCGCGGAAGTAGCCTGCGCAGACGGTGATCCAGACGCGTCTGCTGCAGCCCGTCACGCCAGCGGAACTCGTGATCGTGACCCGGCTGCACGACGAGGCCGAAGCGGAGGACGGTTACGCGTCACTCGGCGAAGCTGTCTGGCGCGACCTCGACAGCGCGCCGCAACACGGAACGGCCGGCGTCCTCGCCGTCGACGACGATCGCCCCGTCGGCTACGCGCACGTGTACCGCGGCGACAACGTCTCCCCTCCGCACCGGGCCGTCGGTGTGGTCGTACATCCCGAGTATCCAAGCGACGACGTCGAGCTCGCACTGCTCGACCGCGCGACCGCGTACATTGCCGGGGAGGGAGGCGGTCTCGTCGTGCTCTGGATCGTGCAACCCGACGAGCCCGACGACCGCGCCGCCGAGCGGGCGGGGTTCCGTCACCAGCGCGACCTTCTCCAACAGCGCGTCGCGCTCCCCTTGGCCGAGCGGCCCGAGTGGCCGCCGGGCGTCGAGGTGCGCCCGTTCGTGCCCGGCCGGGACGACACCGCCTGGCTGCAGGTGAACAACCGCGCTTTTGCCAACCACCCCGAGCAGGGCGGCTGGACCGAGGACACGCTCCGGCGACGCCTAGCCGAGCCCTGGTTCGATCCCAAGGGCTTTCTCCTCGTCTTCGACGCCGACGGGCTCGCCGGGTTCTGCTGGACCAAGGTCCACCCGCCCACGACCAACGACCCGGAGCTGGGAGAGATCTTCGTCATCGGCGTCGACCCGTCGCGCACCGGCCTCGGACTGGGGAAGCCGCTCGTCGTTGCCGGGCTCGCATCGCTCGCCGACCGGGGCGTGCGGACGGGCATGCTCTTCGTCGACGCCGCCAACCAGAAGGCCGTGGGTCTCTACGCTTCGCTCGGGTTCACGACCTCGCGCGTGGACCGGGCGTACGAGCGCACGGTCTGACGGTGCGTATCTCAGGCGTGATCCCCCGACGAGCGCCGGCATGCGGCACAATGGGCTGGTGAACCAGCGGAAGTTCGTGAACCAGGCGCAGCCCCAGACCCTCGTCCTGGGCACGCTGCTCCTCTACGTCAACGCCGTCTTCGTCCTGCTTTCGGTCTTCAGCCTTCCCGGGTTACTCATGGTCGTGGCGCTGGCCGTCGGGGGGTACGGCATCGCCAACGAGTGGAAGTGGGCCTACGCGGTTGCGGTTGTCGCTGCGATCCTCCAGCTCATCTTTCTGCTGGCTTACTACGGGTTCAGCGTGTTCGAGTTCCCGGTGATCATCACGCTGTTGTTCGACGGCGCGCTCGTCGCGCTGCTCCTCCACCCCGAGAGCCGCTCCTACCAGCGCATCTGGTTCAAGTAGTCCCCATGCCCACATGGGCCTGCGCCAATACTCACGCGGGCTAACGCGAAGGCACTTCGTAGAGCACGTCGCTTCCGTAGTGACCCACGAGTCGGAGCGGCGCGGCTCGTGGCGGGTCGAGGAGCTGCTCCCAGGGAGTGCCTCCGACCGAGCCGCGCACGACCACGAAGCGAACCCCGAGGGATCGCAGCTCGTCCAGCGCGCGTGACGATGGAAGCGCACGCATTCGAGCCGACAAGCTCCGAAACTCTCGCGGCGCCAGGCCCGAGTACCCGTTCGGTGTGTCCCGGTGATGCGCGGTGGTCCCGAACACGTTCTCGACCTGACCGAACGTCGTCGCCGCCGCCAGGGGTCCCGACTGCACCAGCGCGGGCAGGTACAACACGCCCCCGGATCGCGGTTCCCGCTCGAGCGCGCGGTCGACCTTCGACACCGCAGCCCGCGGGCGATCGCCCCACGACCCGAACCCTTCTATGAGGACAGCCAGGGCTACTACGGCCGCGACCACCGCGACGCCGACGGTCTTCGTCCGTTCTCGCGCCGCGAGCCAGCGGCCGAGCCCCACGCAGCCGAGCCCGGCCAAGAGCCCGAGCCCGATCAGGCCGATGATCCAGGCGCGATATGTAGCGCGAAGCGCCGAGAATCCCGGGACGAACTCGAAGAAGACCCGGTACGGAGAATACGACCGCCACCCGTGTGAAGCCGTGCCGAGCGCGAGGAACGCCCCAATGACAACGAACACCAGACCGGTCGTCGCGGTCCGGTGTTGCCGTCCCGCCGACCGCAAACCGAACACGAGGCCGACGGCGGCGAGAAGGAGCAGCGCGACGCCGGGAAAGGCCGGTGCCAGCACCCTGTCATTTCCCAGGATCCCGCCCCACAGCGCGAGTCGCTCGTTGACGGCGGTGAAGTTGGCTCCGAGGCCTGCCACGCTCCCGGTGGACTGCGCGAACGGTCGTCCCTCCCGCACCACCTGGATGTACGGGATCATCAGGATCAGCGTCGCCGCCCCACAGGCCACCAAACCGCCGGCGGATGCGAGCAGTCCCCGCCGGCCGAGATCACGGGCCCGGACAACGAGCACAAGGAGCACGGCGACCACTGCATATGCACCGGGGTAGAAGGACACGGACATCTGCCATACGACTGATCCCACGAGTAACGCGAGCGGCGCGACGAGGCTCGCGTGTCGCTGCACGCGATCGGCGAGCCACCAAGCACCGGTGGCGGCGAGCGCGACGCCGGCATGGACCGTTCCGTGGACGTGCCCGGTCGAGACGTCCTCGAAGGGGCCGAATGCGAACGCCACGGCGGTCAGCGCACCGACCGCCCGCCGCCCGCTGACGACGCGCCCCAACAGGTAGCCGCTGGCTGCGGACGCAGTGAGCCCGATGAGCAGGGCCATGTTGAGCTGCGCAATGGGATTGAGGCCCAGCCAGCGCAACGGCAGGAGCGGAACCGCGACCCCGATCAGGCTGTCCGAGTAGGCGAGGGTGTGACGGTTCGGGTGGAAGATGTTGGCGTCCCACAGCGACCCGTGGCCGGTCACGGCCCATTGGACGTGGTCGATCGTCCATGCCTGGAAAGGTGAATCGATCCCATTGTGCACGTACGATCCGAGGTGGAGTACGAGCGGCCAGGTCGTCGCAACCGCGGCGGCGAACGCTGCAATGAGAACCACAGCAGCCTCGCCCCCGGCTCGCAACAACGTGTCGCGACTTGTTCGCCGAGCGACGCCGACCGGAGCGCTCATCGGATTCAAGTCTTCAAAGTGTGCGCGGCAGTCGGGCGCCGGCTCAGTGCTCGTGGCGCCATGTTCTATCAGTTCAGCCTCCCACGACTGACTGATGAGCGACTGAACTGGCCCTGAACCGCTTCGCGTCCGTCGTCGGCGCTGCCCTCTCGGGCATTCTCGCGATGACGTACGGCTTCCGCGTCGTGCTCTTCATCGCGTTGGGCCTCTACGTGGTCGCGATGAGGCGCCCGCGCCCGCCGAGCCAGCGGTCGTCCGCGTAACGTCCCGCTCGTGAGCATCGATACCGACGCGGCCCGGCGGCACGTCTATCGAGCGTGCGCGCTCGGCGGGGCTGTCGGCGCGGTCGGATTCACATGGATGCTCGCGATCGGGCGCCTCGACCTTCTCCACGAAGGGCTGCTGAGCGGCTTGTACGACGCGCAAGCGCATCGGCTGCTCGAGGGCCACTGGGATGTGCCCGTCAGCAAACTCGCGTTCGAGGCCTTTCTCATCGACGGCAAGACGTACATGTACCACGGGCCGTGGCCGGCCTTTCTCCGTCTGCCCATCGCCGCGGTGACGGATCGGCTCGACGGTCGCCTGACCCAGCTGTCGATGCTGGCCGCATTCGTGGTGCTGCTCGCCGGGACAAGCCGCCTGATGTGGCGCGTGCGCGAGCTGGCTTGCGGCGACCGGCCGGTCGCGCGGCTCGAGCGGTGGGCGATCGCGATCTTCGTGCTCGTCGTGGCAGCCGGCTCGGTGGTGATGTTCCTCGCCGGCCGGCCCGTCATCTACCACGAGGTGGAGCTCTGGGGGGCGGCACTTGCGGTGGCCGCATACTCGGCGATCCTCGATTTCGTCGTGCGCGCCAACCGGCGCGCGCTTGCGTGGGCCGGAGTCTTGAGCGGTCTCGCACTGCTCTCCCGCGGCTCGGTCGGGATCGGCCCAATCATCGCTCTCGGCCTCGTCCTACTCGGCCGGCTCGTCACGATGGTGGCCGGACGATTGCGACGACCGGCCCTGGAGCGGCCGGTGCGGTGGCTGGGTCTGGGCGACGAGCACGCCAACCGCGGGTACCTCGTCCCGCTCGCCGTCGCCATCGCCGTTCCCGTCGTGTTCTACATGTACGTGAACTGGGTGAAGTTCGGCCATCCATGGAACCTGCCCATCACGAGGCAGCTCGCGACGTTCACCGACCCGGTTCGCAAGGACGTGTTCACACACAACGGCGGCAAGCTCTTCGGCTTCAAGTTCGTACCGACGAACGTCGTCGCCATGCTGCGACCCGATGCGCTCGGCCTCGACCGGCTCGTCCCGTGGGTGACCTTCCCAGCCCCGGCCACGCTCGTCGGCAGCGTGAAGTTCGCGGTTCGCGACCCGTCTTCGAGCATCCCGGCATCGATGCCGTTGCTCTTTGTTCTGAGCGTCGTCGGTCTCGTCGCGGTGTTCCGTCCGCGGCACGACCCCGAGACGCGCCTCGCCGCGCTACGGGTTCCCGTCCTCGGCGGCTTCGCCGGCGGGATCGGGGCCATCACGATCCCGTTCATCAACCAGCGCTACATCTCCGACTTCCTCCCCCTCCTCGTCCTCCTCGCTGCCGCCGGCCTGCACGCGCTCCTGCGTCGCGCCGAGACGCGGTCGACCAAGAAAGCCGTCACGCGCGCGGCCGTGGTCGGGTTCGCGTTGCTCGCCGCCGCGTCGCTCTGGGTCAATTTCGGCCTGGCGATCCTCTACCAGCGCGAGTACAGCCCGTTCGCGACAGAGTCGGAACGGGCCGCCTTCGTGCGGTTCCAGTACGACTTCGATCCGAAGCTGCCGGGCCGTACGTCACCGGCGGTGCGCGCGGGTGCGAGGCTGCCGGACGCGCTACCGAGCGGCACCCTGTTCGTCGTCGGTCGCTGCGACGGCGTCTACTGGTCGGACGGTAAGGCGTGGCAGCCGGTCGAGCGGACGCCCGCGACCGGCCACTTCCCGCTGAAGGTGGCCTTCAGGAAGCAGCCTGCCGGGACGCGCGAAACGCTCCTGACGGCCGGACCGGCTGAGTGGCCAGACCGCGTCGGCGTTGAGTACCTGAGCGGGGACCGCGTCCGCGTGTGGTTCTCGTCGCCGGGGCTCACGCGCGATGTCACAGGCCCCGCGAACACCATCGAGCCCGGTCACCCGACGAATCTCGAGATCGACTACGACGCCGCGCTCGCGAACTTGGGTGTGCAGCTAGACGGCAAATCGGTGCTCGGCTCGACGTACGCGCTCAATCCCGGGCCGATCACGGTCGCCGGGACCCCGGATGGTCGTGGCACGCTCGACTTCAGCGGCATGGCGCGCCTCGAGCCGGCCTCGCGACGCTTCTGCGAACAGGTCGCGCCCCGGGCCGCACGGGCCTCGTAAGCAAGGCGCCATATCGCGCTCACCGACGGCTGCTTGCAGGGGTGCGGGCTCTCGACGGGCTAGCATCCGCCAGTCCGATTTGCGGAGAAAGACCGGTCCGCGGCGGCACGGCTCGGGGGGCAACGTGGCGAGCACGGCACGGTGGAAATACCAGCCGTCCTTGGACGGGCTCCGGGCACTCGCGGTCGCGGCAGTGGTCGCGTATCACCTCGATGCCGGCTGGGCGTCGGGTGGCTTTCTCGGCGTCGACGCGTTCTTCGTCCTCTCCGGGTTCCTCATCACCTCGCTGCTGCTCACCGAGTGGGACAGGATGCGGACGCTGTCGCTCACCGCCTTCTGGGCGCGGCGCGCGCGGCGACTTCTCCCCGCGCTCATCCTCGTGCTGCTCGCGGTCGCCGCCTACGCGACGTGGCAGGCGCGGCCTGTGCAGCTCGGCAGCTTGCGCGGCGACATGATCAGCACGCTCTGCTACGGCGCCAACTGGAACTTCATCCACTCCGGACAGTCGTACTTCGCCCTCTTCACCGACGCCTCACCGCTCCGGCACACATGGAGCCTCGCGATCGAAGAGCAGTTCTACCTCGTCTGGCCGCTCGTCACGCTCGCCTGCTTGCGGCTGGCGCGGGGACGGCGGGCCCTGCTCGCGGCTGTGTGCGTCGTCGGTGCGATCGCGTCGGCCGTGACGATGGCGCGCCTCTACGACTCAGCCGACCCGTCCCGCGCGTACTACGGAACCGACGCGCGCGCCCAGCTCCTGCTCATCGGCGCGCTGCTCGCGATCCTGCTCGCGCGGTTCCGACCCCGGCGCCTGTCGGCTATCAGCGCGACGCACACGCTGGGAGTGGTGGGCGGGTTGTACGTCCTGTGGGCGTTCACCCGGGTCGCAGACACCGACGCCTGGATGTACACGGGCGGGTATGCGGTGTTCGGGCTCGCCGTGGCGGCCGTCATCGCGTCGGTCACCCAGCCGGAGAGCACGCCGTGGCGGCGGGTGTTGTCACTCGGCCCGATCGTGTGGCTCGGCCGGATCTCGTACGGGATCTACCTCTGGCATTGGCCGGTGATCGTCGTCGTGTCGCCGGACCGGACCGGTCTCGACGGCGCCTCACTGACGGTGTTGCGCGTCACCCTCACGCTCGTCCTCGCGACGCTGTCCTTCTACATCGTCGAGCTTCCCATCCAGGAGCGCCGAGCTCTGCGAGGCCGGTTCGCTCTGGTGGCGTCCCCGGCGGCGTTCGCCGTGACCGCAGTGGTCGTGATCTTCGCGACGCTGGGCGCGGCGCCGCTTCCCGACTACTACCGCGCGTCGGCCAAGAAGGTCATCAACAGTCACACAGTCGGAGATCAGAGCCAGCCCGTCGCGACGCGGGCGCCGCGGGTGCTGCTCGTCGGCGACTCGCTCGCGGTGAGCCTGTACGACGGCCTCAAGCAGGTTGCCTTCGCGCACGGCATCGAGCTGTCGATCGCGGCGTATCCGGGCTGCGGAACGCTGCGCGGCTTGCCGGCGCTGCCGAATGGCTCGCCCATGCCCGGCTACGGCACAGCCTGTGACGAGAACGTCCCCAAGCTTCAGGATGAGACACTGAGCAGTCTCCGTCCCGATCTCGTGATATGGCTCAGCAACTGGGAGCTCACCGACCGGATCGTCGACGGCAACATTTTGCAGCTCGGCGCGCCCGAGGCCGACCCTGTGTTCGAGCAGCTGTTCGAGCAGACTGCGACGCGGCTGCAAGCGACCGGAGCCCGCCTCGTGCTGCTCATGCCGGCGCAGCCGCTGGCGCACGGCTGGCTACCGCAGTACGGGTACTCCTCGCGCCTCAAGCGACTGCCAGTACTCGATCAGCTGCTCGCGGCGCAGGCGGCGCGGCATCCCGACACGACGAGCGTGATCGACCTCATGCCGATCGTGTGTCCCGGAGGGCCGCCGTGCCCGGAGATCGTCAACGGCATCCGCCTGCGGCCGGACGGCAGCCACTTCGCGCCGGACGGCGCCCGGTACGTGGCCGAACAGCTCGTGCCGGGCCTCGTGCCGTTGCTGCAGGTGGCGCCGGCGCCGGCCACCACCCCCACGACCCCCACGTCGACGCCCGCGGCGGCAGCGGAGAGAGCGGCCCGCCCGAACCGGTCGCGCTAGACGTCAGGGCCCCGAAGGGGAACGCGGTAACGCTATTTCGTGCCGTACCGGCGAGCGAGCTCGTCGTGGTATCGGCGCATGTCGTCCCAGGCGCGTTGCCGCGCCTCGCCATCCGGATCGCTGAATGGCGGGAGTGCCCGGATCGCCGCCGATAACCGATCGAACAACTCGCCGTCCGTGAGGGCCTTCAGATCCTCCGTCACGGTTGTCATGCGCCCAACGTAGGCTGGCACCACGTCAATGTCGCGGATGCCCCAGTACCGTCGGGCGCGGTGGCCGGTCACGGATGGCAGTCGTACGACTCGGTCGCAGCCGACTACGACCGCGTGTGGCGTCCCGCTTTCGAACCCGTCGCCCGCGACCTTGTCGAGCTCGTCAGGCTCTCGGCGGGCGCGACCGTGCTCGACGTCGGTACGGGCACAGGAGTTGCCGCGATCGAAGCGGTGCACAAGGTCGGTCGCGACGGCGCAGTCGTAGTGAACGATCCGTCGGTCCGCATGCTGATGGTCGCCGGCTCGAAAGCGCCGATTGCTCTCGTCGCCGCCGAGACGCCCGGGCTTCCGTTCCTCGCCCGCGCGTTCCACGCGGTGCTCGCGAACCTCGTGTTGTCCCACTTCGACCGCTACGAAGGCGCACTCATCGACATGGTCAGAGTCCTGCGCGCCGGAGGCAGGCTCGGCGTGACCGCGTGGGGATCCCTCGACGACGAACCCATCGACGACAACGCCCAGCGCGAGTTCTCGGCCATCTGGCGCGCAGTGGCCGAGCGCTTCGTCGACATCGACGCCGACGACATCGAGGCCGCGATCCCATGGGAGGAATGGTTCAACGATCCCGCACACCTCCGCGGCGCTCTCGAGGGCGGCGGGCTCCGCGCGGTCGAGCTGCACGCGCGGACCTACAGGCGCGAGGTCACTCAGCGGGACATGCTCACGGGGTATGAGACAAGCTTCCGCGGCCGGTACGTCCGCGACGCGCTCGATGACACGCAGTGGCAACTCTTCCGGCAGAGCGTCATCGAGACGGCACAGTCGGCCTTGCCGGACCCGATCACGCGCGTCGACCAGCTGCTCATCGCCGTAGGCACGAAGCCGTTCGACAAGCACCCGTAGACTCTTCGATCGTGTCGGACGCCGAACGCCTCATCGAGCTGCTCGAGTCAAAGCTCCGACCGGTCGAGACCGCACTGGCCGAAGCATGGTGGGAAACGAACACGCACGCCTCGCCCGAAGCCGCGGCGCGACGCGAACGGCTCGAGCTCGAACGTCGCGAGCTGCTCGGCAATGCGAACGCGTTCGCGGCGATCACGGCCGCTCGCCGGCAGTCCGACCGGTTGATCGCGCGCCAGCTCGACGTGCTCCACGACGCCTTCGCCCCGCACCAGGTATCGGCCGACCTGCGCCAGCGGCTCGTCGAGCTCGAAGTCGCGGTCGAGACCACGTTCAACACGTTCCGCGGGGAGATGAACGGGCGCCGCGTCGATGACAACGCCATCGCCGAGGTGTTGCGCACGAGCGACGACTCCCGCGAACGGCGCGCGGCGTGGGAAGCGGGAAAGCAAGTCGGCGCCGAGGTCGCCGACCAGGTCCGTGAGCTCACTCGCCTCCGCAACGAGGCGGCGCGAGGCCTGGGCTACCGAGACCACTTCGCGCTCGCGCTCGCCACCGGCGAGCTCGACGAAGACCGCCTGTTCGCGACGCTCGACGAAGTCGATCGGGCGACCGCCGAACCGTTCATCCGGTGGAAGGAACGGCTCGACAGGGCCTTGGCCGAGCGGTTCGGCTGCGAGGTCGCCGACCTCCGGCCATGGCATCTCGACGATCCGTTCTTCCAGGATCCCCCCACCGGCGGTGCCGTGGACCTCGATCCGTTCTTCGCCGACGCCGACGTCGAAGCACTCACCGTTCGCACGTACGACGGCCTCGGACTCGACGTCCGGCCGGTGCTCGCCGGCAGTGACTTGTACTCCCGCGAGGAAAAGAGCCAGCACGCGTTCTGCATCCACATCGACCGCGAAGGTGACGTTCGCGTGCTGTGCAACGTCGAGCCGAACGAGCGTTGGACCGAGACGATGCTGCACGAGTTCGGGCACGCCGTCTACGACCGCGAGCTCGACAGTTCCCTCCCGTGGCTACTGCGCGAGCCTGCGCATGCGCTCACCACCGAAGGTGTAGCGATGCTGTGCGGACGGCTCGCCCGCGAACCACAGTGGCTCGTCGAAGTCGCCGGTGTCGATGCCGACGAGGTCCAAGGACTCGCACCCCGCCTCGCCGACGCGCGTCGGGCGGCGCTGCTCGTGTTCTCGCGCTGGGTACTGGTCATGACCCACTTCGAGCGCGGCCTCTACGCCGATCCGGACGCCGACCACGACACGCGCTGGTGGGACCTCGTCGAGCGCTTCCAGCGCGTGCGGCGACCCGACAACCGCCACGCGCCCGATTGGGCGGCGAAGATCCACCTCACCGTGGCGCCCGTCTACTACCAGAACTATCTGTACGGCGAGCTCGTCGCCTCGCAGCTGCAAGCCACTCTCGAGGCGCGCGCTGGCGGCATCGTCGGCCGGCGCGAAGCCGGCCGCCTCCTGGTCGACGAGCTCTTCCGCCCCGGCGCCTCGCTGCGCTGGGACGAGCTCCTCGAGGGCGCCACCGGCGAGCCTCTCACGGCGACGCACCTCTCCCGCCAGCTCGCTGCCTGACAGTAGGAAGGGCGCCGATGGACCTCGGGTTACGAGACCGGGCCGTCTGCATCGCCGGCGGGTCACACGGCATGGGGCGCGCCGCCGCCGATCTCCTTGCCGGCGAAGGCTGCCGCGTCGCGGTGCTCGGCCGTCGCGAGGCCGACCTCCGCGTGGCCGAGGAAGAGCTCATGGCCGCCGGGGCGCCCGACGCGCTCGGCCTCCAGGTCGACCTCCTCGACACCGGCGAGGTCGAGGCGGCGTTCACGTTCCTCGACGAGCGGTGGGGTGAGCTGAACAGCCTCGTCAACGCGGCCGGCCCGTCCCGGGTTGGCGGGCTGGACGATCTCACGGAGAACGAATGGCTCGAGGAGTTCGACATCGGCGTTCTGACGATGATCCGCACCGTGCGCGCCGCTCTCCCCCTCTTGCGCAAGGCGACGTTCGCCCGGATCGTGAACCTCGCCGACGCCTCAATCCGGCACCAGAGCCCGGGACTGATCGCCCACACGGCGGCCAACGCGGCGACCGCGAGCGCGTCGAAGAACCTCGCGCGCGCTCTCGCCCCCGAGGGCATCCTCGTGAACACGGTGTGTCCCGGCACGGTGATGTCGCCCGCGTTGGAGACGTACCTGACCGAGACCGACTCGCAGGGGCTCCCCGAGGGACCGCTCGAAGAGGGTTACGCCGCGATCGAGCGGGACTTCGGCGTCACCAACGACCTGGGCCGGGTCGGGCTGCCCGAGGAGGTCGCCGCCGTCACGGTGTTCCTGTGCTCCGAGGCCGCCAGCTTCGTCTCCGGTGCGACCATCCCCGTCGACGGCGGGACCGACTTCTGATGTGCGACACGTTGTGCATCATCGGTGAAGGGCGCACGCTGTTCGCCAAGAACTCCGACCGGCCCGTCCGCGAGCCGCAGGTGGTCGAGGCGTACGCAGCACGCCCCGCGGATGGTCGTCTGCGCACGCAATACCTCGAGCTGCAGGACGCCGGCGCGCACGCGCTGTTGGGATCGCGGCCGACGTGGCTCTGGGGCTTCGAGCACGGCATCAATGACCGGCGTGTCGCGATCGGCAACGAGAAGATCTGGACCATCGACGACCCGCACACAGCCGAGCCGGCGCTCATCGGCATGGACCTCGTTCGTCTCGGCCTCGAGCGTGGCGCGACCGCCGACGACGCGCTCCACACGATCACCGCGCTCCTGGAGAAGCACGGCCAGGGCGGCAGCGGCGAAGAGGACCCGCCCGACCCGTACTGGTCATCGTTCCTCATCGCAGACCCGAAGGGCGCGTGGGTCCTCGAGACCAGCGGTCGCACGTGGGCGGCGCGTCCGGTCGAGGACGGCGCCGCCATCTCGAACCGGATCGCGTTGCGCACCGATTGGACACGCGCATCACGTGACGTACCCGTGGGCGCGGACTTCGACGGCTGGCGCAATCCGCGCACACCGACCGGCATCGCCGATCACCGGCTCGCGGCCACGCGCCAGTGCGTCGCGACCGGCGCGGCCGCTCTGACCCCGGCCGATCTCGTCGCCGCACTGCGACACCACGGCGAGCGACCGTGGGGCGCTCCGGGCTCGGACCCGGCCGACGTGTCCTTGCCGCCGACTGAACTGCACGAGGATTGGCGCGGCGTGACCGTGTGCATGCACGTACGCGACTACCAGGCGACTAATGCGTCGATGGTGATTGAGCTCCCGGCCGACGCCAGCGCGCCCGTCCGCGCCTGGGTCGCGCTCGGCAGCCCATGCGCGAGCGTGTACGTCCCCGTGTTCCCGCCGGCCGGCGTCCCATCCGAGCTCGGTGATCCCGACACGTGGGCGCGCTTTGCGCGTCTACGCGAGCGGGTCGAGCGGAACGCCGACGAGCTCGGCGAGATCCGTGGCGTCCTGGCCCCCATCGAGGCCGAGCTGTGGGCGGAAGCCGACGATGCATCCACGGATCCGGGCCGCCGAGATCGGCTCGGCATGACTGCCTGGTCGCGGGTCGACGCCGGCCTCGTCAAGCTGGGCGTCTGACTTCGAGCCGCTCGCCCGTCCAGTAGGTTCGCGGCCCGCCATGCACTACAACCTCGCCGATCTCTGGGAGAAGGTGGTCGACACCGTCCCGGAGCACGAGTCCCTCGTCTGCGGCGATCTGCGTCTCAGCTACGCCGAGGTAGACGAACGGGCGAACCGGCTCGCGCACCACCTGGCCGCGCAAGGCGTCGGCGCCGGCGATCACGTCGCTCTCTATCTCTATAACGGCGTCGAGTACATCGAAGGGATGCTCGCCGCGTTCAAGCTGCGGGCGGTCCCGATCAACGTGAACTACCGGTACGTCGAGGAGGAGCTGCGCTACCTGCTAGAAGACGCCGACGCCAAGGCAATCGTCTTCCACCGCGAGTTCGCCCCGAAGCTCGATGCCGTCCGCGCCCGGCTCCCAATGCTCCAAGCGTTCGTTGTGGTCGAGGACCGTTCGGACGCGCCGCTCAGCTCGCTCCCGGCCGTCGAGTACGAGCAGGCCCTGGCGGAGTCGTCACCCGAAGGTGACTTCGAGGAACGCTCCCCCGATGACCTGTACATCCTCTACACCGGCGGGACGACCGGCATGCCGAAGGGTGTGATGTGGCGTGCCGAGGACGTCTTCTTCGGCGCCCTGGGCGGCGGCGGCATCGGCAACGAGATCTCGTACCCGGAGGAGATCGCCGACCGCGCTCGTGAAGGCCGCACCCGCTGCCTGCCGGCGTGCCCGTTCATGCACGGCACCGCGCACTGGATGGCGTTCAGCACGTTGTTCACGGGAGGGTGCGTGGTGATCTCCCCCGATCGCCACCTCGACCCACAGCGGCTCTGGAGGCTCATCGCCCGCGAGCAGGTGAACTTCCTCGTGATCGTGGGGGACGCGTTCGCCCGGCCCTTGGTCGAGGCGCTGGACGACCTGGACCCGTCGGTCGACGTGTCGTGCTGCACGGTGATGCTGTCCGGTGGCGCGATCCTCTCGCCGTCGGTGAAGACACGGCTCGCCGAGAAGTTCCCCGCCAGCCTCATCATCGACGGGTACGGGGCGTCGGAGTCGGGTGGGCAGGGCCAGTCGATCACCGTCGCGGGCGCACCGGTCAACGAGGTGCCGCGCTTCGCCGTGAACGACGAGACGACGGTCCTCGACGACGAGCTGCATCCGGCGGGGGTCGGTGTGGTCGGCAAGCTCGCCCGCCGCGGCCGCATCCCGCTCGGCTACTACAAGGACCCCGAGAAGACCGCAGCCACCTTCCCGCTCGTCGACGGCGTGCGCTGGTCGGTCCCCGGCGATCATGCCCGCATCGAAGAGGACGGGACGATCACCCTCTTGGGCCGAGGATCGGTATCGATCAACACCGGCGGCGAGAAGGTATACCCCGAAGAGGTCGAGGCGGCGTTGAAGGGACACGAGGCGGTGTTCGACGCCGTCGTGGTGGGCGTGCCCGATCCGCGCTGGGGTGAGCGGGTCGTCGCCGTCGTGCAACCCCGTGAGGGCGTGACACCCGAGCTCGACGACCTCGACGCGCACGTCCGCGCGCACGTCGCCGCGTACAAGGCGCCGCGCGAGGTCGTGTTCGTCGACGAGATCGTGCGGTCTCCGTCGGGGAAGCCCGACTACCGGTGGTCGAAGGCAACGGCCATCGAACGACTCGGAATCGGCGCCACGAAGTAGCCGGTACGGTGGGCGCGGTGGTGAACCGCCTCGCCGACGAGACGAGCCCGTATCTCCGTCAACACGCCGACAACCCCGTCGACTGGTACCCGTGGGGGGATGAGGCGTTCGAGAAGGCGCGTGCCGAAGACAAGCCGTTACTCCTTTCGGTGGGCTACTCCTCGTGCCACTGGTGCCACGTCATGGCCCACGAGAGCTTCGAGGATCCGGACGTCGCCGCGGAGATGAACCGGTTGTTCGTCAACGTGAAGGTCGACCGCGAGGAACGCCCCGACGTCGACGGCATCTACATGCAGTCCGTGCAGGCGATGACCGGCCGCGGCGGCTGGCCGATGACCGTGTTCCTCACACCGGAGGGCAGGCCGTTCTTCGGCGGCACCTACTTCCCCAAGGATGACCGCCAAGGCATGCCGGGGTTCCGACGCGTGCTCGAAGCCATCGACGACGCGTGGCGGAGCCGACGGGACGACCTGGTCGAGCAGGCCGGGAAGCTCACGAACATGCTCGAGCGCACGGCCGACCTCGGCCGCGGCGACCTGCGTCCCGAGCCGTCGGCCGAGATCCTCGCCGGCGCGTACGAGTCGGCGCGGGCCCAGTACGACCCGCAGTTCGGCGGCTTCGGTCGGGCGCCGAAGTTCCCCCAGGCCATGACGCTCGACTTCCTGCTCCGCACGTACGTGCGCAACCAGGCGCCCGAGACGCTCGAGATGGTGCAGGTGTCGCTCGACGCGATGGCGGCAGGCGGCATCTACGACCAGGTCGGCGGCGGCTTTCACCGGTATTCGACCGACGCCTACTGGCTCGTCCCCCACTTCGAGAAGATGCTGTACGACCAGGCGCTGCTCACCGGCGCATACCTGCACGCGTACCTGGTGACAGGCGAAGCGCGGTATCGGCGCGTGGTCGAGGAGACCGTCGGCTACGTGCTCCGCGACCTGCGTCACCCAAACGGTGGGTTCTTCTCCGCCGAGGACGCCGACTCTGACGCCGTCGAGGGCAAGTTCTACTTGTGGTCGCGCGAGGAGATCGAGCGCGTCTGCGGTGAGGATGCTGCTGAAGTCATCCGGTATTTCGGTGTCACCGAGGACGGCAACTTCGAGGATCCGCACACGGGGTACCGCGGCAACATCCTTCATGTCGTGAGCCGGGGCGAGGAGCCGCCCGAAGGCGTGCGGCGTGCACTGCCGAAGCTGTTCGCGGCCCGTGAGCAGCGGACGCGTCCCGGCCTCGACGACAAGGTGCTGCTTGCCTGGAACGCGCTGTTTCTACGGGTGCTGGCGGAGGCGGCCGCCGCGCTCGAGCGCGAAGACTGGATGGAAGCGGCTCGTGCGAATGCGCGCTTCCTGCTCACAGAGCTGCGTCGTGACGACGGGCGGCTGCTGCGTTCCTGGAAGGACGGGCGGGCCCGTCATCTCGCGTACGCCGAGGACTACGCGGCGCTCCTCGAAGCGCTGGTCACGCTGGCCGAGGTCGAGGACGTTGCGTGGCTCAGGGACGCGCGCGAGGTCGCCGACGAGCTGTTGCGACTCTTCCATGACGAGGCCCAGGGCGGGTTCTTCACGACGGGCCTCGACGCCGAGTCCCTGATCGTGCGGCCCAAGGAGCTCCAGGACAACGCGACCCCGGCCGAGAACTCACTCGCCGCCCACGGCCTACTTCGCCTGGCCGCGCTCACGGGCGAAGCTGGCTACGAGGCGCCGGCAGCGCAGGTGCTGCGCCTGCTCGGTCCGGTGCTGGCCGAGCACGCGACCGCGTTCGCGTACCTTCTCGGCGCGCTCGAGCGTCTCGTCACGCCGCCGCTCGAGATCGCCATCGTGGCTGAGGGCGATGGCGCTGCGTTGCGACGGGAGGTCTCGGGCCGTCTGCTGCCGGCGTCGGTCACCGTGGCCGCACCGCCGGGCACGGGCGCCGACGTCACGCCCCTGCTCGCCGACCGTGCGCTCGTCGACGGCAAGCCCACCGCGTACGTCTGCGAGCACTTCGCGTGCCGTCAGCCCGTCACGACCCCCGAAGAGCTACGGGCGCAACTCGACGACGTCCTTGCGGCGCGCCGGAGCTAGAGCCCGCTACTTCTTGCGCGGGGGCGCGAGGCCGTCGACGAGCGCCTCGGCGGTGGCCCAGCCGAAGGCGATGACGGCCTCGCCCTTGTGCGGCCGCACGGTGCCGACCAGATCGGCGGCGGCCTTGCCCCCCGCTTTCACGGAGCTCGCGTGCAGCACCGCTTCCGACGCGCCGTTGGCCTTGAGGCGGAACTTGCGGTCGTCGTAGCGGCCGTCGCAGCCGAAGCGCCGGGCGAGGCGGCGACCCCACGCCCGCTCCTCGCCGGTGGGCGAGTACTTGGGGCGGGGACAAACGTCGCTGAGCGCGTTTAGCAGCGCGTACGCCGACGGGTGGGCGAAGCGCCCGGCGACGAGTACGTCCTCGTCCGGGAACGAGATCGCGGCCCGCCGATACAGCTCGCCGACGAGCTGGTCGAGTGTCACGCGGGCCTGGCGGCCCCGGCGGATGGCGCCGAGCCCCCACAGGATGCACGGCGTGCCGCCGATGCGCTCGAGCGAGCCGAACAGGAAGCCGTGGAGCTCGTCGTCGGCGGTGGAGCGGGTCACGAGCGGGAACTGCTCGACGTGCTGGTCGAGCTGCTCGTCCTTCAGCGGCAAGCCGACCGATCCGAGGAGCTGACCGAACTCGTCCAGCTCTGCCGGCTTCAGCGAGACGGAATCCCGAGATTCAACCCGCATGGTCGGAACATTCTGGCCTAACGCCGCGCCGCGCTACCAGTCGAGTTGACCGGCTGGTCAAGGCCCTGGTCAAGCGAGCGCAGCGTCGTCGGGCCCTGAGGGCCGGCCGGATTCCGGCGCCGTCAGGTCGCCGGGGTCGCCCGGCTCATGTCCCAGTACGCC
>DASPXI010000054.1:0-18872 GCA_035637335.1 Acidimicrobiia bacterium
CACCATTTCTTTCCCAACCTCGGCCTTCCCCCGCACCGTCCCCGCCGGCTGCTGCTGTTCGAGGCGGAGGAGGTCGACCACCTCGTGCAGATCGGCGACCAGTTCGACGCCAAGGTCCAGGCGCTGCTGTGCCACCACAGCCAGTGGCGGTCGACCATGGGGATCGACCCCGAGGCGCCCGTGGAGGCCCAGCGGGAGGCCTTCGTGGCCCGGGTGCGGTTCGAGGCCGAGACGGCGGGGCGGGCGGCCGGGATCGGGCCCGCCGAGGGGTTCAAGCTGATCGATAAGGTGTGACGCAAGCGGCGTCCGGTCGCGAGGAGGGGGCCCGAAGGCCCCCTCCTCACCTGAGTTGAAGGTTGGCAGCTCGCCGGTCTTACCGACGGGCCCGCCTCTTCGCCGGACGCCGCTTTGCCGTTCCGGTCGACGCCTTGCGACGACGACGACGGACGGGCTTGGCCGCACCGGCAGCCTTGCGACGACGACGCCGCTTCGCGGGCTTCGCCGCACCAACAGCCTTACGGCGACGACGCCGCTTCGCGGGCTTCGCCGCAGCAGTGGCCTTACGACGGCGACGCTTGGCCGGACGACGCTTGGCCGTCTTCTTCGCCGCAGTCGTCTTGCGCCGACGACGCCGCTTTACCGGCGCCGCAGCGGCCTTGCGCCGCCGACGTGCCGGCTTCCGTGCCGTCGACTTGCGTGCAATCCGACGCTTGGCGGTTGTCCGCCTCTTCGCCGGCTTGCGTGCTGTCTTCCTAGCTGATTTCCGTGCTGTGCGTCTTTTCGCCGGAGGCACGGTCACCACCTTTCTTCGGGATTATTGCCCGTAGATACGAGGCGACAGTTTTCGTCGCTCGCACCTACTTGTTCACGGCGGACTTGAAGCTGGCACCAGCCGAGAACTTCACGCCCTTTGATGCCGCGATCTGAACCGGCTCGCCGGTGCGCGGGTTGCGCCCCGTACGTGCCGCGCGCTGGGTACGCGACCAAGCGCCGAAACCGGGAATCGTGACTTTGTCGCCGCGCGCGACGGCACGTTCGACGACGTCGATGAGCTTGTCGACAACGGTCGCCACGTCTTTCTTATCGACGTCACCACCTGCCGCCGAGTGAACCTCATCGATAAGTTCTGACTTGTTCACGCGGACCTCCGTACTTGCGGCCAGGTATCCAAAGAAGTGGAACCTAATTTGACCGCAATTTCAAGCATTTCCGTTAATTCTGTTCGACTCGCGCGCAAAGAGCAAGCTCTCTGAGCGTCATATCAGCCTTTCGTCCGCCCTCGAACACACTGCAATTGCGGTTCGCGCTGACAAATCGCGCACTGTGAGTTCGTGTCGATGACGCTAACCCGCGCGACGATGCGAGTGGTGGATACTCCGCTCGCTGACGGGACATACGACGCGTTCATCGTGTGGGCAGAGGAACGCGTCGACGGCACGATCGCGCTCGATCTGACGATCACGACCGGTCCGCGGAAGGGCGACGTCGTCTCCGTGCGCGCCACCGACGCGCCGCGCGACGCGCTCGCACTGGTGGGCATGCCGTGCACGTTGCACGTCAGCGCGGGGCAGCCCCGCATCGACTGGTAAGCAGGGCGAATACCGGTGTTGACCAGGGAAAACGCAGCGACCCGGCCGTCGGCGCGACCGGGTCTGTGCGTGCCTCGTTTCGGCTGTCACGAGCTGCAGCCCCGAGCAGATTCGAACTGCCGTTTCCGCCTTGAGAGGGCGGCGTCCTAGGCCACTAGACGACGGGGCCTTGGGCACCGGCCCGAGCACCGAGACGGGTGCGCGGGACCTGTGCGGGCTCGGGGGGGAGGACTCGAACCCCCAACGACAGGGCCAGAACCTGTTGTGTTGCCGATTACACCACCCCCGAAGGAACGGCCATGCTACCGAGTCCCGGCACGAGCCTCCCCACCCTGTTCGTGCCCCGCGCCAGACGCCCGAACCCGACGATGCGCCCGAGGGCGACCCGCATGGCCTCGCTCAGGAACCGGCGCCACTCCTCGAAGCCCGAGATCGGGCTGCTCCGCGTGGGCGAGGTGACCGCGTCCAGGCCGAGCTCGTTCGCGATCGACCGGATGCGCAGCGCGTGGAACGGGTCGGAGACGAGCACGACCTGCTTCTCACCTCGGTCTCGCAGTACGCGGGCGGCGGCGGCGAGCGACTCCCACGACGTGCGGCTCGTCGTCTCGCGCAAGATCGCGGCGTCGGGCACGCCCTTGTTGTGGAGATAGTTCGCGCCGGACGTCGCTTCTGTGAACTGATCGCCGGCTTGCTTGCCCCCGGTGACCACGATCGTCGGGGCGACGCGCTCCTTGTACAGGTCGGCGGCGTGGTCGAGGCGCGCCCGGAACACCGGTGTCGGACGGCCGTTGTACTGCGCCGCGCCGAGCACGACGATCGCCTCCGACCGGCGGCTGTCGTCGTGACGGGCTGCCCACCACACCTGCACGAACGTGACGACGTAATACAGCAACGCGGCGAGCACGGCGACGAGCCCGACCCGTCGGACGATGCGCCAGCTGATCCTCATCGACCGTCCCGAAGGCGCTCGCGCGCGGCTTGCAGTCGCCGGAGTGTGCGGTCGCGGCCGAGGAGATACATCGAATCGAACAGGGGAAGTCCGGCGGCGCGGCCCTCGACGGCCGTGTAGATCACGTGCATCACCTTGCGCGGCTTCACCTGCAGCTTCTCGAGCACGGGACGGAGGTCGAGGTCCTCGACCGTCCACTCGTCGCACGTCTCGAGGTACTCGATGACGGCGTCAAGGATCTCGCCGGCCCGTTCCGTTTTCTCCAGGCGCGCCCACGACTCGGGATCAATGGCGAAGTCGCCCTCGTCAACGAAGAGGAAGTCCATCTGGTCGACGAGCGCGCCGATCGTCACAGCGCGCTCCTGGCCGATACGCAACGCGCCGCGGAAGACATCCCGGTCGAGCCGGGCGCCGAACCGAGCCTCGGCGGCCGGGAGGGCCCGACGCTCGAGCTCGTCGAGGTCGAGGCGCCGGATCCACTCGCCGTTCATCCAGTCGAGCTTCTGGTGGTCGAAGAAGGCGGGTGAGTGGACCACGCGGTCGAGCTCGAACGCGGTGATCAGCTCGTCGCGGTCGAGGATCTCGCGGCCGTCCTCGGGACCCCAGCCCAGGAGCGCCAGATAGTTGAGCACCGCCTCCGGGAGGTAGCCGGCGTCGCGGAACTCCTCGAGGGCGACGGCACCATGACGCTTCGAGAGCTTGGCGCGGTCGGCGCCGACGATCAGAGGAAGGTGCGCGTAGACAGGGCGGTCGTGCGCACCGAGCGCTTCACGCAGCGCGAGCACGCGGTGGGTGGTGTCGAGGAGGTCCTCGCCCCGGATCACGTGCGTGATCCCCATCTCGATGTCGTCGACGGCGTTGGCGAGAAAGAAGAGCGGCGTCCCGTCCGAGCGAACGATGACGAAGTCGGGGATCGTCGCCCAATCGACGCTCACTTCGCCCCGGATGAGGTCGGTGAAGGTGCTCGTGCCGGTGTCGGGTGTGCGGAACCGCAGCGATCGGGGGCGGCCATCGGCGGCAAGCGCGGCTCGCTGCTCGGCGGTGAGGTCCCGGCAGTGGCCGTCGTAGCCCGGCGTCCGGCCGGCCGCTCGAGCCGCCTCGTTCCGCGCTCGCACCTCTTCCTCCGTGCAGTAGCACTCGTACGCCCGCCTCTCGGCGAGCAGCCGGTCGGCGGCGGCGTGGTAGCGGTCGAAACGCGTGCTCTGCAGGATCGGGCCTTCGTCCCAGTCGAGGCCGAGCCAACCGAGCGCGTCCTGGATGCCCTCGATCCATTCCGGGCGCGACCGGGCGACGTCAGTGTCCTCGATCCGCAGAATGAACACGCCGCCTTCGTGGCGTGCGAACAGCCAGTTGAACAAAGCCGTACGCGCGCCGCCGATGTGCAGGGAGCCGGTTGGAGCGGGTGAGAACCGCACCCGCGGGGCGTCCGCCATCTATCTCCTTGTGTCGCCCTCGCAAGCTCGGGCTCTGACTTGATTGGCGCCGTCGCAAGCTCCGGCTCTGCTCCGGCGGTCGGCAAAGCCGCCGCCTCCGCCGGCGCCGGGCGGCAAAGCCGCCGTCGCCGCGGCCCGAGTGTAGGGGCGGCGAATTGGGATCCTTTGGAGCGCTTTAAGAGCCGGTGGCGAGCTCGTCGAGGAGCTTGCGGGCGATCACGACGCGTTGGATCTGGTTGGTTCCCTCGTAGATCTGGGTGACCTTGGCGTCCCGCATCATCCGCTCGACAGGGAACTCCCGGGTGGTGCCGGCGCCACCGAGGAGCTGGATGGCGTCGGTCGTCACGCGCATGGCGGTGTCGGAGGCGAAGAGCTTCGCCATCGACGAGGCTTTGCTGACCCCGGGCGCGTGGGCGTCGAGGCGGGCGCACGCGGCGTAGACAAGGAGACGAGCCGCCTCGAGCTGTGTGGCCATGTCGGCCAGCATGAACTGGACGCCCTGGAAGTCTGCGATCCGCTGGTCGAACTGCCGGCGCTCGCGCACGTACGCACCGGCCACGTCGAGCGCGCCCTGGGCGATGCCGACCGCCTGTGCGCCGACGATGGGCCGGGATCCGTCGAGGGCTTCGAGCGCATAGTGGAAGCCGCGCCCGGGCTCGCCGATGAGGCTCCCGGCCGGGACGGTCACGTCCTCGAGCACGAGCTCCCCGGTCGGAGAGCCCCGGAGGCCGATCTTGTGCTCGAGCTTGCCGACGGACAGCCCGGGACGGTCGTGCTCGACGGCGAAGGCGCTGATGCCCCGATGCCCAGCGGCCGGGTCCGTCTTGGCGAAGACGGTGTAGAGGCGGGAGATGCCGGCGCTGGTGACCCAGGCCTTCCGGCCGTTCAATATCCATTGGTCGCCGTCCCGGACGGCCCGCGTGGTCATCGCAGCGGCGTCGCTTCCCGAGTTGGGCTCCGAGAGGCAGTAGCTCGCCTGCCATTCCCCCGTCGCGACCGGTGGCACGAGCCGGCGCTTGAGCTGCTCAGAGCCGTGGGCGAGGAGCGCGCTGACGCCGGTGCGGCTCACGAGCGCAGTCAGGGCCGTCGACCCACACGCCCGGGCCAGCTCCTCGACGACGAGGGCGGCCGTCAGCAGGTCGCCGGCGTCCCCGCCGTATTCGGACGGGTAGAGGGCGCCCACGAAGCCGGACTCGCGGAAGGCGCCCATGCTCGCCTCGGGATATGCCTCGCGCTCGTCCACCTCCGCAGCGTGGGGTGCGATCTCCTTCTCGGCGAAGCGCCGGAGAGCGGCCCGGAACTCCTCGTGCTCCTCTGAGAGGCTGAATTGCGCGCCGCCCACAACCTGACATGGTAGTCAGGTTTCTGATCAGCCCAGCGGGGCCGGAACTCCGGCTCGCAGCGCCTGGCGCGCTTCGTCGAGGTGGGCGGGCAGCGCCGAGGGGACGAGGCGCAGGATGTCGACCGGGATGGCGTCGACCAGCGCCCGGCGCTCGTAGTAGTTGTGCTGGGCGCCGTGAACGGCCCGTTTGCGCCAGGCGACGAAGTCGGGGGCGGCGTCGCCGGTGTACCCCATGATCTGCATCCCGAACTCGACGTCGGTGATCACCGGCGCCCGGCCGAAGAGCGCCGCGCGCCGCATGGCGATCTCGGCCACGACGGCGACGGCATCGTCGACATGCTCGTGCGGCGCCAGCACGAACCGATCGTGCACCCGATTCGCCAGCGTCAGCGCGTACCCGATGTTCGGGCCCGGTGAGCCGAGCAGCTTGCCCGAGGGCCACCCGGCGGGGATGTCACCGGGCCGGTTGGCGAACCATGGCCGCGGCGCCGGCATCTTCACGCCCGGCGGGAGATTGGGCTCCTGGCGCGGCTCCTCTTCGAGCCGCTCGGGGACGAAGGGATCGGTGGGCATATGCGGTCTTTACTTACGCAGCTCGGCGCGCAGCAAGCCGTAGACGAGGGAGTCCTCGAGCGCCTGCCAGGACGCTTCGATGATGTTCTCGCCCACGCCGATGGTCGTCCACGTCTCGTCGCCATCAGTGGAGTCGATGAGGACCCGCGTGACGGCGCCGGTGCCCTTGTGGCTGTCGAGGATCCGCACCTTGTAGTCAGTGAGATGAACGTGATCGAGCGCCTCGTAACGGCCGTTGAGTGCCTTCCGAAGCGCCTTGTCGAGGGCGTTCACCGGCCCGTTCCCACGCGCAGTCTCGTCAAAAGGCTGTCCGCCCGCTTCGCCCACGACAATCGCTCGGGTCGAGACGTGGTCGGACTCTTGTTCGGCGATGACTTCCCATGAGCCGACGTGGAACCACTCCTGTTGCCACCCCGACATCCTCCGCATGAGCAATTCGAGCGATGCGTCGGCTGCTTCGAAGTGGTAGCCCTCGTGTTCGAGCTCCTTCACCCTTTGGGCGACCTCGCCAAGTGTCGGCTGATCGAGGTCGATCCCGAACTCCTTCGCTTTGAGTCCGATGGTGCTTCCGCCTGCGAGCTCCGAGACGAGGACGCGGGTGTGATTGCCGATGGCTCCTGGAGGGACGTGCTCATAGGCGTCCGGCCGCTTTCTCAGCGCGCTCGTATGGAGCCCGGCCTTGTGCGCAAAAGCTGATTCGCCCACGTAAGCAGCCTGCGGGTTCAGCGCCATGTTCACCAGCTCGGCGACGTGATGCGCGACGGGCGTAAGCCGGTCGAGACGGTCGGGCGGGATCGTCTCGATGCCCATCTTCAGTGTGAGGTTCGGGATGATCGCGGTGAGGTTGCAGTTCCCGGTGCGCTCGCCGTAGCCGTTGATGGTTCCCTGCACCTGTGTGGCGCCGCCCCGGACTCCCGCGAGCGCGTTGGCGACGCCGGTGCCGGCGTCGTCGTGCAGGTGGACGGCGACCGCGACGTCGCCGCCGAAGTACTGGACGACCTCGCGCACGATCCGCTCGACCTCGTGCGGAAGGGTGCCACCGTTGGTGTCGCACAGTACGAGATGTGACGCGCCGGCCTGTGCTGCGCCCTCCAGGACCCGCAGCGCGAACTCGGGGTTGCCGCGGTAGCCGTCGAAGAAGTGCTCGGCGTCGAAGAGCACCTGGCGGCCGTGGCCATGGAGGAACTCGATCGAGTCGGCGACCATCGCCGCGCCCTCGTCGAGCGTGGTCTGAAGCGCCTCGGTGACGTGGTAGTCCCACGACTTGCCGACAATGCAGACGGCCTCGGTGCCGGCTTCGAGCAGCTGGCGCAGCGTGTCGTCGGAGTCGACCTTGCCCTTCACGCGCCGGGTCGAGCCGAACGCGACGACCTTGCTCGTCTCGAGCTTCAGCTCGCGTGGAATGCGGCGGAAGACCTCGTCGTCCTTCGGGTTGGCGCCGGGCCAGCCCGCCTCGATGTAGTGGACACCAAGCTGGTCGAGCTGCTCGGCGATGCGGAGCTTGTCGTCGACGGTGAGCGAGATGCCTTCGAGCTGCGCGCCGTCGCGCAGCGTCGTGTCGTAGATCTCGACGCTCGTCGGGACTTCACTCGCGGACATAGTCCAACCATTCCTTGTATTGCGGCACCTCGCCGTGGACGGTGGCGAAGTACGTCTCCTGGATCTTGCGGGTCACTTCGCCGGGCTCGCCGATCTCGCGGTCGTCGACCGATCGCATCGGGACGATCTCGGCCGCGGTGCCGGTGAGGAAGGCCTCGTCGGCGCAGTAGAGATCGGTGCGGAGCAGGTTCTCCTCGCGCACCTCGTAGCCGAGGTCGCGGGCGATCGTCATCACCGAGTCGCGCGTGATGCCCTCGAGCGCACCGGACGACAACGGCGGCGTGATCAGGACGCCGTCCGTGACCACGAAGACGTTCTCGCCCGTGCATTCAGCCACGAAGCCGTGCGTGTTCAGCAGGATCGCCTCGTCATAGCCCGACTTGAGCGCTTCGACCTTCGCCAGGCTCGAGTTGATGTAGATGCCGGTGCCCTTTGCAGCCACGGGGTTGACGTTCGGGTCCATGCGACGCCACGACGACACCTTCATGCGCACGCCGTGCTTGATGCCCTCGTCACCGAGGTACGTGCCCCAGGGCCACACGGCGATCGACACGTTGATCGGGCACGGGAGCGGGTTGAGGCCCATCTCGCCGTACCCGAGGAAGGCGATCGGCCGGATGTAGCAGGACTCGACGTCGTTGACCCGGATCGTCTCCTTCGTCGCGTCGACGAGCTCGTCGACCGAGTAGGGCAGGTCCATGAGGAAGAGGTGCGCGGACTGCCGAAGCCGGCGCATGTGATCGGTGAGCCGGAACACGGCCGGTCCGTTCGCGGTCGGGTACGCGCGGATGCCCTCGAACACCCCCGACCCGTAATGAAGCGAGTGGGTGAGGACGTGGATGGTGGCGGCGTCCCAGTCGACGAGCTTGCCGTCCATCCAGATCTTCGCCGTCTTCTCGATGGGCATCCCTACACCCTTTCTGCGATCGCATCGCCGATCTCCGACGTGGTCCCGGCCACGTCGTCGGAGGCGGACACAGCCTTCTCGACCCGGGCGGCCGCCTCGGTCTCACCCAGGAAGTCCAGCAGCATGGCTACGGAGATGATCGCAGCCCGAGGGTCGGCCTGCCCGGTTCCGGCGATGTCGGGCGCCGATCCGTGCACGGGCTCGAACACCGACGGCCCGGTCCGAGCAGGGTTGAGGTTGGCGGAGGCGGCCCGGCCGATACCGCCCGAGACGGCACCGGCGAGGTCGGTGAGGATGTCGCCGAAGAGGTTGTCGGTCATGATCACGTCGTAGCGGCCGGGGTCTTGGACGAGATGGATGCAGGCGGCATCGACATGGTTGTAGCCGGTCTGCACGTCGGCGTACTCGCTCGCGACGGCGTCGAACGTCCGTTGCCAGAGGTCGCCGGCGAAAGTCAGGACGTTCGTCTTGTGCACGAGCGTCACGTGGCGGCGGGCGCGTGACCGTGCGAGGTCGAACGCGAACCGCACGCAGCGTTCGACGCCGAGGCGGGTGTTCACAGACCCCTGGGTCGCGACCTCGTGCGGCGTGCCCTTCCGCAGGAAACCGCCCTCCCCGGCGTAGACACCCTCGGTGTTCTCGCGCACCACGACGCAATCGACGCCACCGTTGAGCGCACTGGGTCCCGCCTTGAACGGCCGCAGGTTGACGTACAGGTCGAGCTCGAAGCGCAGCCGCAGCAACAGGCCGCGCTCGAGGACCCCCGGCGGCACGTCGGGGGTTCCCACCGCGCCGAGCAGCATTGCGTCGAGCCTGCCGATGTCGGCGAGCTCCGCGTCGGGCAGGACCTCGCCCGTGCGCAAGTAGCGCGCGCCGCCGAGGTCGAACGGGACGGCCTCGTAGGCGACGGCGGTCGCGTCGACGACCTTCAGCGCCTCGGCCACGACCTCGGGGCCGATGCCGTCACCGCCGATGATCCCGATGCGGTGGGTCACGGTGCTTCCTGGTCCCTTCCTGACAACGAAAAACCGCCCACCGAAGTGGACGGTCGAAGGCGAACGCCGGGGCCGGCGTCCGCTAGCGAATGACGATGACCGTAGAGCTCTTCATCGGCGGTCAGCGTAGTCGAACCACCGACGCCCCTCGCCCGTATACATCCCGTAGCGTGACGCCCAGGCCAGCACGGAGGTGGCGCCCATGCGGCGGCTGACCAAGATCCTCATTGCGATCGGGGCCACGATCGTCGTGCTCTTAGCCTTGGCGTTCGCAGGGTGGTACTTCTTCCTCAAAAGCGACCCCGCGCCCCGGGTCTCGATCAAGAAAACCCCCGTCTCCGAGGGCGGGGCCCTCGACGGCACCTATCGGGTCAGCCCGGGTGACCCGAACAGCATCGTCGGGTACCGGGTGCAAGAGATGCTGGCGGCCGTCGGCTTCGAGACCACGGCCACCGGCCGCACGAGCGAGATCACGGGAACGTTCACGATCCAGGGCATGATGGTGAAGGACGTCAACGTGACCGCAAACCTCCTCAGCCTGAAATCCGACCGAGAGATGCGCGACAACCGGATCAAGACACTCGGTCTCGAGTCGGAGAAGTTCCCCGAGTCCAAGTTCGTGCTCGCGCAACCGATCAATTTCCAGTCCGTGCCAAAGGCGGGCGAGACCGTGAAAGCAACTGCGGTTGGCGACTTCACGCTGCACGGGGTGACGCGCCGGGTGTCGATCCCGCTCGAAGGCCGCTGGGACGGGCGCGACATACAGGTAATCGGCAACCTCCACATCAAGTTCGGCGACTACCAGATGGAAGCGCCGAACCTCGCCAACTTCGTCTCCGTGAAGGACGAGGGCGAAATGGAGTTCCAGATCTTCTTCCGCAAGGCCTAAGGGCCAGCGGGCCGCAGCGACGGCGCTAGCATCTCTTCCTTATGGACGAGGTACATCTCTCTGCCGAAGCGCGCCAGCGACTCGAAGAGGAGCTCGACTGGCGCTCCGGTGTGCACCGCAAAGAGATCTCGGCGTGGCTCGAGCGCGCCCGCGAGCACGGCGACATCCGAGAGAACGCCGACTACGACGCCGCCAAGAACGACCAGGGTCAAAACGAGGCGCGCATCCGGCAGATCAAGGACATGCTGCGCCGAGCCGTGCAGGTCGAAGGCCCGCGCGGCGACGTCGTCGCCCCGGGCACCGTGGTCGAGGTTCGGATGGAGGGCGACGACGCGACGACGTCCTACCTGGTCGGCTCGATCGAGGAGCGCCACGAGACTTACGACGTGCTCTCGACCGGCTCGCCGCTGGGACAGGCGCTCCTCGGCCACTCCGCCGGCGAGGTGGTCACCTACGAAGCGCCCCGCCGGACGTTCCAGGTCGAGGTCGTCAGCGTACGGCCGGCGGGATGAGCACCATGATGGAACGCCGGTTGCGGAGCGCCGCCGTCGCCGCCGTCGTCGGGCTGGGCGGCGTCGTTGCCGTAGGTGGCGCGGGCGAGGCGTTCGGCTCTCAAGCGCAGCCGAACGCGTGCGCACTGTTCTCCAGGAAGGACGCAAAGAAGATCATCGGCAAGGCAGTCCGGCGCGAGACCGACATCACCGGCACGGAGGCGTCCACGTGCGGGTACGCGTCCGAGAAGGACCCCAAGCGCGTCGTCAGCCTCTCCGTCGGCGAATTCGCGTCAGACGGTGAAGCCTCGAAGGCGTACACGCGAGCCCGCGCCAACGCGAAGTTCGACGGGCTGAAAGTCGAGACCGTGCGCAGGTTGGGCAACCGCGCTCACTGGCTTCCCAAGACCAACAATTTCGAGCAGACCGTGCTCGACCAGCCGGTCACGTTCGGTGAGCTCACGGTGCGCCAGGGCTGTCGTGTCTACACCATATTTCTGGCGCCGCCGTCCAAGAGCAAGGCGCGAGACGCGATCAATCTGGTGATTGCGGATTGACCTCTCGCAGCCCATAACCGCCGCCGCCGGGGGTGAGAAGGCGCACGACGTCACCGGCCGCCAATCGCACCGTGCACTTGTCGGGGAGCCGCCGGGCCTGTGACTCGTCGCCGCCGGGGAGCAGCCAGTTCTCCCCGGGCGCTCCGGGCTCGCCGCCCTCGAGAGCCCACGGCCGGCTCACGCGCCGCTCAGTCACGAGCGAGAGCGTGGCCGGCTCGAGCAGCTCGAGCTCCCGCGCGATGCCGTCGCCGCCGGGATACGAGCCCGCGCCACCGCTGCCCGCGCGCAGCCGGTAGCGGCGAACCCGAATCGGCAGCGCGCGTTCGAGCGCCTCGACGGGCGTGTCGCGTGTGTTGGTCATAGCCGTGTGCACACCGCTCATGCCCGGTTTGCCGGGGCGACCTCCCTGCCCTCCGCCGACGGTCTCGTAGTAGACCCAGCCGTTGCCCCCGACGAGCACGTTGTTCATCGTCCCCTGCCCGGCGGCGCCGAGTCGGCCGGGCGCAGCCGTCGCCAACGCTCCGAGACACACGTCGGCGACGCGCTGGCTGACCTCGACGTTGCCGGCACCCACGGCAACCGGGGGCGTTGCGGCGACCACGGTGCCCGGAGGTGCGATGACGGTGACGGGTCGCATCGTCCCGCCGTTGGCGGGGATCGTGGGATCGGTGACGGATCGCAACGCGAACGCGACGGCGCTCACAGTCACCGCCTCGACGGCGTTGACGTTGCCGGGGCGTTGCGCGTCCGTGCCGGTGAAGTCGAACGTCGCGTGCTCGCCGTCGAGCGTGAGGGTCACAACCACCCGCATCGGAGACTGCTGCTCGGGACGGGGGCCGGCGGAGTCGAGCACGTCCTCGAACCGGAATCGCCCGTCGGGAAGTTCCGAGATCGCGGCGCGCATGCGGCGTTCGCCGTAGTCGACAACCTCGGCCAGCGCCGCCACGGCCTCGTGCTGCGTCACGAGCTCGGCGAGGCGCGCGAGGCCGAGCTGGTTAGCGCCGCGCTGGGCGTCGAGGTCGCCGCGTCTTTCGTCTGGTGTGCGCGAGCTGCTGACGATGACGGTCTCGACGTCCCGCGTCAGCAGCACCGGTGGGACGCGCAGGCCCTCCTGCTGGATGTCGACCGCCTCGGGCGGCATGGAGCCCGGCGCCATCCCGCCGAGGTCAGCGTGGTGAGCGCGGTTGGCGACCCAGCCGACGAGCTCGTCACCGGCGTAGCAGGGGGCAACGAGTGTGACGTCGTTGAGGTGCGTGCCGCCGGCGAACGGGTCGTTGAGCACGACCTGGTCGCCCGGTCGCAGGCGCTCGCCGCACGAATCGATGGCGGCGCGCACCGAAGCCGGCATCGACCCGAGATGCACGGGGATGTGCTCGGCCTGCACGAGCAACTCGCCGGCCGCCGTGAACAGCGCCGCCGAGCAGTCCGCTCGCTCTTTGATGTTGGGGCTGTACGCGGCGCGGCGCAGCACCGCGCCCATCTCGTCGGCAATGCCGGTCAGCCGCGCTATCAGCACCTGGAGCGATGCCGGGTCGATCAACGGAGCTTCGCTTCGCTCCGCCGTCTGCTTGTCCATCATTGCCGGAGCACCCACGCACCGAGTGGGCCCGGGTCGGCGCGCCAGCCGTCGGGTACCCAGACCGTGCAGTCGGGCTCGGCCACGACCTCGGGCCCGCGCAGGGAGCGCCGATCGATCGGCGGCAGTTCGGCCGGCGTGAGCGGTGCCGGCCGCCGCGCCCGCACGCGCAGCGCCACGACCTCGACCGGCGCGCCGGGCCGGGCGAAGCCATTGCGGCGTTCGTGCTCGACCGGAAACGCATCCGGGCTCGTCACCGTGAGCTCGTGGCTCTGCCCCGCGTACCGACAGTCCACGAGGCGTTCCACCTCCACGTCGCCCGCAGCGTCGCCGTGCAGCACGAGGGCGGCCGCCTCCTCGGCCAGCGCGTCGAGCACGCGATCGATGCCGCCGTGCTGCAGCGGCTCGGGCCAGGACCGCACGAGCTCGCGCTGCCGGGGCGAACACACGAGCCCGACTGCAGACAGCACACCTGCACGCGGCGGGACGATGACAGCGCGCATGCCGAGCGCGCCGGCGATCGCGCAGGCGTGCAGCGGACCGGCGCCGCCGAACGCCACCAGCGCGAGGCCGCGCGCATCGACACCTCGCTCGACGGTCACGACGCGCACGGCACGTTCCATTGCGGCGTCGACGACGGTGACGACGCCGTCCGCCGCGACTCGCGCACGCTCGAGCGCGCGCTGCGCGGCCTGCTCGTCGAGGCGGCCCAGCCCCGCGAAGGTGGCGTCGGCCGGGATGCGGCCGAGCACGAGGTCGGCGTCTGTGACCGTCGCCTGTTCGCCGCCGCGCCCGTAGCAGGCCGGGCCCGGCACGGCGCCCGCGCTCTCGGGTCCGACCACGAGCGCGCCGCCGGCGTCGAGGCGCGCCAGCGATCCCCCGCCGGCGCCGATCGTGTGGATGTCGAGGGCAGGAAGCCGGATCGGGTACCCGGCGACCGTCCTCGTAGGCGCGGGCTCGGGCACCCCGCCGCGCACGAGGCACACGTCCGTGCTCGTGCCACCCATGTCGAACGACACGGCGTCGGGATAGCCGCACGCCGCCGCGATCGCGGCCGCGGCGCGCATGCCGCCCGCGGGCCCCGAGAGGAGGAGCGCGGCGGGACGTTCGGCAGCCTCGGCGACTGGCACCAGCCCGCCTGCCGATGTCATCACCAGCACCTCGCGGGCCAGACCCTCGAGCCCGCGGAGGTACTCGCGGCACACCGGGCGCAAGAGCGCGTTCGCCACCGTCGTCACGATGCGCTCGTACTCCCGGAACTCGGGCGACACCTCGTGCGAGCACGTCACGTCGAGGCCGCGCGCGACGAGCTCCTTGGCGACTTGCTGCTCGTGACCGGCGTCCAGGTCTGCGTGCAGCAAGCACACGGCCACCGCGTCGACGGCGGCCGGCAGTTCGGGCATTCGCGACGCGTCCAACGGCTCGATCTCGCGACCTCGTCCATCGAGTCGTCCGCCGATCTCGACGCGCAGGTCTCGGGGCACGAGCGGCGGCGGCCGGTCCGCCATCGGGTCGTACAGCGACGGGCGAGCCTGGCGGGCGATCTCGATGACGTCCGCGAATCCCTTCGTGGTCACGAGCGCCACACGGGCTCCGCTCCCTTGGAGCAGGGCGTTCGTTGCGACGGTGGTGCCGTGCGCGAGCAGCTCGGCGTCGGGCCCGGCGCCGGCCCCGTCGAGGGCGGCTCGTAGCGCCTGCGTCGGGTCGTCCGGCGTCGAGGGGACCTTGACGACCCGCCCGTCGTCAGCGACGAGGTCGGTGAACGTTCCGCCGGTGTCGACGCCGATGCGCATCGCACCATTTTGGCGTCGCAGCACCCCAATAGTCCGGGCTGAGCGACGCCAAATCAGGGTGGTGCCCAGCGGCGGCGTAAGAGCCGCCCCCGGCGGCCGGTCCGAACCCCACCCGTGATCGCCTCGACCACGGAGCGCTTGGTGGACTCGTCGAGCTTGCGGCCGTTGCGGTCGGTGAGCTCGAAGCGGTCGACGGCGACGCCGTCGACCGTCGCCACCCGCGCCGAGTGCACGTCGACGCCGGCGCTCGCGAACCCGACGGTGATCGAGTGCAGCAAGCCGGGGCAGTCGGGGCAGCGGACCTCGCACAGCGTGTACCAGGGCGACGCGTCGTCGTCGAAGCCGACCTCGGCGCCAGGCGTGGCCGGCGCTTCGAGCGGCTGGTTGAACGCGTCGACAATCGCGGCGGTCAACTCCTGCGCGTCCGGCGGCGTTCGCGAGATGGGCATTATGCGAAACGCGTCGAGCGCGCCGCCGTCGTCCCACGTCGCGACGATCGCTTCCTGCACGCTGAGCTCGAACTCGCAGAGCACCCCCGAGACCGTTGCCAGCAGCCCTGGTCGATCACGGGACGCGACTTCGACCCGCCACTGGTTGCCCTCGATCGGCGCGACCGCGACGCAGGCGCTCCCGCGCGGCGGGAGCGGCTCGAGCAGCGCGGCCTGCCGCGCGACGTCGGTTGCCTCCTGTGCAAGCAAATATGTGCGCGGCGCGGACGCGATGCGCTCGGCAACGGCGCGATTACTGTCGGCGAGGCGCGCGGCCTGGGCGCGCCGGCGCTCGACGAGGTTGCGGGCGTCGAGGCCGGTCAGGTCCGGCTGCTCCAGGACCGCGAGCACGAGATCGAGCAGCTCGTCGAGACGCGCCCGATCCCACGGTTCGAGCCCACCCAGAGCCAGCGTGAGCAGGTACAGGGCCCGGGCGCGCTCCGGTCGGTCGATGTGGGTCGCGAGCGCGAACACCCGTTCCTCGTCGAAGCCGTCGACGCGTTGGGCGGCCGCTCGCAGCAAACTCGAGTCGCCTACCAGCAGCGCAATCTCTTGCTCGGCCGCGGCGCCGAGGTCGAGGCGCCGTGCCAGCCGGCGCGCAAGGTCGACAGGCGACGCGTCCTCGCCGGCGGTGTCGAGAATGACCGCGGCGAGCAGCAGCCACTCGGGATGCTCGAGACGGGCGTGCTCGGCGGCGGCGCGCTCGTCGGTCGCGACCAGGTCGCGGATCTCGTCGACGAGCGAGAATCGCAGCACGTGCGACGGATCGACGACGAATGGATCCGCCCGGCGCCGCCGCACCGCTTCGGCCAGCTCGGGCAGCGCGCGCTCGAGCACGCCGGTGGTCTCGAGGAACCGCCATGTCCGCGCGTCGCCCCTGCGCAGGATCTCGAACAGCCGGCGGGATGACTCGCGGTCCCAACGCATCGGCGCGTCACCGAAGTTGCCGAGGTAATCGAGAAGAGCGGGTCCGGGCCCAAGGTCACCCCGGCTGATGGCGTGGGCGGCTTCCAAGGCCAGGGAGAGAGCGAGGCCTTCGGGCGGGGACCCCGCCAGGTCGATCACGCCGTCGCGCGTCACCAGCCAACGCCCCTGCGGCGGCGCCGCGCTGGGGTGCCGCCGCGAGGCCCGTCCGGCGCGCAGTTGCTGGAGCCGCCAGCGCAGCAGCGGCGGCGCGAGAAGCGTGGTGGCCAGCACGACCAGTAGCAGAGCCGCGTACTGGTCCTTGTCGAGGATGGCCTCGCGCAGCCCGATCGTCGCGAAGATCAGCCCGACCTCGCCGCGCGGGATCATGCCCAAGCCGATGAGGCGCTTGTCCCCGGGCGACCCGGCTGCGCCGACCGCGGCCACGATCTTCCCGGCGACCGCGACGGCGAACAGGGCGGCGCCGATGCCGAGGACGGTCGGGTCGAAGAACGCCTCGACCTTGGCGTCGATGCCGATCTGGAGGAAGAACACCGGGATGAAGAGGTGACCGACGGGCGCAAGCTCGCGGGTGATGCGATCGGAAACGGCACTGCGTGACAGTGAGAGCCCGGCCACGAACGCGCCGACGATGGGCGCCAGCTGCGCGGCATCGGCGAGCTCGGCGAACGCAAGCGTGAAAGCAAGCGCGAGCGCGACCACGGTTCCGGTGGAGCGCGCGTAGCGGTGCAGGAACTGGAACAGCGGCGGCGCGGCGCGGGCGCCGACCGCGGTCGTCGCGACCAAGAAGGCGAGGGCGATCGCGAAGATGCCGAGCACGCTCAGCAGCGACACGCTTCCCTCAGAGGCGATCCGGACGACGACCGTGAGGATCACGAGACCGAGGACGTCATCAGCGACCGCGGCACCGAGCACGGTCCGGGCCTCGACGCTCGCCAGCGCGCGCAAGTCGCTGAACACGCGGGCCGTGATCCCCACGCTCGTCGCCGCGAGGGCGGCACCGAGAAACAACGCCGTCTTCGCGTCGTACCCGAACACCTCGGACACACCAAAACCAGCCGCCATCGGCACCACGACACCAACCACCGCCACCGTCACTGACGCTCGCCCCACCGCCCCGAGCTCGCCCAGGTCCATCTCCATGCCGACTTGGAGCAGCAGGAGAATCACGCCGATCTCGCCCAGGACGCGCAACGTCTGTTCCGTGCCGACGAGGTCCAGCGCCGACGGTCCGATCGCGACCCCGGCGAGGATCTCGGCGACGACCGGCGGGAAGCCGACGCGCTCGGCGATCTCCGCGGCGACTTTCGCCGCGACGAGGACGATCAGGATGTCGAGGAGAACGCTCGTGACCGACACGGGGTGCGTCGGCTACTGCGCGTCGGCCGTTGGCTGCGACGCCTGCATCAAATACCCGCGGGAGCGGACGGTGCGGATCTCGAGCCCGAGTGGCGCCATGCGGCGCCGCAGACGAAGCACGTGCACGTCGAGGGCGTTGCGGGTCGGGACGCCGTCGGGCCAAGCCCGCCGGGCCAACGTGTCGCGGCCGACGACGGCGCCGAAGCGATCGACCAGGGTGACCGCGAGCGCCGCTTCCACCGGCGACAATGCGACCCAGCGCCCCCGGTGGCGGAGCAGCCCGGCGTCGTCGACCCGCGGCGCGGGATGGTCGGTCTCGGCACGGGACGACAAGATCGCGACCCGGGCTCGCACGTCGCGGTCGTCGGCCGGGAGCCGGATCCAGTCCTCGAGGCAGTCGGAAAGTTCGGGTGGCGCGGACTCGCCGTTCAGGAGCAGCAACCGCGGCGCTCCGCTTGCCCGCAGCTGCCGCAGCCGGGCGTCCTCCTCGGGCCACCGCACGAGCACTACGTCCATTGGGAAAAAGGTAAAGGGGCAGTGTTTCGCGACTGTTTCGCTGTGGTGAACGGTGTTTGTTGACCGAGGCCGCCCAATACGCTGTCCGAGATGGGTCAGACGCTGTCCGAGAAGGTGTGGGAACGGCACGTGGTACACCGGGCCGAGGGCGAGCCCGACCTGCTCTACGTGGACCTCCACCTCGTGCACGAGGTCACCTCGCCCCAGGCCTTCGACGGGCTGCGCCTGCACGGCCGGGGGGTGCGCCGGCCCGACCTGACCGTCTCGACGATCGACCACAACAACCCGACCACCAGCCGCACCCGCCCGGTGGAGGACCCGATCTCGGCCAAGCAGATGGAGGTGCTGGCCCGGAACTGCGAACAGTTCGGCATCCGGATGTACGGGATGGGCGACCCCGGCCGCGGCATCGTGCACGTGATCGGTCCCGAGCAAGGCCTCACCCAGCCCGGCCTCACGATCGTGTGCGGTGACAGCCACACCTCGACCCACGGCGCGTTCGGTGCCCTCGCGGTCGGGATCGGCACGAGCGAGGTCGAGCACGTGCTGGCGACGCAGACGCTCCCCCAGGCGAAGCCGGGCACGATGGCAGTCACCGTCGAGGGCGCGCTCCCGGCCGGCGTGACCCCAAAGGACATCGTCCTGTCGATCATCGCCCGCATCGGGACCGGCGGTGGCATCGGCTCGATCATCGAGTACCGCGGCTCGGCCATCCGGTCGCTCTCAATGGAGGGCCGCATGACCGTCTGCAACATGTCGATCGAGGCAGGGGCGCGCGCGGGCATGGTCGCACCCGACGACACCACGTTCGCCTACCTCGACGGCCGCCGGTTCGCTCCCACGGGCAAGGACTGGGAGCGCGCGCTCGACGACTGGCGCACGCTGCCGACCG
>DASPXI010000055.1:0-2005 GCA_035637335.1 Acidimicrobiia bacterium
GAACCGCATGCACGGTTCGACAGGGGGCCGCTGGCGAAGCTGCGTCCACGGCGCGACGGAACCCACGCACCCAGCGGGGAAACCTGCGGGACTGAGCCCGTCCGACCTACCGACAGCAGACCAGCCAGCGGCCTACCTCACTATCTGGGCCCGACACGCGGACATCGCCGGGCGAGAACCCGCTGATCGCCGTTGGGTAGGGAGCGACGTTCAGCGCGAGATCATCGCCCTTGCCGGCCTGGGGGTACCCCGCGCCCTGCGCTTGCACGATCGCTCTCGAACCCGCGAACGAGCGCGGTGAGCGCCTCCCGCCAGACTCGTTCGGCGTCGACCTGGTCGAGCATCTGCCCCCGCACCTCCATGGACGCCAGGCCTTCGGTCAGCGCGTGGAACGCGAGCGCGCGTTGGTGCACGGCCGGGCCGTCGGGAGCGACGCGTTCGACCAGCGCCTGCATCCGGCCAAAGGCCTCGTACGCGACCTGGCCGAAGTCGGGCCCGAGCTCCAGGTCCGGGACGACACGGAGGAACACGAGCCGGTACAGCGACGGGTGCGCGAGCACGGTTTTCCGGAACGCCTGCATCCCCGCTGCCACGAGATCGGCGGCCGGGTCATCGGTCAGGGGAACAGCGTCGATGGCCTCGTTCAGATCCTCGAACAGGCGGGTCGCCAGCGCCTCGAGCAGCCCCTGCTTGGAGCCGAACACGCTGTAGATGGCGCGGGTCGAGGTGCCGACCTCGTCGGCGACGGCGCGCACCGACGCCGCGTCGGGCCCGCCCTCGTCGATGAGGCGCTCGGCCGCAGCGAGGAGGGCCGCCCGGGTGGTGTCGTCGTGCTCGCTCGGTCGCCCCACGGTTGACAGTGTATCGCGACGGCGTTACGATACGACGTATCGTAACAACGTTTCGAAAAGGAAGGGAGAGACCAATGAGCGAGAACAAGGACTTGATCTTGGTGATCGGCGGGACCGGCAAGACGGGCCGCCGGGTGGTGGAGCGGCTCGAGGCCCGGGGTCTTCCGGTTCGGATCGGGACACCGCGCAGCACGCCGCCCTTCGACTGGTTGGACCCGAGCACGTGGGCGCCGGCCGTCGAGGGCGTCGAGTCCGCCTACGTGGCGTACCACTCCGACCTCACGTTCGGCGGGGCGCCCGATCGCGTGCGCGCGTTCGCCGACGTGGCGGTGAAGAACGGCGTCCGGCATCTGGTGCTGCTGTCGGGCCGGAACGAGCCCGGCGCGCATCTGGCAGAACAGGCAGTGCAGGAATCGGGCGCCGACTGGACGATCGTGCGGTCGAGCTTCTTCGCCCAGGACTTCAGCGAGTACTTCTGGCGGGAGGACGTGCTGAACGGTGAAGTCGCCTTCCCGGCCGGTAACACGAAGGAGCCGTTCATCGACGTCGAGGACATCGCCGACGTCGCCGCCGCCGCGCTGATGGATGAGCGGCACAGGAACCAGCTCTACGAGGTGACCGGCCCCCGCTTGCTGACCTTCCACGACGCCGTGGCGGAGATCTCGACGGCGATCGGTCGCGAGGTCAGGTACGTACCGATCTCGGCCGACGAGTTCGCGTCGGCGCTAGCCGAGTCGGGCATGCCACCGGAGGAAGTGACCGAGTTCGTCGACCTCTTCACAATGATCCTCGACGGTCGCAGCGAGTACCTCTCCGACGGCGTGAAGCGCGCTCTGGGTCGGGAGCCGCGCGACTTCAGCGACTTCGCGCGGGACGCCGCGGCCTCAGGCGCGTGGGACGTCCCAGCGGAAAGCGCGGCGCGGCGATGATCGACGGTTGGCTGTTTGTCCTGACACTCGTCACCGCACTGGGTTGCGGGCTGGTGGCGGGCTTCTTCTTCGCCTTCTCGGCGACCGTGATGCAGGCGCTCGCCCGCCGGGCCGCAGCCGAGGGTCTCGCAGCGATGCAGTCGATCAACGTCACGGTGATCAATCCTCTCGTCATGGGGGCGCTGTTCGGAACCGCCCTGGCGTGCATCGCCGTCGTGATCGGGG
>DASPXI010000056.1:0-6775 GCA_035637335.1 Acidimicrobiia bacterium
GTGGTCACCGGCGCCGCCGACGGCTATGGGCGCATGGCCGACAAGCCGGCGGCGACGCTGCTGCACCTCGGCCCCGGGCTCGGGAACGGGCTCGCCAACCTGCACAACGCCCGCCGGGCGCGCACTCCGCTCGTGAACATCGTCGGTGACCACGCGACCTACCACCAGCAGTACGACGCGCCTCTGCAGTCCGAGATCGAGAGCATCGCGCACGCGGTGTCGGGATGGATGCGGACGTCGCGGCGCACCGGGGACGTCGCTCGTGAGGCCGCCGAGGCCGTCTCCGCCGCGATGAGCCCACCGGGACAGGTGGCCACGCTGATCCTGCCCGCCGACGTGTCCTGGGGCGAAGGCGGCGAGCCTGCGCAGCCCATACCGCCAGCGCCCCGCGCCGTCGTACCGGACGACGTCGTGGACGCCGTGGCCAAGGCGCTCGTGTCGGGCGAACCGAGCGCGCTCCTCGTCGGCGGGAGCGCGACGCGCGAGCGCGGTCTGGTGGCCGCCAGCCGCGTCGCCAACGCGACCGGCGCCAAGCTGCTCGGCGAGACGTTCCCGGCCCGCCTCGAACGCGGTGCGGGACGGCCGCCGCTGGAACGACTCGGCTACCTCGCCGAGTTCATGACCGCGCAGCTCGCCGGTCTGCGTCACCTCGTGCTCGTCGACGCGAAGGAGCCGGTGTCGTTCTTCGCCTATCCGGAGAAGCCGAGCTACCTCGTGCCCGACGGCTGCAACGTGCACGTGCTGGCGTCAGGTGCTGACGACGCGGTCGCCGCGCTCGAGCATCTCGCCGAGGTCGTCGGCGACGCCGAGCCGACGCTGCAGCCCGCGCAGCGGCCGGAGGCTCCGACGGGTGAGCTGACGGGCGAGGCCGCGGCGAGCGCCATCGGCGCGCTCTTGCCCGAGCACGCGATCGTGTCGGACGAGGCGAACACCGCCGGCTTGTGGGTCGCGGCGGCGACGGCGGGCGGGCCACCGCACGACTCTCTGACCCTCACCGGGGGAGCGATCGGCCAGGGCTTGCCGGCCGCGACGGGCGCCGCCGTTGCGTGCCCGGACCGCAAGGTGTTGTGCCTCGAGGCGGACGGCAGCGCCATGTACACGCTCCAGGCGTTGTGGACCCAGGCGCGCGACGGGCTCGACGTCACCACGGTGATCTTCAACAACCGCTCGTACGCGATCCTCAACCTCGAGCTCAGCCGGGTGGGTGCAGAATCACCCGGCCCGAAGGCGCTCGACATGCTCGACCTGTCGCGCCCGGACCTCGACTTCGCCACGCTCGCGCAGGGGATGGGCGTGCCGGCTGCGCGCGCGACCACGGCCGACGACCTCGTCGCCGCCCTCGAACGCGGCCTCGCCGAGCCCGGCCCGTACCTCGTCGACGCCGTGCTGCCGGCGCGGCTCTAAGTCTCGAACGACCAGCGCGTCGGTGATCCTTCGAAGTCGTCCTCGGTGAGGCTGAACACCCAAGAGGGCTGTATCCGGTAGGTCGCGTTCACGTCGGGGTCGAGGAAGTCGACGCTGTAGTCCGTCCCGTACTTCTCGTTCTCGAGCGCGATGAAGCGCGCAAGTGAGTCGTGGTCGGTGACGACGCCGGCGATTCCCTCGATGACGACGGGCTCCCATGCGTTCTCGGTGGCGACCGAGCATCGGGGTTCGGCAGTCAGGTTGCGAGCCTTGCTCGACCCTCTGCTGCTGCTGAACCACAACGCGTCGCCGTCCCACACGCCCCAGACGGGCATCAGGTGCGGCCGGCCATCCGACCGGACGGTGGCGATCCAGTAGTCGTGGGACTCGGTCAGACGCTCCTCGGCCCATGACCACGGGAGCAGCCCGCGGCCGTCGGTCGAGCCCTTGATGCCGTACCCCGGCATGTACGGCCTGCTCGCATTCGGTTCTGCCATCCACCTCTCCTTGGCGAACACTTGTTCGACGGCGGTAGACTCGCCAATCCGTGACCGTGTACCAGACCTCCCTGCTCGGCGTCGGAGAGCCGGTAGTCGACCCCACCGCGCCCTTCGAGCGCATGTGGCTCGACGACAACTCGTGGATCGACGTCGCCCGGGGCTGGCTCCACGGCGCCGACACGCTGCTCGACGCCCTGATCGAGAACGTCGACTGGCAGCAGCACCGGCGCTGGATGTACGAGCGGATGGTCGACGACCCGCGCCTCTCACGGTGGCTCGGAGCCGACGAGCCCGTCCCCCATCCCGCGCTGCCAGACGTGCGTAGGGCGCTCGAGGAGAAATACGGCGTCCCTCTGGGCGGGATCGGACTCAACTACTACCGGGACGGGCGCGACAGCGTCGCCCCTCACCGCGACCGGGAGCTGCGCCATCTCGACGACACGCTGATCGCGATCGTGACGCTGGGCGCGAAGCGCCCGTTCCTGATCAGGCCCAAGGGTGGAGGCAAGTCGCGCGACATCTCCCCGGCCTCCGGCGACCTTCTCGTGATGGGCGGTCGCACGCAGGTCAACTGCGAGCACGGTGTGCCGAAAGTCAAGCGCGCCGGGCCGCGGATCTCGGTGACGTGGCGATGGTCGTCGCAGAAAGGTCCCGTCGACCGCACCTAGGCGTACGCTTTTGCCGTGCGTCAGGCCATGACCCCCGACGAGTTCGCGGCGCTCGTCGGGCTCTCGCGCGACGAGGTGGAAACGTACCGGTCGCTCGGCCTGCTCGACCCCGAGGACGACGGTCTGCTCGACGACGTCGACCTGGTGCGGCTGGACTTCGTGCGCCACCGGCTGACCGAAGCCGAGTACGACCCCAAGAGCCTGGCTGTTGCTATCCGCGAGGGTCGCGTCGAGTCGATGTACGGGAGGCGGCTCTTCGAGGGCGGCTCACCGCTCGGATTGGACGATGCGGCGGCGCGGGCAGGTCTCGAGCCGGAGCAGGTCCAGCAACTCATGGCCGCGTTGGGATTCTCGTGGAGCGGCCTGCGCGAGTCCGACATCGAGATCTTCGACGTCCTCCGGGTAGCGCGTGATGCCGGACTCCCCTGGGAGGCGATCCTGGGCATGACTCGCGTCTTCGGTGATTCACTGCGGCGCATCGCGGACAGTGAGATCCGAATGGTCCACGTGTACGTCCACGAACGCCTGATGGCCGAAGGTGCGTCCGAGGAGGACGTCGAGCGGATGATCTCCGGCATCGAACGGGACCTCGGGCCGCTCGTCGAACCGATGATCCAGCGGTTGCATCGCGAGTATCTGCTCGAAGCGATGATGGAGGACGCGTTCTTCCATTTCGCCGAATCCGACAGGCAAGCGAGGGAGCTCGGCTCGGTCGAGGCCACGATCGCGTTCGTCGACATCGCCTCGTTCACCGCCCTCGCGGAGGCAAGCGGCGACGACACAGCGATGCACGTGCTCGATCGGATCGACACGATCGTTCGTCCACTGCTCGTCGAGCACGACGGCAAGCTCGTGAAGCACGTTGGTGACGGCTTCATGCTCGCGTTCCGCGACCCTGCCGCCGCCGTGCGGTTCGCAGTTGCAACCCAAGCCGACCTTGCTCGCGATCCCGACCTTCCCGCGATCCGCGTCGGCATCAACACGGGGCCGACCTTGTACAGGACCGGCGACTACCTCGGCAACGCCGTCAACGTCGCGTCCCGCGTCGTGAATGCGGCCATGCCCGGCCAGATCCTGCTCACCGAGCCGGTCGCCAAGGCCGCGAGCAATGACGGCATCCCCGTCGAGGAGGTCGGCGTGCGGATGATGCGCGGCGTCGACGACCCGCTCGCCCTCTACCGGGTCAGACCTGCGCAATAGCGCTCAGCGGCCCTGCCAATTCGGAGGGCGGCCTTCGCGGGCCGCGGCGCGACCCTCGGCCGCATCCTCGGTGGCGGCGGCGACACGGCGCATGGTCTCCCCGAACCGCACCGCCTCGAGCCACGGCAGGTACCGGCCGCGCGTCGCGACCTCCTTCGTCGCCCGCGCCGCGAGCGGCGCGGCGTGGAGCAACCGGTCGGCGAGGCGGCGTGCCTCGGTCATGAGCTCGTCGCGGGGCACGACCTTCCACGCCAGGCCCATCTCGTGCGCACGCGCCGAGTCGACGCGGTCGCCGGTCAACAGCAGCTCCATCGCGTTCGACCAGCCCACGCGCTCGGGCAGTCGGAGCGCGCCGACGATCGTGGGCACGCCCAGGCGCACCTCGGGAAAGCCGAACCGAGCGTCGTCGGCGGCGATGACGAAGTCGCACCGGGTGACGAGCGTGAGCCCGTAGCCGAGGCAGTGGCCGTTGACGGCCGCGATCGTGGGCTTCCAGACCTCCAGGCCGCTCTCGTACGAGTTGATCGTCGGGATCTCCCAGAACGATCCCGGCCACGTGCCTGCCGACCCGGCGGGGTCCTTCATGTCGGCGCCGGCGCAGAACGACTCGCCGGCGCCGGTGACGATGCCGACCCACGCGTCCTCGTCGTCGCGGAACTGCTCCCATACCGCGTTGAGATCGTGTCGCATCTCGGCGTTGATGGCGTTGCGGACGTCGGGCCGGTTGTACGTGATCGTCGCGACGTGCCCGTCGCGATCGTAGAGAACGGTGCCCGCCACAGGTCCTCGCTAACCCAGCTCGACGAGGCGAGCCAGCCCGATGGCACGCAACGCGTCCGACAGTCGGGCCGTCACGAGTGGCAGCCGGTCGAGCAGCAGGATCACGCCGAACACGCCGAGCAAAGCTGCCGAGACGAGTGTGATCGCCTGCGAATGGCGCTTGAACCAGTTGAGCGCGGGTGCGAACCGGCCCAGCCCCAGGCCGACGAGCAGGAACGGCAATCCGAGGCCCAACGAGTAGGCGATCAGGAGCGACGCGCCCTTCGCCGTCTCACCCTGCGACGAGGCGACCGCGAGCACCGCCGCCAGGACGGGGCCGATGCACGGCGTCCACCCCAGGCCGAACGCGGCGCCGGCCACCGGCGCGGCGAAGGGCCCGAAGCGCTCCAGGTGGGGATGGAAGCGGAACTCCTGGTAGAGGCGGGGCGTCGTGAGCAGTTGTGACCCGGCCAGGTACAGCGCCATGAGCAGGACGAGCGCGCCCGAGACTCGTGTGAGCGTCTCCTGGTTGTCGGCGACGACGTCGCTCAGCGACCACGTCGTCAGGAACAGCGCGACGAACACCGCCGTGAAGCCGAGCACGAACAGCCCGGTGTTGATCGCGATGCGCGTCAGGCGGCGGGCGTCAGGCGCCTCGAGCTCACCGAACGTCAACCCGGTGACGAGGCTCAGGTAGCCGGGAACGATCGGCAACACGCACGGCGACAGGAACGAGATGATCCCGCCGCCGAAGGCGACCAGCACGTTCACGTTCGACGCGGAGACTCCGAACACGCGCACGACATGGTACGGGGACCCCACGGCGCGGGACTCACCGGGTCGCGATCAGTGCGAGCCCGGCGAGGCCGAGCACGAGGCCGCCGAGGCGTTGCCGGCCGATGCGCTCCTGCAGCACGAGCCGGGCCAGCACGACTGTCGTGGTGGGATACAGGGACGCGACCGGGGCGACGAGCGAGACGAGACCGCGCCGCACGGCGAGGAGGATCAGCGCGTTCGCGCCTACGTCGAACAGTCCTGCTCCCGCTACAGGCGCGACGTCGGCGCGGTCGACGCGTGACAAGCCGCCCAGCGTGAGGCCGATGGCGGCGAGGAGCGGCACCGAGGCGCACCGGGCGATCAAGACCGGCCACATCCCCGAGCCGTTGGTGGTCGCGGCTTCGGACAGCAGGATGAACACGACGCCGAATCCCAGGCCGGCACCGCCGCCGAGCATGAGCTCGATGCGCGGGGACACGGCGCGGTCTGGATCGTGCTCGGCGCCGCGCCCGACGATCACGACCGCCACGAGCGCCAGCCCTACGCCGGCGAGCGCGAGCGCGGAGGGGCGCTCGCCGCTGACGAGTCCCCACACCACCGGCAGCACACCGCCACCGATCGCGCTCAGCGGCGCGACGACACTCATGCGGCCGACGGCCAGCCCACGGAAAAGCAGCCCGAGGGCGAAGACCCCGACGACGCCGGCCCCGGCCGAGAGCAGGAACACGTGCGCCGCAGGCGGCGCGTCTCGTAGCGCGACGACGAGCAGGATCGCCGCCGCGAGCCCGAACGTTTGCGACACCAGCAGCACGGTGACCGTCGGGAGCCGCTTGGCCGAGATTCCGCCCAGGAAGTCGCCGGTCCCGTAGGCGAGCGCGACGAGCGCGCCCAGCGCGACCTCCATCAGCTCGGATCAGGCGGCGTGTTCGTCGGCGATGCGCGCCTCGGCGAGGGCGACGTAGGAGGGATCGGTGTCGTAGCCGAGGTAGCGGCGGTCGCTACGGACCGCCGCGACGGCGGTGGAGCCCGAACCGAGGAACGGATCGAGCACGACGTCGCCCCGATAGGTATAGAGCTGGATCAGCCGCTCTGGGAGCTCGACCGGGAACGGCGCGGGGTGGCCGACGCGGCGAGCGTGCTCGGGCCGGATCTCCCACACGTCGAGCGTGGACGCGAAGAACTGTTCCTTGGAGATCGTGTTCTCGAACGGGAGACCTCGCCGTTCGCGCTCGGCCCGGCTGACGGCACGGTCGAACCTACCTTTGCTGGCGACAATCAAGCGCTCGGTCACGTCGCGCAGCACCGGGTTCGCGGCCGAGAGGTACGAACCGACTGCGATCGAGCCGGTCGCACCGCGGGCCTTCTGCCAGATGATCTCACCGCGTAGGAGCAACGCGAGATCGTCCTGCAGGATCTGCACGACGTCGCCGGCGAGCGAGCGGTACGGCTTGCGGCCCAGGTTTGCAA
>DASPXI010000057.1:0-40382 GCA_035637335.1 Acidimicrobiia bacterium
GCGCACATCGAGGCAATCAAGCAACGCCTTGGCCACTCATCGATCCGCACGACGTCCGACGTCTACGGGTCGCTACTCCCCGCCGTCGACGCCGCCGTCACCGATCAGCTCGACGGGCTCTTCGCGGCCCGCCGAAACGCAGCAGCTGTACGCGACGCGCACTGAACGGCACGAGCCGTCAGGCGAGCTGCAAGACGTCCCGGAGCGCGCCGGCAGTTGCGTCGAGGTCACCCGGGCTCAAGGAGCCAAGCTGGCCGTCGAGGAGCCGAGCCTCCATCGTCTGCAGGCGGCCCCGCCCGCAGGGTCGAGGGGACGAGCACCCCGGCAGCCTCCCAGTCTTGAAGCGGCACGTCGCCCACGCCGGGTGCGCGAAGACGAGCGCGCCGGCTCGTCACCATGGCGACGATCACGTCGGGACCCTGATTGAAGGCTCCTCCGGAGACGACGCACACGGGCCGTCGCTTTGCGGTCTCGAGGTCGGCGCACAAGAACTGCGCCAAGTACAGATCACCGCTCTGCACGGTGCAGCCTTCGAACTACGAGCTCGGGTGGGTCTCGATGTCGTCGTACACGCGGTCCTCGTCCGAGAACCAATCGGGCACGAGAGCCGCTGCCGGAGCCCAGGGCGGGCGTATCCAGCCGAGGAGCTCTTCGCGCACGCGCCAGAACTCGGCCTCGGCCTCGTCCACCTCGGCCTGTGCCGTTGCCATCGCCCGAGCATCGTGGACTGGAACCTCTTGACCGGGTTCGAGCGGGCCGCCCAGGAACTGCTCGTACGCCTCGACCGCGTCTTGAAGTCGGCGATGCGCGCGCTCAAGGCGCTGGCGCTGGTCTGGCGCAAGCTGAAGAGCGAGGAGCACGATCCGGTGCTGTGGCCACGCGGCGACTGTACCGCCGACGTCACCGAGTTCGGCGCGCCGATTCGCGGCCCGCCGCGGCCCAACCGCGGCCCAGGACGCCCGCTGACGCGATGAGCGGGGACCGAAGTCCCCGCTGAGCAGCGCAAACGATGTGGAGGTGATGGGACTTGAACCCACGACTTCTACGTTGCGAACGTAGCGCTCTACCGGACTGAGCTACACCCCCGGGAAGGAGCCAGATTACTCGTCAGGCCTCGGCTGCTGGCTTTGGATCGCGTCCTGCATCCGGGCCATCACGAGCGCATTGGTCACATCGCCCCGGGTACGCTCGAGCACGGCGCGCAGCGCGTCGGTGGCGCGGCGCAACCCGTCCGTGAGCGCCTCGGGATAGTCGACGGTCACGAGCACGCCGTACACCTCGTCCATCACCGCGAACAGGCCCTCGGCCTCGGCGAGGTCCTCGCGGCGCAGGCAGTCGAGCACCTGCCGGCGAAGCTCGCTCGCCGCTTCCGCCAGGCCGTTGAGGTAGGCGGGCATCTCCACGCGCAGCTCCTCGGGCCGCGGAAGCGCCTGCCCGGAAACGAACGCCAGGGTGAGGTTCGCTTCCGCGAACTCCTTCTTTGCGTCGTGCAGGCTGCCCGCGTAGCGAACGTCGGGATGACCGGTGAGGGCAGCATCGGCCTCGGCCAGGAACGCCGCCGCCTCCGCGATCAGCTCACGGGCGGGGTAGAACTCCCGTCGCTGCACAGCCCGGATCGCCGACGCGCACGCCCGGATCGCGCGCCGCGATGCGTTGATGTTGATCTCGCGCGCAAGGTGCTTCTCTTCGAGGACCTTGCGGGCAGCCTCACCGGCTGCCGTGATCTCGTCGCTGCGGTCGGTCGTCACACGAGGCGGCAGCGCGCCCGCGCTACCTCGCGGCAGTCCGGCGAAGCGACGAAGCCGCCCGTGAGAGCGGCGCGAGCTCAGGGCGCTGCGGGACGCCCGGATGCGCCACCGGAGCGGTTGAGCGCGGTGCGGGCGGCCAGGTGTCGAGGTCCATTTGGAAGGCCGCCAGCGACCTTCGCCTCATGAGGATGAGCAGGAACAAGTAGATGGCGAGCATCAGGTCGGCGAGCACTTGCGCCATCCACAGGATCGGGCTGCCGAAGACGAGGACGAGCAGGAGGCTCGCAACCACGGCGCCGCCCAGGATCATCAGTACGTTGCGACGGCGCCTCTGGGCCGCCGAGCGACGAGTGCCGTTTCTGGGACGTCCCTCGACGTCCTCGGATCGGGCCGGGGCGAAACGGAAATCAGGTACCGCGTGCAGGGACGGGCCGGGGTTGCTCCCGTTCGAGCGTCGCGACGACCGCGAGCCGGTCAGCGCGTCGAGGCGAAAAGTGAAGTCAGCCATGTCGCCCCGGCGGCTCTCCGAGCGGGAGCGCAGGACTGGCGGCACGAGGACCGCGGCCCACAGCACCGCGAGAATCAGCAGAACCGGGATCGCCAAAAGTCTCCGCCACTTCGCGTGTACCTCGACGTTAGTAACGCACGAAGGGCGAAGGGTGGAACCTTCGCCCTCATCAACCGCCTGGTGCCCGGGTACCCTAGGGAGTGGCGGCCCGGCGGGTCAACCCGCTGTATTTGCCCAGGTCAGACGGGGCGGAATCGGGCGAATTCCGGCAGATCGTCTCAGAGGCCCAGCTCGTCGTCGAAGGCGGGGGTGCGCCGGAAGGTGCCCGAGCGGCCGCCGGTCTTCTCCCACAGGGCGAGGTCGCCGATCGTCATCGTGCGGTCGATCGACTTGCACATGTCGTAGATCGTGAGCCCCGCTACCGCACACGCCGTCATCGCCTCCATCTCGACGCCGGTGCGGTCGACGGTGTCGACCTGGGTCTCGACCTCGACATGGCTGTCCTCGATGCGGAAGTTCACGAACACCGACCCGACGAGCAGCGGGTGGCACAGCGGCAGGAGGTTCGGCGTCTGCTTGGCCGCTTGGATGCCGGCGACGCGGGCTACCGCGAGCACGTCCCCCTTGGATATCGCGCCGGCCGCGATCTTCGACGCAGTGTCCGGCTCCATGTTCACCCGGCAGCGGGCCACCGCCCGCCGGTGCGTCGCCTCCTTCGAGGTGACGTCAACCATGCGGGCCCGTCCCAGCGGGTCGAGGTGGGTGAACTCGGATGCGGCCATGCGCGCGAGTGTAGGGGTCAGACCCGATCCCGTCCCTGGGCCGACCTGACCGGCGCGCTCAGCCGCCGATCTGGCTCATGGAGCGCGCCGGACGGACGAAGTTGACCTGACCGATGCGGTGCCCGGCCCACTTCGTCCCTACCGCCCGCTCGATCTCGGCCGCGACGTCGTCGTCGGATCCGCCCGAGCGCAATATCGCCCGGAGGTCGAACTCTTCGAGCGCGAACAGGCACGTGCGGAACTTGCCCTCGGCCGTCACCCGCACCCGATCGCAGTGGTCGCAGAACGGCTCGGTGACGCTGGGGATCACCCCGACGTCACCGCGGCCGTCGCGGTAGAGGTACCGGGTGGCGGGCTCGGTGTCGCCCGGAGCGGCGCCGGATTCGAGCGGGAAGACGGCGTCGATGCGGTGGAGGATCTCTTGGGCCGGTACGACCTGGTCCATGGTCCAGGTGCCTTGGGCGTCGAGGGGCATGAACTCGATGAACCGCAGGCCAACTCCCTTGGCCCGCCCGAACGCGGCGAGGTCGACGAGCTCGTCGTCGTTCACGCCCCGGATGACCACGCAGTTGACCTTGACGGGATGGAGGCCGGCGTCGAGGGCGGCGTCGATGCCGGCGATGACCCGGTCGAGGTCGTCGCGCCGGGTGAGCGCGGCGAACGTCGCGGGCCGCAGCGAGTCGAGCGAGACGTTGATGCGCCGAAGCCCGGCGGCAGCGAGGTCGTGCGCCATCTCGGGCAGCTTCACGCCGTTGCTCGTGAGCGCGAGGTCGACGCCGAGCGGCGCGAGCATCGTGATGAGCCGCGGGAGGTGCGCACGCACCGTCGGCTCCCCACCCGTGATGCGGATCGCCTCGAACCCGAAACGCTCGACGCATACGCGGGCAATCCGGGCTTGCTCTTCGTAGGTGAGGAGCTCCTCACGAGGAAGCCACTGCATGCCCTCCGCCGGCATGCAGTACGTGCACCGGAAGTTGCAGCGGTCCGTGATCGAGATGCGCAGGTCCTTGACCCGCCGGTCGAACGGGTCGATTAGCGGGACGGGCGCGGCGGCCATGGACCCAGGCTAGAGCGCACCGACCTCGATGCGTGCAGGGAGCATCATTATGTTGCTCCACGAGCAACTGAGCTCGCTCCGCTCCGCCGTCTGCTTGTCCATCAATGGTCGGCGGGCCAGTCGAGCCGCATCACCCGCACCTCGCCACCCTCTGGGACTCCGTCGCCGTCGGGCAGGAGCGCGAGGCCGTTGGCGGCGGCGGCAGCCGAGAGCACGTTGCTGGCCTGGGCGCCGGTGCGGGCGGCGACGAACCCGCCGCCCTCGGCCTGCACCCACACCCGGTCGAGGTGCAGCTTGCCGTCGGGCTTGCGGGGCATGGGATGCGCAGCCGCCGCCCCCACCTCGGGGCGGAACCGGCGCGAGTGTCCCATCATCTGCAGCAGCGCCGGTCGGGCGAACAGCTCGAAGCTCACCAACGACGACACCGGGTTCCCGGGCAGGCCGAACACCGGCGTGCCGCCGATCACACCGAACGCCAGCGGCTTGGCCGGCTTGATCGCCACCTGCCAGGACTGCAACCCGCCCAGGCGATCGAGCGCCGCCTTCACGTAGTCGTATTCGCCGACCGACACGCCGCCGCTGGTGAGCACGACGTCGCACGACGCCAGCGCGTCCTCGAGCGTGCGGTTGATGACAGCCTCGTCGTCGGGAGCGACGCCGAGGTCGACGGCGTCGGCTCCCGCCTCGGCGGCGAGCGCGAGCAGCATCGGCCGGTTCGAGTCCCGTATCTGTCCCGGGCGGAGCTCGCCCCGCTCGACGAGCTCGTCACCGGTCGAGAGCACGCCCACGCGTGCGCGCCGCACGGCCTGTACCTCGTGCACGCCCAAGCTCGCGAGCACACCGAGGTGCGCGGCGCCGAGCACGGTGCCGGCCGTGAACACGAGAGCACCCCGCGCAAGGTCGCCGCCCGCGAGCCGCACGTGATCGCCGGGCTGCGCGACGTGAAGCACACGTACCGAGTCGCCGTCGCGCTCGGTGTACTCGACCATGACGACCGCGTCGGCGCCGTCCGGCATCGGCGCGCCGGTCATGATCCGGATCGCCTCGCCCTGCCCTACTGCTTGCGTGGGCTCGCGTCCGGCCGGCAGCTCCCCTACGACGGCCAGACGCACCGGCGCTTCGGGGGCCGCGCCGGCGGTGTCGCCGGCACGCACCGCGTAGCCGTCCATAGCCGTATTGGCGAACGGCGGAACCGCTTCGCCGGCGACGATGTCGCGCGCCGTCACGAGGCCAAGCGCGTCGCGCAGAGGAACCATGGCCGATTCGAGCGGCGCGACTGCACCGAGGATGTCGCTTTGGACGTCGACGAGCGGAATCATCGCCGCCTCAGCCGATGTTCCGTTGCCGGACGATGTCGGCGAGCATCGCCGACAGCTCGGGGGCAAGGTCCGGCCGCTCGAGCGCGAGCTCGATGTTGGCACGCAGGAAGTCGATCTTGCGGCCGATGTCGTAGCGCCCGTGCTGGAACACACGCCCGTAGACAGGCTGGCGCTTCGCCAGCAGCGCGATCGCGTCGGTGAGCTGGAGCTCGCCGCCCGCGCCCGGTTCGATCTGCTCGAGCGGTCCGAAGATGTCGGGTGTGAACACGTAGCGCCCGATGACCGCCAGGTTCGACGGAGCTTCTTCGGGACGGGGCTTCTCGACGAGCGACAGCACCCGGACGACGCCGTCCGACACGGGCTCAACCTCTGCGCAGCCGTACGCGGAGATCTCCTCGAGGGGCACCTCGAGAATGGCGAGCACCGACGCGTTGTAGTCGTCGTGGACAGCGAGCATGGATCGGAGCAGCCGCGCCTCGTCGACCATGATGTCGTCGCCGAGTAGCACGGCGAACGGCTCGCTCCCGACGTGTTCGCGCGCCACCGAGACAGCGTGGCCGAGCCCGAACGGGTCATGCTGACGGACGTAGTGGACGTGCGCCAGGTCGGTGACCGCGTGCACTTCTTTCAGCAGATCGACCTTGCCCGTCTGTTCGAGGTGGAGCTCGAGCTCGACGTTGCGGTCGAAGTGATCCTCGATGGCGCGCTTGCCGCGGCCGGTGATGATGAGGATGTCGTCGAGGCCGGCTTCGACGGCCTCCTCCACGACGTACTGGATGGAAGGCTTGTCCACCACCGGCAGCATCTCCTTCGGCTGCACCTTGGTGGCGGGCAGGAAGCGGGTGCCCAGTCCGGCGGCGGGGATCACCGCCTTCCGTACCTCGCTCACCGCGAAACGCTATCGCTCGGCGGATCCCCTCCCAGCCCCGGTTCCTCGCCGCGGAACAGACGACGCAGATTCGACGCATGGCGGGCGAGCACGACGAGCGCAAGCGCGGAGGTGATGAGCACGTCGCCCCACTCGTTTCCGGTCACCGCTACCAGAACGGGGAAGGCGATCGTGACGACGATCGACGCGACCGACGCCTTACGCGCGAGCCGAGCGATGACGAACCACAACAACGCCAGCCCGAGCGCGATGAGCGGGAAGATGACGGCGAGCACACCTCCGGCTGTCGACGCGCCCCGCCCGCCGCGGAAGCGGAACGTCACCGGCAGCACGTGGCCGACGACGGCCGCGAACCCCAGGATGTACGCGCCACGGTGGCCGTCGAGGACGAGGCCGACGGCGGACGGGATCGCGCCCTTCGCGAAGTCGCCCGCGAACGCGATCAGCCCCGCTTTCCAGCCCGCCAGGCGGTACACGTTCGACGCCCCCGGGTTGCCCGACCCCTCACGGAGGATGTCGTGCCCCGTGACCCGGGCGACGAGCGCGGCGGTCGGGAAGCAGCCGAGGAGGTAGGCGAGCGGGAGGAGGAGCAGCACGCCCGGCACTCCGGTAGGATTAGCAGTCGAATCCCGAGAGTGCCAACGGCCGAACGCCTCTGAGGCAAGGACGCCAGATGCCCACCTACAAGTACCGCTGCGCGAAGTGCGGCGAGGAGTTCGAGCTGTGGCAGTCGATCCACGACGATGCCCTCACCCGTCACCCCGGCTGCGGCGGGACGGTCACGAAGGTGTTCTCCCCCGCCGGGATCGTGCTCAAGGGCTCTGGCTTCTACCGGACCGACAGTCGGGCCGCGGCGGCAAAGGGCTCGGGTGACTCCAAGGAGCCCAAGGAGAAGGAGCCGGCCAAGGACGGCGCCCACGCGGCGGGCGACGGCAAGGGCTCGAAGGCCAAGGGCGCCAAGGAGTCGAAGGGCTCGGACTCCAAGACGTCGAAGGACGCCAAGAGCCCGAAGGGCGAGACCTCCAAGAGCGGCACCTCGACCTAGTCCCGACGCTCGGCACGGCGACTCGCCGGCCGCCTTTCCCTCCCGCCTCCCCTTTTCGCCGGCGCCGTGTCGCGCCATCGCTCGGAAGGGGAGAGATCATGCGTCGTCGTTCACCACGCGCCGTGCTCCTTTGGATCGGCGCGGTCGTCGTCGCCATCGTGACGGCTGCCATCGTGGCCACCGACCTCGCCGCGCTGCACCGGCGCGCACGCGGTCTTGGTTCGCCGCGCCCGATCGCGGTCGCCGTCCGCGACCTTCCCCTCGGCACGACGATCAGCGACGGTGACATCCGTGTTCGGTCGGTGCATCGGTCGCAGCTTCCGGCCGACGCGATGTCCCCCGCCGCTGTCCGCGGGCGTGTGGTCGCGGTGCCGGTGGTCCGGGGCGCGTTCGTGATCGAGGGCAACGTGGCACCGCGCCGGCGCACGGGGCTCAACGGGGCGATCCCAGCCGGCATGCGGGCCATGCAGATCGTGGTGCGGGATGCTCTGCGCCCGCCGGTTGGCAGCTCGGTCGACGTGCTCGTGACCTTCGAGCCCGGGAGTAATGGTGCGAGCAACGCTGCGCCGACGGTCGTGGCCGCGCGCGGGGTCCTCGTGCTCGCGACTGACGACGCGCCTGCCGCGTCGGACACGGCAAGCGCCACACGGCGCACGGGCTCCGGTCTCGGCGTCACGCTCCTCGTGTCGGTGGAGGACGCGCCCCGGCTCGCTTTTGCGGCCGCGACCGGTGTCGTGACGGTCGCGCTCGTCCCGCCCGAGGACGCCACCCCGATGGTCGCCGGATAGGGAAGACCACTTAGGCTGCGGCGCCGCGGCGGTGGCGGCTTTGCCGTCCGGCGCCGCAAAGCCGGAGCTTTCGACGGCGGCGACAAGGAAAACATGCCGATTCTCCACGCGATCGTGCTCGGGATCGTGCAGGGTCTCTCCGAGTTCCTGCCGATCTCGTCGAGTGGCCATCTCATCCTCGGACCCGAGCTGTTCCACTGGACCGAGCTCACCGACCACGAGAGCCTGAACAAGACGTTCGACGTCGCGTTGCACGTCGGCACGTTCGTCGGGGCGGCGTGGTACTTCCGGTACGACCTCATCCGCTACATCGGTGCCGCGTGGCGGTCGCTACGAGAGCGCGCCATCCGGTCGACCGACGAGCGCATCGCGTGGCTGCTGCTGGTGTCGGCCATCCCGGGCGCGATCGTCGGCGCCGCGTTCGAGGGGCCGATCGAGGACCACCTCGGCCAGCCTGTCCTGGTGGGCGTGATGCTCATCGTGTTCGCCGCCGTGCTGTACCTCGCCGACCGATTGCCTGCCCGGCGCCATCAGGAAGAGTTTCGGCTGCGGGACGCGTTGCTCATGGGCGGCGCACAGGCCGTGGCGTTGCAGCCGGGCGTGTCCCGATCGGGCATCACCATCTCGATGGGGCGCTGGCTGGAGTTCGACCGCGTCGCCGCGACCCGGCTGTCGTTCCTGATGAGCCTGCCGATCATCGCCGGCGCCGGTCTGTTCAAAGGCGCCAAGGTCATCAGGGACGGCGGGATCCCTGACGCGTACGTCGCGCCTTTCTTGTGGGGCGTGCTCTTCGCCGCGATCAGCGGCTTCCTGGCGATCTGGCTCTTGCTGAAGATCCTGCAGACGCGGTCGTTCACGCCGTTCGTCATCTACCGGTTCGTCGTCGGCGCCGCCGTCATAGTGATCTTCGGGTTCGGCCTGCGGTAGCCGAGAACGGTGCGCCGGTAGCCTGCGAGGTCGTGGCTGAGCCGATCGAAGCGGTGATCTGGGACTACGGCGGCGTCATCTCGAGCCCGCTGTTCCGCGGGATCGGCCGCTTCGAGGCCGACATGGGCTATCCGGAGAGCTCGATCCTCGAGCTGATCTTTGGAGAAAGCGCGTACATGGGAGGCGGTGGTGGCGATCCGTGCGACGGTGCCGCGCCCGAAGCAGCGTCGGCCGTGACTCACGACTGGCACCGCCTCGAGATCGGCGAGATCGGCCTGGACGAGTACCTGGCCGGAGTCGTCGAGCGCGCGCCCCAAGTGCTCGGCCGTCCCATCGACCTCGAGGCGTACCGGCAGTTCACGCGCGACATGCCGCTCGGCATCCACTGGCCGGTCGTGCACCCCATCCGGCGCCTCCGGGACGAAGGCCTCAAGCTCGGGTTGCTGACGAACAACGTCAAGGAGTTCGGGTCGGCGTGGCGCGCCACCTTCCCCGTCGACGAGCTGTTCGAGGTGGTCGTCGACTCGAGCGAGGTCGGATTGCGCAAGCCCGACCGGCGGATCTACCTGCTCACCTGCGAGCGGCTCGGAGTGGAGCCGTCGTCAGCGGTGCTCGTCGACGACAACCTCGACAACGTCGCGGCGGCGCGCGCCGTCGGCATGGAGGCCGTGCACTTCGAGGACGACCCGCTCGCCGCGATCAGCGAGCTGGACGCGATCCTGGAACGCCGCGGGACACGCGCGGCGTAGGTGCCTGATGCCGTATCTATTCGCCACTCATCGTCATTTCGGTCACCAGGAGCGTCATGCCGGCCCCTCCGCCCGGCAGCCATGTGAGGTCCGAGCCAACCTCGCCCACGTCGAGCAGGATCCGCTGGAGGGTCGAGGCGATCGTCACCTCGCGCACCGGTTCGGCGAACTCGCCGTCCCGCACCAGTAACCCCTCGGCCCCGACCGAGAAGTCGCCGCTGACCGAGTTCGTGCCCGAGTGCAGCCCGCTCACTGCCTGCACGTAGAGGGCCGACGGCACCGACGCCATGATCTCCTCGGGCCCGCGTGCACCGGGCTCCAGGTACAGCGCCCGGGCGCCGACGCCCGGAGTCGACTTGAACCCGCCCCGCACCGCCGACCCGGTGGTCGCGCTACGCGAGCGGCGACCGGTGTACGTGTTCTGAAGGAAGCCGAGAAGCCGGCCGCCCGTGATCAAATCGACGCGTCGCGTCGGCACGCCCTCGGCGTCGTGGCTCAACGCGCCGAGCGCGTCGGGCAGTGTCGGGTCCTCGTGCAACGTGACCGCGCCTGCGGCAACCTGCTCGCCTTCGCGCCCGACGAACATCGACCGGTTCTTGAGCACGGCCTCTCCGCTGAGCGCCGATCCGATGATCGCAAGCAGGGAGCGCGTCACGAGTGGGTCGAGGACGATCGGCAGCCGACGCGTTTGCGGTTTCTTCGCACCGAGGAGGCGCACCGCCCGCCGAGCAGCATCCGACGCGGCGTCGGTGGCATCGAGCTCCTCGAAGGCGCGTCCGGCGGAGAACCCGTAGCCGGTTTGCGTCTCATCGCCGTCACCCGCCATCGCGAACGACGAGCACGAGCACATCGTGCGCCGCGTTGTCGCGACCACCCCGAGGGAGTTCGCGACCGCCGCCTCGACGGCGGCGTCGCCGTAGCCGGCGTACTCGACACCCCGCACGCGCGCATCAGCGGCGCGGGTTTCCCGCTCCAAGTCGAGCGCCAGAGCGACCTTGTCGTCTGCCGACACGCCAAGAAGCGACTCACGCCACACGTCGAGCTCCGGCAGCTCGACGCCGGCGAAGTCGGACGGCGATGCGAGGCCGTTCCACTCGTCGGGCTCCGCGAAAGCGGCGTTGTCGCGTGCCTCGACCAGCGTCTCGTCGACAACCTCCGGGTCAAGCGATCCTGCCCACGCGAAGCCTTGGCGGTGGTCGCTGACGACGCGTACACCGACCCCTTCGACGCCCGCCACCGACAGCGACTCCACGTCACCGTCGAAGACGCGTACGTCGGTCTCGCGGGACCGCACGACGTACGCCTCGACCTCTTCGCCGCCCACGGCGGCGCCTGCGACTCGCTCGGCGAGCTCGAGCAGCTCGGTGGAACCGCTACTACTCACCGGCGGTGCCGCCGATCGTCAGCTCGGCGACGCGCAGTGTCGGCTGCCCGGCCGAGACCGGCACTCCCTGGCCAAACTTCCCGCACGTGCCGGGCCACGTCCCGAAGTCGCTCCCCACCGCGTCGACGAGCCGCAGGGTCTCGGGTCCGTTGCCGATGAGGTTTGCGGCCCGGACCGGCTCGGTGATCTCACCGTTCTCGATGAGGTACGCCTCCGTCATGCCGAACACGAAGTCGCCCGTCGCCGTGTTCACCTGACCGCCACCGAGCTGCGCGCAGTAGATGCCGTACGGCGTCTGGCGCACGATCTCGTCGGGCTCCGCGTCGCCGGACCACAGGTAGGTGTTGGTCATGCGCACCATCGGCAGGTGCTGGTAGGTCTCGCGCCGGCCGTTCCCGCTCTGCTCGCGGCCTTCCTTGCGGGCTCGGAGGAGATCCCACATGTAGTCGGTGAGGACACCCCGCTCGATGAGCACGTTCGGACGCGCCGGCGCGCCCTCGTCGTCGATGGCATAGGCGCCCCACTCGCGTGCGAGCGTGCCGTCGTCGACCAGCGTGACAAGCGGCGACGCCACCTGCTCGCCCGCCCGGCCGCGAAAGACCGACGCGTCCTTGGCCACCAGGTCCGCTTCGAGCCCGTGGCCACACGCCTCGTGGAACAGCACACCACCCGCGCCCTTCTTCAGCACGACGGGCAGCTTGCCGGTGGGAGCGGGCCGGGCGCGCAGCATCGTGAGTGCACGCCGCGCCGACGTGCGCGCCACCTCCTCCGGCTCGATGTCGTCGAACAGCTCGAACCCGACGGTCAGGCCGGGCGCTTCCATCGCCGTCTGCATGCCGGTGTCGGCGACCGCTATGCACTGCACGAAGAACCGCGTGCGCACCTGGTCGTCGCCCGTCAGGAGGCCGTCCGAGTTGGCGACGAGGATGCGCCGGCGCGAGTCGGCGTACGACACGCTCACCTGGCGGATCGCGTCCCCCTCGGCTCGGGCGGCGTCCTCGGCGCGCTCGAGCACCTCCACCTTGCGAGCCTTCTCGACCGACTCGGGGAGCACACGCACCTCGTGCGGCGGCCTCACGTCGCGCCGCTCCAGCCCGACGACCGTCGTCTCCCCCTCCCTGCCGCGGGCGGCTGCCGCGGCGGCGTCGGCGGCCTCTCGCAACCCCGACTCGGAGAGGTCGGCGGTGTGCGCGTAGCCGGTGGTCTCCCCGCGCACGACCCGGATGCCGGCGCCTCGCTCGCGCCCGGACGTGAGCTCTTCGACCTTGCCGTCGTCGAGACGGGCCGACGACGCGCGGCGATCTTCCGCGAAGACCTCCGCGAAGTCGCCGCCGGCGCGCAACGCGGCATGCAGTGTGCGGTCGAGGACGCGTTCGTCGATCACTGTGGCTCCCTGGTCGGTGTGGTTGCCGGCGCCACCGCTACCCTACGCCCGTGCCTTTGCAGCCCGGACTCGTCGCGACCGTCGAGATGATCGTGACCGAGGATGACACCGCGCCCGCCTTCCAGAGCGGCGACGTGCCCGTGCTCGCGACGGGTCGCGTCGTCGGCCTGGCCGAGTCGGCCACGGTCCTCGCGGTCCAGAACCGGCTCGACGAGGGCACGACGACCGTGGGCTATCGAGTACAGCTCGACCACCTCGCTCCGACCGCGGTCGGCAGCGACGTCAAGGCGGAGGCGCTGCTCGAGGCGGTGCAGGGCCGGCGGCTCACGTTCCGAGTGTCGGTGACGGACGCGCGCGGGCTCGTTGCCGCGGGAAAGATCACCCGCGTCGTCGTCGAGCGGGCGCGCTTCCTCGAGAAAGCCGTCGGGAGCTGACAGCGCGTGCCCGATCCGCCTCCGCCGCCTCCGTCGGCGCCGTGGACGACCCCGCCTCCTGCACCCCCGCCGGCCTGGAGCCCGCCCGCGCCCAGACGACACCGTCGTCGTCCGTGGATCTGGCTGCTCGCGGGCGCGGTCGTCGCCATCGTCGGGCTCGCCGTAGCCAGCGGAACGATCTGGATTCAGAAAGTCAAGCCCCCGATCGACGCCGCCAACGACTACCTACGCGATCTCTCCCACGGTGACTACGATGCTGCGTTCGACCAGCTCTGTCCGGCCGAGCAGGTCGACGCGTCGCCCGAGGGCCTCGCTCGCGCGGTGGCGGCGCTCAGGATCAACGAGTACGACGTCAGCCCCTTCGACGTGCATCGTGATGGCAGCCGGGCCACCGTGAAGGTCGACCTCACCCCGGACACCGTCGGTGACTCGAACAGGTTCGTTCGACTGCGGCTGCAGGAGATCGACGGCGAGTGGCGCCCGTGTGGTGGCCGGTTCGGGTTCGTACGGCTACCGACCCTGCTCTGAGCCTGGCCCCTCAGGCCGCGACGACGGCGGCTTTGCCGACCGTCGCCGCAGGAGCCGGAGCTTGCGACGGCGACACGTTAAGCAAGGTTGCTCGAGCGCGGGTAGGCGTCGGCGGGATCGGTGAGCACGTTCACGAGTGACGGACCGGACGTTGCGAACGCCCGGTCGAGCGCGGGCCCGATGTCGTCGGGCTCGGTGACGAGCTCGCCGTGCCCGCCGAGCGCGGTCATCACCTCGTCGTAGCGCGTCCCGGGCCGCAACTCGGCAGCCACGTCGTAGCCGTAGATGAGGTCCATCGGATGCTTCTCGAGCCCCCAGATCCCGTTGTTGCCGACGACGCCCACGACGTTGGCCCCGAAGCGCGCGAGCGTGTCTAGGTCACCGAGTGAGAAGCCGAGCGCGCCGTCGCCCCACATCACGACGACCTGCTGTTCGGGATGCGCCAGCGCGGCGGCGAGCGCGTAGCCCGAGCCGGTGCCCAGGCATCCGTACGGACCAGGGTCGAGGAAGCCACCGGGCTGATAGGTGTCGACGTACTTGCCTGCGTATGAGACGAAGTCGCCGCCGTCGCCGATCACGATCGCGTCACGTTCGAGACGCCGACGCAGCTCGCCGTACACGCGCGTCGGTCGAATCGGTGATGCGTCGCTCCCGAGATCTTCGGCCTCCCGCGCACGGCGCGACTGCTCCTCGTCCCGCAGCCGTGTCACCCACTCCTCCCGTTCGCTGGTCGCGGCCGGGCCCCACGTGCCGTCAGCCAGTGCGCTGAGCGTTCGGGCAAGGTCGCCGGCTGCGCTCGCGACGAGATCGATGTGCGCGGCCACGCCGCTGGGCGAGTCGACCAGGTGCACGACGCGGGCATCGCCGAAGCGGCCGAACCCGAGGCGGAAATCGAGCGGCGCGCCGGCGACGACGACGAGGTCCGCCTCGCCGAACGCCGTCCTCCGCACGCGCGAGAACGACAGCTCGTGGTCGGCCGGCAGCAAGCCGCGCCCGAGCCCGTTGGCGAACGTCGGCAGCCTGGCGTTCTCGGCGAACGCGCGAAGCGCGTCGTCGGCCCGGGCCCAGAAGACGTCAGCGCCGACCATCAACACCGGGCGCCCCGCCTCGCGGACCAGCTTGGCAACGGCTGCCACCGCGTCGGGGTCGGGTTCGGCACCGGCGAGCTCGTCGGGACGAGGCGAATCAGGAAGCGTCACCGCGCTCGTGCCCCACGCGTCGAGGGGCACGTCCACGAACGCAGGACCCCGGTGTGGCGTGCACGCCTTCCGCAGCGCGGAGTCGATCAACCCCGGGATCTGCGCGGACGACGCCGCAGTCGTCGCCTCCTTCGTGATGGACGCGACGATCGGCACGTGGTCGAGCTCCTGGAGTGACCCCGCGCCCCATCGCGCATTCGGCGCGCGCCCGCCGATCACAAGCACCGGCGATCCGTTCATATACGCGGACGTGATCGCGCTCACACCGTTGGTCACCCCGGGTCCTGCGGTGAGTGCCGCGACGCCCGGGCGTCGGGTGACTTTCGCCCAACCCTCGGCCGCGAAGGTCGCCGTCTGCTCGTGACGTGTGTCGACCAGTCGGATGCCCGCTTTGACGCACCCGTCGTATAGCGGGAACAGATGCCCGCCGGACAGCGTGAACATCGTGTCGACGTTGTGACGCCGCAGTGTCTCGGCCGCCAGCCGCCCGCCGTCGGCTTCGAGCCGTTCGGTCATGCGGCGGTCGCGCGCTCGACGCGGGCAAGGAAGCCTTCGAGCGCCTCGAGCCACACGCGTGGGTTCTCGAACTGCGGCGAGTGCCCGGCGTCCGGAACGACGACGAGCTCCGCGCCGGGGATGGCGGCCGCCATTCGGCGCGACGGCTCGATGAACGACTCGTCCTGGTCACCGACGATCACCAGCGTCGGACATCGAACGCCGGCCAGCAGCGGGAGCTGATCGGGCTGATGGGCACACTCCCGAGCCATCGCCGCCCACATCACCCCCGATAGTGCTTCCCACTTCGCGTCCTCGAACTGCTGGAAGCCGGGCCGCTCGGCGATGAGCCGCTGGTGCGCGGGAGTCTCGAGTGTGGCCGCGGCGTCGAGCAAGGGCTTGAGCACATCTTTGCCCTCGTCGAGCATGACGGTTGCCGCCGCCTCGAGCATGTCCGGGTCGATGTTCGCGATCGGGCCCGGCGACGTGTCCATCAACACGAGCGCGTCGATGCGCGCTGGGTGCGCGAGCACGACCCGCCGCGCCACCATCCCGCCCATCGAATGCCCGAGCAGAAGAAAGCCGTCGATGCCGAGCGCGTCTGCGACGCCGAGCACGTCGGCCGCCATCCGGTCGAGCGAGTACGCGTCCAGCTCTGTCGGACCGTCGCTCTCGCCGTGACCACGGTGGTCGAGCGTGATGACTCGGTAGCGCTCGGCCAGGACCTCGATGTGATCGGCGAAGTCTTCCTTGGCGCCTCCGAACCCGTGGACGAGCACTAGCGCCGGCCCGCTTCCTGCATCGGTGACCTCGAGCGCCACGCCGTCGTCCATCGTCACCCGCATGATCTCCCCCTCGTGGAACTGCGCCTCCGTGGTCCCCCACGCTCGTCAGCCGTTGCCGGAGGCGCAAGTAGGCTACGTCGATGGCTGTGGCTGACAGTGCCAAGCCGTCGCGGCGCCAATCGCTCGGCCTGTGGGCGCGCGTCATCGTCAGCGCGGTGCTGCTCGCGGTGCTGGTCTCGAAAATCCACCCCGAGGACCTCCTACCCGAGCGGCGTCAGCTCTCGACGATCGCATTCTTGGTCGCCGGCCTGCTCCTCACGGCTCTGGGGATCGTGCTGTCAGCGTGGCGGTGGCAGCGCGTTCTCGAGGTGTTCGATGTCCGCCTGCCGCTGCGGACCCTCACGGGGCACTACTTCGCCGGACAGTTCGTCGGGAACGTGCTCCCATCCACGGTCGGTGGAGACGTTGTTCGCGTCAGCCGAACCGCGACGACCACGGGATCCGGCAGCGTCGCGTTCGCATCTGTGGTGCTCGAGCGACTCACCGGCTTCGTCGTTCTCCCGCTGCTCGTCTTTCTCGGTTTCCTGTTCCGCCCGTCGCTGCTCGACAACAACCACGCCTGGATCGCGCTCGCCATCGGCTGCGGCACCCTGTTGCTCCTCGGCGTGATCCTCCTCGTCACCGGTCATCCCCGCCTCGCCGGCCGGTTTGCCGAGCGCGAGAACTGGATGCGGTTCATTGGCGCGGTGCACGTGGGCATCGATCGTCTCCGCCACCGGCCCCGCGACGTGTTCGGGGTGCTCGGCACCGCGATTCTCTACCAGCTGTCGATCGTTGCCGCGTTGTACTGCGCCGCCCGCGCACTTGACATCTCGGTCCCGAACATGGCCCTGCTCGCGTTCGTGCCCGCTGTAGCGATGTCCCAGACCATCCCGCTGTCGGTGAGCGGGTTCGGTGTGCGCGAAGGCATGCTCGTGCTGCTCCTCCATCCCCTCGGGGTGTCCACGTCGAGCGCCGTGGCCCTCGGCCTGTTCTGGTACGGGATGTTGCTCGTCGTGAGTTTGCTCGGCGCGCCGGCGTTCGCAGTCGGGAGCCGGAACGCCCGCTCCGGCACAGAGTCGGATAGCGACACCACCAACTCGTGAGCATCCTCGAGCGGCCGGCCGGTCGCTTGCTCCCCCAGCTTCCTGGTGGTCGCCGGCTACGCGACGGGCACTACATCTACTGGTGGTTGGAGATCGTCGCCATCGTCGCGTTCTACCTCGTGTACTCGGCGATCCGGAACGCCAACGAGGGCAGCACCGCCGAAGCGTTCACTCACGCCAAAGAGCTCATCCGCATCCAAGAGTTCCTCGGCATCAACCACGAGCAGACCCTCCAGCAGTGGGCGCTGCACTTCAAGCCGCTCATCATTCTGTGCAACTACTTCTACGGGTCGATGCACTTCGTTGTGACGGCGGGCGTCGGCATCTACCTGTTCCGAAAGTGGAGCGACGACTGGCCCCTGTGGCGCAACACGCTCGCCTTCACCACCGCGCTCGCCCTCATCGGGTTCATCCTCTGGCCGCTCATGCCGCCGCGCCTGCTCCCGCCGAGCTATGGATTCGAGGACACGCTCGCCCAGTACCCGACGTTCTGGTCGTTCAACTCGGGCGCCGTGAGCAAGATCTCGAACCAATTCGCGGCCATGCCGAGCGTGCATTGCGCGTGGGCGCTCTGGTGCACGGTCGCGATGGTGCCGCGCGTGAAGCCACGCTGGGTGAAGGCCGCGTTCATCCTGTACCCCCTGGGGACCGTGATCGCGATCGTGCTCACCGGGAACCACTACATTCTCGACGCGGCCGGCGGCTTCGCGGTGCTCGGCCTCGGGTACCTGCTTGCTCGTACGGTCACCCGCGCTGGTCAAGGCCCGCCAGTGCCGGTCACCTCGTAGGCGGATCACGAGATGGATTTCGATCACGTAGCACTGGCGACGCGCGACGTGACCGACGCGCTGGACGTGCTGGTCGGCGACCTCGGCGCGACGGTGCTGTTCGGCGGCGAGAGCGTCGGCTTCCGCCCCATGACCATGCGGCTCGGTGACGCCCAGGAGGGCATGAACATCGAGCTGCTGGAGCCGTGGGCCGTCGACAAGAACGACTTCCTCGAGCGGTTCGTCGCCCGGCACGGCGCCAGCCCGCACCACCTCACGTTCAAGGTCGACGACCTCCTCGCGACGCTGGAGCGCGTCCGCAGCGCCGGCTACCGGCCCGTCAACGTCGACCTCTCGGACCCGCAAAGGAAAGAGGCGTTCCTCCACCCGCGCGAGGCGCACGGGACAGTGGTGCAGCTGGCCGAGCCGCACGGCGACTGGGGAACGCTGGCCGAGCAGATCGCCCGCGTCGGCGCGCAGGGAGCGAACGGCCACCCGCGCTGGTGGCCCGATCCGCCGCCGCCCGGTGACCGCCGCGGCTTCCTTCGGCGCGTCGTGATCGGGACGCCGTCACTTACGGCCACGCTCGGCTTCTTCGCCGGGTTGCTCCAGGGCGCCGAGGTGGCCGGGGGCGAGGGATGGTTCGAGCTCGAATGGCCGGGCGGCGCGCGTGTGAAGCTCGAGCACCGTCCCGAGCAGTCACCGGGCATCGACCGCCTCGAAGCCGACGTCACCGGCGACGGTCCCCTCGGCGAACGGATCGTGGCCGGCACCCGGCTGCTCCTCGAACCGCTTGTGGGCGGGCGGCGATGATCGACAGCCACGTCCACTTGGTGGATTTGCCGATCGACTCTGGTTCGCCGGCTGACGCCGGCTACTCCTTGCGATGATCCCCCCGTCGATCCCGTCGGCTCCGTCGCGCCCGTTGCACGAGCCAGGTCGCAATCGCGCCCGCGATCGCGGACACGAGGATCACGTAGACCACGCGGCCGTCCCAGTGCAAAACAGGAAGCTGACGCGCGTCCGGTGGCGGTTCTGGAGCGCGAACACCACGATGAACACCGTGACGACCAACGCGACGATGAGTCGGGTCTGGTTCTGCCGGCTCGGCGGTTGCCTCGGCGGCTGATCGGCCATGTGCGCTCCCTTGCGGCGGCGATCGACGCTAGCCCGCGGCGCCGGCCGCAATCTTGCGCTTCGCGTTCTCCTGCTCGTGACGCGCGACCAACCGGTGTACGCCGTCTCGCACCGCCTGGTCGGCCAGTGACAGGTACGACTCGCGCGCGGTGATGAGCCCGAGGCGTCGGGGTGGAACTTCACGCAACGCGACGCGCCGGACGCCCCCGAGCTCGGGTGGGATGGCCGTCTCGGGCAGCACCGACGCCCCGCCACCGGCGGCGACCATGTCGGCGATGAGCCTGATGCCCTCGACTTCGACCGGGACCGACAGGGTCAACCCGACCGCGGCGGCGGCCTCGTCGACCTCCCGACGGAGCGGGTTCCCGACCGGCGGAAGGATGATCGGCAGCTCGGCGAGGCGCGACAGCGGGACGGGCTCGGGCCCGAGGTCGGACGCGCCGGCCGGCACCAAGCCGAGGAGCGTTTCGTCGAGCAGGTGCTCGACCGCGAGGCGAGGCGAGGTCATCGGCTCGGTGACGATCGCCTGAGCCAGCTCGCCGCCGAGAACCTCGGACGCAAGCCGCTCCGACGCGCCCTCGTTGATGCGCAACTGCACACCGGGAGCCTCGGCGCGCAGGTCGGCGACGAGCGCGGGGATCATCCACCGGCTGGCCGTTCCGACGATGCCGAGGCTGGCGTGCCCCGTGCGGAGCCCTTGCAACATCGACAGGTCGGCGCGCATTGCTTCGAGCTCGCGCCGGACGCGGCGGGCGCGCTCGAGGACGGCAACCCCGCAGTCGGTCAGCGTCGCCCCCCGGCGGCCACGGACGAGCAGCTCGGCGCCGAGCTCCTCCTCGAGCTGGCGAACCTGGGCCGAGACGTTGGACTGCACGGTCGACAAGGCGTCGGCGGCGGCCGTGAACGACCCCTCGTCGGCGATCGCCAGCAGCGTGTCGAGGTGACGCAGCTCCATGATTCCCAATCCTTCCGAACGTGCCGACTTTCCATCTCTAGCGTTGATGAATCCTATCAATCCTAACTGTTGGACAGATTCGACGTCAGCGGTCAGGATGAGGTCCTGGAGGACTCGGAGGGCCGGTAGCCCCCCACCGACCCCCCGAGATCTTCCTTCTTGCTGAGGCACAGACCGGGGGAGGCTGGCCGTGGCGGTCGTGGAGTCCGTCTCCAACCTGATCTTCAGCGGGCCGCTGGCCTGGACTGCCGACGCGGCGTGCCAGGGTCGCACCGAGCTGTTCTTCGCTCCTGCCGGCGAGCGTCCCGAGGCCCGGGAGGTGCGCGAGGGCAAGGCTCGTGCCGTGTGCGCGATCTGCCCCGTCGTCCGGGAATGCCGCGACTGGGCCCGCGAGAACCGGGAGTACGGCTTCTGGGGCGGCGAGTCCGAGGAGGAGCGAGCCGCGGCCGGGTACCGCGTCGACATGCCGGTCGGTCGCGTCGCCCGCTACCCGAAGGGCGCGGGCAGCCCCGTCAAGCCCCGCACCGCGCGTCGCCTGAGCGCGTAAGACGCGTATCTCAACGACGCCACGCGTCGCCCAGATGCGCCCCGTAGGCTGCGCGGCGTGACCGCGGGGGGTCCGGAAGGCGTCGATCTCGAGTCGTTGCGCGGCTACTTCGCCGAGCACGTCGAGGGGGCCGACGGACGGCCGCTGTCGGCGGAGCTGATCGCGGGCGGAAGGTCGAACCTCACCTACTGCATCACCGACGGCGAGCGCGAGTGGGTGTTGCGCCGCCCGCCCCTCGGTCACGTGCTGCCGACCGCGCACGACATGGCGCGCGAGTACCGCGTCATCACCGCCCTCGCCGACACCGATGTGCCCGTCCCGAAGACGTTCGCGCTCTGTGAGGACACCGATGTCAACGGCGCCCCATTTTACGTGATGGAACGAGTCCATGGTCGCATCCTTCGCACCGGGGAAGAGCTGGCCACGCTGACCCGCGACGAGGCGGCGGCGTGCTCCCGCGAGCTCGTCGATGTGCTCGCCCGCATCCATCGGGTCGACTACGAGGCGGTCGGGATCGGCGAGTTCGGTCACCCGGACGGGTTCATGGAGCGCCAGCTGCGCCGATGGAATCAACAGTGGGAACGCTCCAAAGCCGACGACCTTCCCGCGATCGACGACCTGGCGCAGCGTCTGCGCAACGCGCTACCCGAGTCGGGGCCGCCCACCATCGTGCACGGCGACTACCGGCTCGACAACACGATGCTGGCGCCGGACGACCCGGGCAGAATCGCCGCCGTGCTCGACTGGGAGATGTCGACGCTGGGCGATCCGCTCGCCGATGTCGGACTGTTCCTCCTTTACTGGGGTCAATCCCAAGCGCAGATCATCGCCACCGGCCAAGCGATCGAAGAGGAGGCCGGATTCGCCAGCCGCGACGAGGTCGTCGAGCTGTACGCCAAGGAGACGGGCCGGAACGTCGACAACCTCGACTTCTACGTCGTCTTCGCGTTCTACAAGCTTGCGATCATCGTCGAAGGAATCGCTGCCCGGTACCGGATGGGCAAGACGCTCGGCGAGGGCTTCGAGCACATGGGCCAGATGGTCAAGAGCCTCGTCGACGAGGCGCTCGAGCAGGCCAACCGCTCCTCGATCCCGGCGCTACGCGGCTGAGCCGGGCGCGCAACGCCTGAATGTCATACGTGCCGGCTGATGTAGCCGCGGGCGCGGAACACGGCGAGCATGCGGACTACGAACCAGACCGCGCCGACCGCGAGCACAAGCGTGCCGGCGGCGGCGATGCCGAGCTCGTCCCAGGGGAGGGCGTCGCCTTCGAGCACCGTGCGAGCGGCGACGAAGATGTGCGTCATCGGCAGCGCCGTGCCGATGGGCTGGAGCACGCCGGGGAGCGCGCTCACCGGGTAGAAGATGCCCGACAGCGGCATGAGCATGGCGAGCAAGCCCCACGCCAGGATCTCGGCACCCTGGCCGACCCGCAGGATCAGGCCGATCACGATCAGCCCGACCGCCCAACCGACCACGAGCAGCAACGCGATGATCGGAACCAGCGCCAACCCGATGTCGGTGATGTTGAACGCGAACAGCCCGAGCGCGACGAGGCCGACGACGCTCACGCCCATCGCCAGCTTGGCCAGGCCGAACAGCACCACACCCGCGACGTACTCGCCCTCACGCAGCGGCGTGACGAGCAGGTTCAACAAGTTGCGGGACCACGTCTCTTCCATGAAGCCGGTGGCCAGGCTGACCTCGGCCTGGAACACGACGTGGAAGAGCAAGATGCCGGCGAGGAGGAACCCGGCGCCCGCGGCGCCGGCGCCCGACTGGCGCGCGAAGTAGACGCCGATCGCACCGAACAAGACGGCGTCGACGACGGGCCAGATCACAACGTCGAACCAGCGCTGCGGGGCGCGCTGGAGCACGTACGCGTGGCGGCGGGCGACGGCGCGGATCCGCAGCCAGCTCATACTCCCCTCCTTCTCCAGGCGCGCACTTGGCGGCGTTCGTGGCGGCGCTCCGGCCGCTCCTCGGCGAGGTGCAAGAAGACGCCCTCGAGGTCGTCACGACCGAAGCGCGCCGCGACATCGCCGGGGCGACCGTCGGCGACGACCCGCCCTTGGGAGATGAACACGACACGATCGCAGAGGCGCTCGACCTCGACCATGTTGTGGCCGGTGACCAGGAGCGCGGTGCCGTCCTCGGCGCAGAGGCGGTTGAGCCCGGTGCGCACCTTGAGCGCGACGTCGGGATCGAGCGATGCGGTGGGCTCGTCCAGGATCAGTAGCGCCGGCGAGTGCAGCGCGGCCTTCACCACCCCGACCAGCGTTCGCTGGCCCGACGAGAGCTCGTTTCCCATGGCGTCGGCGAGGTGTGTGATGCCGAAGCGGGTCAGGCCCGCGTCGACCGGCGGGTCCGGGTCGTGCAGCCCGTAGAGCTGCGCGAACAGGCGCAGGAACTCGCGGACCCGCAGCCGCTCGGGGAGCGGGAGGTACCCGGCGGCGAAACCCACGTGGGCGGCGGCGGCGCTGCGGTGGCGGGGGAGCCGGTGGCCGGCGATCTCCACCGAGCCCGCGTCGGGAGTGACGACGCCGAGCAGCATCAGCAGCGTCGTGGTCTTCCCCGCCCCGTTGGGCCCGAGGAGCGCGACACGTTCCCCGGCGGCGACCGTCAGATCGACGCCGTCGACGGCACGAATGCGCTTGTACTGCTTGACAAGCCCGCGAGCGCGCAGGATGTCGCCGTCGATGGTGGGCATGTCGCGAGTGTGTCAGAGGCGATCAGACCACGGACGGGGATTTAGGCTTCGAGCGTGCGCTGGATCTGGAATGAAGGTGAACGCCAGGTTGTCGACGCCGCCGACACAGACGCGATCACGGCGAGCGCGTCCCTCGCTCCGCCCGTCGAGGGCTTGCGCATGGTGTGGGCGATCGGGCTGAACTACCGCGACCACGCCGCCGAGACCGGCGCGCCCCTGCCGCCGGAGCCCGTCGTGTTCGTGAAATCGACGGGCTCGGTCGTCGGCCATGGCGACGACATCCTCATCCCACCGCACGTCACCCAGCCGGACTACGAGGGTGAGCTCGCCGTCGTGATCGGACAGCGCGCCCGCGATGTGCCCGAGGACGAGGCCCTCGACGCGGTGGAGGGTGTCACGTGCGCGCACGACGTGAGCTCCCGGGACCACCAGTTCACGACCGGCCAGTGGTCGTGGTCGAAGTCGTTCGACACCTTCTGCCCACTCGGACCCGTGCTGGTCACCCCGGACGAGCTGGAGCTCGGGAATCTCGCCATCGAGACCCGCGTGAACGGCGAGGTGCTCCAGTGCTCGAACACCGACCAGATGGTGTTCGGCGTCCCGCAGCTCATCGCGCACCTCTCACGGGGGCTCACGCTCGAGCGCGGCGACGTGATCCTCACGGGCACGCCGGGCGGCGTGGGCATGGCCCGCAACCCGCAGCGCTGGCTCGAAGACGGCGACGTCGTGGAGATCACGATCGCCGGGATCGGTACGCTCCGGAACCGGGTCATCCGCCGCTAGACGCGGGGGCGAACCGTCCGTACGAACCCGACAGAGGGGGCAACGTGGGCATGGATCTGCACGAGACGGCGCGGCGTCTCCGGAACCTCGTCGAGCCGATCGCGGCCGGCGTGTACTTCGCGCCCGAGGCCCAGCAGCGCTACGAGGAGCAGGGGCTCAACTACTTCGAGGGCTACTTCTGCAGCCGCGGCGCCTGTCTGGGCAAGGCGCCGTGGAGCGTGATCTGCGCCGCGTTCGGGGCGTTCAAACCGGCGGTGGTCGAGCAAGCCGTCACCGGCGGCTGGTCGAAGACCGACCCCGAGCCGCTGCTCGATGCCCGGCTCGCCGGCGCGACCGAGCAGCTGACCCGCTTGCTGGGGGAGCCCGGGCCCGAGGTGAAGGAGGCGACCGAGATCCTGTTCTCGCTCACCGACGGCGTCGACCCGTCGGGCCGCATGCTCTACTCGGGACTTTCGGTCCTGCCCGTACCGGACACGCCGATGGGACGTCTGTGGCGCGCCGCCGACCTCGTCCGCGAGCACCGCGGCGACGGCCACATCGCCGCCTGGGTCTCGTGCACCGACTCGTGCGAGATCACCGTGCTGACGGAGCTGACCTGGGGCTTGCAGCCGGGCGCGTACGTATTCACGCGGGGCTGGAACGAAGAAGAGGTCGACGCGGCGCGCGAACGGCTGCGGGCGCGGGGGCTACTCGACGGCGACAACCAGCTGACCGAGGCGGGCGAGAAGTTTCGCGCTGAGATCGAGCACCACACCGATCTCGCCGAACGCGAGGTCATCGGCCGCCTCGGCGACCGCGCCGACGAGTTGTTCTCCCTGATCCAGCCGATGGCCAAGACGATCGTCGAGGGCGGCGGCTACCCGGTCGACTTCTCCAGGCTGCGCGGGACACGCGGCTAGCCCGTTCTTGCCGCGGTCCTAAGCTCACGCGATGGCGGGGCTCGCGTGGGAACAGAAGCCGGCGCTACGCCAACCCGTTCTGGTCGCAGGTTTCGAGGGATGGAACGACGCCGCCAGCGCCGCGTCTCAGGCGGCCGGCTGGCTGACCGGCCGCTTTGGCGCCACGAAGATCGCGTCGATCGACCCCGAGGAGCACTTCGACTTCCAGTCCGTTCGGCCCACGGTCGAGCTCGTCGACGGCGTGACGCACGGATTGAAGTGGCCGGCCAACGAGTTCTTCGCGGTCCCGCTGGAGGCGCGTGACCTTGTCGTGCTGCGGGGCGTCGAGCCCAACCTGCGCTGGCCCGCGTTCTGCCACGACGTTTTGAACGTCGCCTCCGAAATGCGGTGCGACATGGTGGTGACGTTGGGGGCGCTGCTCGCCGACGTGCCCCACACCCGCCCGGTACGAGTCACGGGCGCGACGACCGATCCCGATCTCATGGCGCGCCTCGGGCTGCAGCGCTCGCGCTATGAGGGCCCGACCGGCATCGTGGGCGTCCTGCACAACACCGCCCGCGCTGCCGGGGTCGTGTCGGCGTCGCTGTGGGCGCCGGTTCCGCATTACGTGTCCACGCCGCCCAACCCGCTCGCGATGCGCGCGCTCCTCGACCGGTTGGGACAGCTGGTCGGAACGCCGTTCGAGCTCGAGGCGCTGGACGAGCAGGCCCGGGAGTGGCGGACGCGCGTCGACCAGGTCGTGTCGCAGGACGACGAAGTGCGCACTTATGTCGGGCAGCTCGAGGAGCGCTACGACGCCGAGGCCGAGACCGACGTGCCGTCGGGCGAGACGCTGGCGGCTGAGGTGGAAGAGTTCCTGCGCGACCAGCCGGAAGACGGTTAACCGAGCAGGTCTTTCGCGACCTCGTCCCACAGTGCCGTCGTGAGCGCGAGTGATTCCTGGTCGATGCGCTCATCGTTGCCGTGGAACATGGTCGCGTAGTCCTCGAACGTGAGGCGCCGGCTGAACAAGCCGAAGCCGTAGCCGACGGAACCGGCCCGGCGGAAGAAGCGATTGTCGGTTCCGCCGACCATCACGAACGGCACGAGTGCGGATCCCCGGACGAGCCGGCCGCTCACGCGTTCCAGCGTGTCCCACAGCGGCGTGTCGATCGGCGACGCCGTCGAGGGGTCGTCGTTGCCTTCGATCTCGACCGCGTCGTACAGGTCACCGAGCGCTTTGCGCAGGTGATAGTGAACGTCCTCGGCGGTCTCACCCGGCAGCGTGCGGATGTCGACCTGGATCTCGACCTTGTCGGGGATCACGTTCGTCTTCGTGCCCCCGTGGATCACCGTCGGCGCGAACGTCGTGTGCGTGCACGAGTAGACGACGCGTGACAACCCGAGGGGCAGCGTTCGGGCGAACTCGGTCAACTCGTCGCCCTTGAGCAGGGCGTCGCGGAAATCGGGCGGATAGTGCATGCCTTCGACGAACCGCCGCCAGGTGTCGCCGATCTGGGCCGGAGGTTCGTATTCGCTGAGGCGCCGGACGACCTCGGCCGCCACCACGACGGCGTTGTCGGTGCGGAAGGGCTGCGACGCGTGGCCGGGCGTCCCGTGCACGGTGAACTTCGACCAGTACGTGCCCTTCTCGTCGGCCATCACGGGCAGGCGTGGCCCCTCGGCCGTGGGGATCTGGAAGCCACCCGATTCGGTGAGCACGTAGTCGGCGTACACGGCGTCGCGCTCGTTCTCGACGAGCCACTTCGCGCCCCACGTGCCGAGCGCCTCCTCGTCGGCGACGGCGAGGTAGATGAGCGTGCCGCGCGGTGTGAAGCCGGAGTCGGCAAGACGGCGGAACGCGACCGCCATCGTCGCGGTCTCGTTGAGCATGTCGATCGCGCCGCGGCCCCAGATGAACCCGTCGATCACCTCGGCGCCGAACGGGTCGCGGCTCCACCCTTCGGGGTTGACGGGCACGACGTCGGTGTGCCCCATCAGCAGCAGCGACGGCGCCTTGGGATCGCTGCCTTCGATGCGGGCGACGAGGCTGGTGCGGCCGGGCTGGGGCTCGTAGCGCTCGAGGTCGAGGCCGGCGCCTTCGAGGTAGTTGCCGAGCAGGTCGACGCTCTTGATTTCCTGCCCCGATTCCACGCGCCCGTCGTTGACGCACTGGTTGCGGATCAGGTCGCGCAGGAGCTCGGTCGCCTCCGCGGTGGGGTCATCAGCTCGCGTGGCCACGTTTGCACCCTAGGTCGGTCAGGCCGCAGGGGCGACCGTGTAGATCAGGCGGCCGTGCTCGCGGTGGCGTTCTGCCTGGCCCGCGAGCACGAGGTGCTCGAGGTGGGCGAACGTCTCGCTCTCGGCCATCACGCCCCAGTGCTTGCGCGGGAACAGCTCGCGCGACAGCTGCTGCACCGTGGCGGGGCCGAGAGCGACGGACGCGGCGCGCAGCAGCTCCATGCGCTCGTGATGGTGCCGCTTGATCGCCTCGACGCGGCCGGGGACGTCGGTGAACGGGTGGCCGTGCGCGGGCAGGCCGAGCCACACGCCGGGGAGGTGGGCGACCAGGTCGAGGGTGGCGATGTAGCTGCGGAGCGCGTCGGCGCCGTTGCCGACACCCGAGACGTGCGGGGTGATCGACGGGAGGACGTGGTCGCCGGAGAGGAGGATGCCGTGCTCGTCGTCGTAGAGGCACAGATGGTCGAGCGTGTGGCCGGGCGTATGGAGCGAGATCCATTCGCGCTCCGCCAGCTTTACGCGCTCGTCGTGCCGGACGCGCCGTGTGGGATCGGGCGGCGTGAACAGCATGCTCAGGGCACGGATCATGATCCGGCGCCGCAACGGCGGCATGGGATGGCGCGACCCGCCCCACGGAGTCTCGCCGCCCCACGGGACGGACTGGCGCTGGCGCTCGACGGTGGGATCGTCGAGGAGCGGGTCGCCGGTGTCACGGTCGCCGACCTCGGCGACGGTCGGCAGCTCGTCGGGAGAGACGTCGACGCTTTGCGCGACTGCAGCCGCGTCCCGCTCGAGTTGCTCGGCTTCGCGCCGCGACACGCTTCTTTGCTGCTTCCGCAGTTTGCGGTCGAGCGACCACGTGGTGAACGCGCGGTGCGCGATCAACTCGGCGCGCGCCTCGCGTGCGATGCGACCGGCGCCGCCGAAGTGGTCCGGATGCGAGTGCGTGACGACGACCGTGTGGATGTCGCGCAACTTGAAGCCGGCGGTCTTGAGCCGCGCCTTGAGGGCCTTCCACGACTGGGGCCCGGGGAGCCCGGGGTCGACGACGGCGAGGCCGCGCTCGTCCATGAGGCCGTAGGTGTTCACGTGGCCGAGGCCGGGCATCCATATCGGCAGCTGCATGCGCAGGATGCCGGGAGCGACCTCGACGACGTCCTCGCTGGCAGGTTCCTGCTCCTGCTTCCTGGGCTTGTTGGGCCTGGATGCCCGCTCCGGGTCACCCGGCCGACGCGCCACGTCGGTCACGTCTTCACTCTACTTGACCGATCGGTCAAGGCTTCCGGGCACCGTTGTCACGCAAATTCGCGGCCCGCCACCGATTTGGGTGACAACGCAGGTGGGCTACTCGTAGGCGAGAGGCGCGAATTTCGCCCAAGGTCGGACGCGTTCCATGAGCGCGCCCGCACCCAGGCACAGTTCGTCGCCGTGGCGCGCCGCCACCACCTGCAGCGCCACCGGCATGCCGTCGACGAGCCCGACCGGGATGCTCGCCGCCGGCTGCCCGGTCATGTTGAACGGCGCCGTGAACGCGGCCGACAAGCCCATGAGGTTCACCTCGCGCCCGGCGACCGTCCCGCTGAGCGTGCCCTCGGCTTGGAACGCGGTGGTCGGCGTCGTCGGCGTGAGGAGCACGTCGATGTCCGACCAGATGCGCGCCGACGCGAGCATCAGCTCGTGCCGGCGGCGGATCGCCTTGTACAAACCGCTGGGCCGGAGGTTCATCAGCATCTCGACGCCGGCCCGGTGCACGTCGTCGAGCTCGTCGAGGTGCTCGCGCTCGAAGTCGAGGTGGAACGCGCCGGTGTTCAGCGACGACAGCAACCCCCATGCCACACCCGGCTTGGGCATCTCGACCGGGATGTCGACGAGCTCGAGGCCGGCCTCGTCGACGAGCATCATTGCCGCGTCGTGGACGACCTTCTCCACTTCGGGGTCCGTCCCCGCGTACCCGAGCGTCGACGACCATGCCGCGCGTCTGCCGCGCAACTGCTCGGTCGCCTCCCCTGATACGACACGGTCCTCGAACGGGACGGGCGGCTTCGGTAACGACGTCGGATCCGTGAGCGACGGTCCAGCGGTGGCGTCGAGATACCGGGCTGCGTCGCGCACGGATCGCACGATCGGTCCGTGCACCGACGTCATCGAGTAGTTGAACGGCTCCGGTCCCACGCCGAGCAGCCCGAACGTCGTCTTCATCCCGAACAGGCCCGAGTACGAGGACGGGATGCGGATCGAGCCGCCCCCGTCGCTGCCGGTGCACGCGGGGAACAGCCCGGCCGCGACTGCTGCCGCCGACCCACCAGACGAGCCTCCCGGCGTGCGCTCGAGGTTCCACGGGTTCCGGGTGACACCGTGCAGCTTGCTGGCTGTGTAGCTGACCACCCCGTGCTCGGGCGCCGTTGTCAGCCCGACGAGCACAGCGCCGGTTCCGCGCAAGCGCGCGACCTCCGCGCAATCGAACTCGGCGACCGCGTCGGCGTACGGCACCGACGCGTGCGTGTCGGGCCAGCCCTGTACCTGGGCCAGCTCCTTGACCCCCATGGGGATGCCGGCGAACGGGCCCGGGTCCTCTCCGGCCTCGACCCGGCGGTCGACGAGCTCGGCGTCGGCCGACGCCCGGCCGCGGTCCAGAAACCACACCGCGTTGAGCATCGGGTCGAGACGGTCGATCCGATCCAACGACAGCTCGAGCAGCGTCCGGGCACTGAGCTCGCCGGCGCGGACACGCTCTGCAAGCTCCCACGCGTCGTGTTGCCACAGCTCGTCAGTCACCTGTACTCCTCTGGTCGCCGTCGCAGGCTCCGGCTCCTGCGGCGACGGACGGCAGAGCCGCCGTCGCTCGCGGGATCGTAGGTCCGCACGATCTTCGGAGCACGGGGGCCGATGTTACGTTCGCCGGCGATGCGCACTGCGAGCGCGGTATGGCACGCATCGCCCGACCTCGTGCTCGCGCTCGACGAGCGGTTCGGCCAACCCGCGGACAGCTATGTGAACGGCTCGCAGACGTGGATCCTCGACAACGGCCCCGGCGCCGTCACCCTAGAGTGGCGGCTTCATCCGGTTGCGGCGTACCGCACGCCGACGGGTCTCTCCCACTACGACCTATGGGAGCGAGTAGTGGCACAAGTGCGAGCCGGTGCTGACCCGGGCGCGCTCGTGTTGGGCGAGGAGCGCCGCGCGCTCGAGTCGCTGTGGGAAGGCCTCGAGGCGTTCGCCGCCTACGGCGACGAGATCGAGCCGGCCACGCTGGCGCAGGCCGCTACCGCCGCGCTCGGGATCACACCCGACGCCGCCGGCCTCGTTGACCACGAACGCATCGGTGATGCCTGGGAACGCGCGCGTGGCGGCGTGTCAATTGTCAGCCTCCTACTCGAAGAGCTGCGCGCATAGGGCGGACTCATGCCAAGCTCGCGGTGTGGACCGAGAGGGGTTGGCGCGGACGATCTACGACCGGACTCACCTGACGGGCGAGTTCCGGTTGCGGTCGGGCACGGTCAGCAACGAGTACTTCGACAAGTACCTGTTCGAGTCGGACCCGGAGCTGCTACGTGCGATCGGAACGGCGCTCGTGCCGCTGCTGCCGACCGACGCCGATGCGCTCGCCGGCCTGGAGCTCGGCGGCGTGCCGCTGGCGACGATGCTCTCGCAGCTGACGGGGTCGCCGGCGTTTTTCGTCCGCAAGGAGGCCAAGACCTACGGGACGTGCCGGCTCGCCGAAGGCGGCGACGTCGACGGTCGCCGTCTGACTGTGGTCGAGGACGTCGTCACCTCGGGCGGCCAAGTCGTGGCGTCCTGCGGCGACCTGCGCGACCGCGGCGCGATCGTCGAGCACGCCGTGTGCGTCATCGACCGCGAGTCCGGTGGCTCGAAAACCCTCGCCGACATCGACGTCGAGCTGCGTGCCCTGTTCACGATGAGCGAGCTCGAACGCGCCGCCCGCTGACGGTCTGACGTCAAGTGCTCCGCCACGGTGGCGTGCGCGGGCGGTCGAAGTCGGCGGGGCGGCTTTCCCCTTCGATTGCGGCGAACGCGGTGTCGACCCAGCGGGCCCCGCCGGCGAGTGGTTCGGGAAGGTTGTCGCGGCCGAAGAACCCGACCTGGCGGGTTTCGAGCGGATGGGCAGCGAGCTCTCCGCCCACGACCCGGCATTGGAACACGAGCGAGTACAGCGGAACGCGCGCGAAGCCCAGCCGGAGGCCGTCGAACACGGCAATGAGCGACACGGGCTCGACCTCCATGCCGGTCTCCTCGTACACCTCTTTGACCGCGACTTCGGACGGGGAGTACCCGACGTCGGCCCAACCCACCGGATACAGCCACACGCCGGAGTCCGCCCGTTGCGTGAGTAGGAGCTCGCCTTTGTCATTGCCGACAACGGCGGCGACGGCCACCTTGGGGGTCACGTACCCGGCGATGCCCTCACCGACTGACTCCAGCCATTCCTCGAACAGCGCGTCGCTCTCGGCTTCTTCGATCGCGGCGGCGCGGATGTCGGCGGCCACCTTGAGCACCTCTTCGAAGCGCTCCTTCTCGTACAAGCTCTGGGTGAACCCGAGTCCCGTGCGCGCGATGCCCGACAGCGACTCGGCCCAGCGCAGGAGATCGGCGGCGGAGACGGCGAACGGCTCGCTCAAGAGTTCCTCCTTTGTCGCCGTCGCAAGCTCCGGCTTTGCGGCGACGGTCGGCAAAGCCGCCGCCGCCGCGGACGCCGAGCCTATGCGGCGGTCAGCTGGGGTCCGGCAGCCAGTACTCGGTCGTCAGGCGCGCGATCAGCGTCGCCTTGAGCTGATCGAGTGTGAGCCGGTCGGTGATCTTGTTGCCGGCGGTGTCGTGCACGTAGAAGACGTCGACGACGCGGTCGCCCAGCGTCGAGACCTTGGCCGTACGCACGTCGACGTCGAGATCGGCGAACGTCGCCGCCACTTGTGCGAGCAAGCCGACGTGATCGGGCGCATGCACCTCGACGACCGTGGCCGATGGTGATGCGTCCTGGTCGATGACGACAGCCACGTCTCCAGCCGCCTTCGGCATCCGATACCGGCGGATGCGGGCGCGCAGCTGCTCCTCGAGCGGCAGCTCGCCGATCAGCGCGTCGCGCAAGGTCGCCCCGACCGCGTCGCGGCCCGCCGTCTCGGACAGGCGCCCGAAGCGGTCGGTACCGTCGAACACCTCGAGCGCCATGCCGTCCTTGATGTAGCCGGCCGCGTCACGAATGTCGAAGCCGAACAGCGCCAACACTCCCGCCACGCGCGCGAGGAGGCCGGTGCGGTCGGGCGCCGCGACGGCGCACTCGAGCAAGCCGTCGTCGCGGTCGCTCCACGCCACCGCCAGCTCCCGGCGCGCCAGCAGGTCGGCGTGTCGCTCGAGCGTCTCCCGACGATGGGTGTCGAGCCCGGCCCCGACCACCCCGAGCTCGAGCAGGCTGTCGGTCTTGTTGAAGAGCTCGCGAACGAGCGCCGCCTTTGCCGGACCCCAAGCAGCGGGGCCGGTGGCGCGCGAGTCGCCGACGGTCAGGGCGTAGAGCAGATCGAGCCGTTCACTGGTCCCGACCTGCCGCCCGAAGCGCGTGATCGTCGCCTCCTCGGAGAGATCGCGACGGGTGGCGGTCTGGGCGAGTAAGAGGTGGTTGCGAACCAGCCAGTCCAGGGTGGCCACCCCGGGCTCGTCGAGCCCGATGCGGCGGGCGAGCCCGACCGCGGCGTCGGCGCCCACCACGGAGTGGTCGCCATCCATCCCCTTGCCGAGGTCGTGCAGCAGCGCGGCGAGGAGCAACAGGTCGGTTCGGGCGCGGCGAGCGATGTCGCCGTCGAAGCCGTCGTCATCGAGAAGCGCGGCGCATTCAGCGACGGCCTCCAAGAGGTGACGGTCGACGGTGAAGCGGTGATAGGCGTTGCGCTGAGGGAGGAACCGCACGCGCTCCCACTCGGGGACGAGTCGTGCCAGCGCGCCCGCCTGGTCGAGCGCCTCGAATACCGGGACCGCCTTCCGCCCGGCGCGCAGCAGCGCGATGAATGCGTTGCGTGTCTCCTCGTCCCATTCGACATGCGCGATGGTCTGAGATCGCTCCAGCGAGGCCCGGTCGAACGGCGCGTCGAGCTCGGCGGACGCGGCCGCGGCACGCAGCACGAGCTTGCCGTCGACTGCGACGTCGGCCGCGAACGAGATCCTGCCGTCACGCAGGAGCACGCCTTCGCCGAGGACTCGATCCCGGCGCGCAAGGCGACCTCCCGGTCCGCGCTCGGTGGCTTGGAGCCGCGCGTACACGTCGCCGGTGATCCACGCCACCGTGCGCGCCTCACCCGCCAGCGCGCGCACGAGCGCGTCAGCATCAGGGGCGCCCGTCACGCGCGCGACCGCGTCTTGCTCCTGCAGCGTCAGCACGTCGGAGCGGCTGCCCGTGACGCGATGGAGGGCGACCCGCAGGTCGAGGAGGCGGTTGCGCGCCGCAGCCAGCCGGTCGGGGTCCTGGGGGCGGAGGTAGCCGTTTGCGATGAGCGCCTGCCAGCCGCCGGGGTCTCCGAGCGTCCAGCCCGCCCACGCCAGCGACTGGAGGTCGCGCAACCCGCCGCCGCCGTCCTTGAGGTTGGGCTCGAGCATCTCGGCGACGAGCCCGAACTTCTCACGCCGGGACTCCAGGGCGGATCGCAACTCCTCGAGGAGCTTCCGGCGGCGTCGCTGCGCGAGGACACGGATCCGCGCCACGAGATCCTCGAACAACTCGCGGTCGCCGGTGACAAGCCGGGCGTCGAGGAGCGCGGTGAGGGCGTAGAGGTCGCGTTCGGCCAGCGCGACCTCCTCCTTCACCGTGTTGGTCGCATGGCCGAGAATGAAACCGGCGTCCCACAGCGGGTACCAGAGCCGGTCGGCGACGGCGGCGATCTCAGTGCGGCCGTCGTGCACGAGCACCACGTCGACGTCGGAGCCCGGGCACAGCTCTGACCGGGCGTACGAACCGACCGCCACCAGCGCCAGCCGTCCCGCGGGGGCGCCCACGAGCGACTCGATCAGCGACGCGTCGAGCAGCTCGGTGAGCGCGCGCCCGAAGGCGGCGCCACCGACAGCAGGGTCTGCGATCAGGCGATCGCGCGCCGCCCGCAGCTCGGAGACGGCAACCGGGTCAGAGGGCGTCGGGCCCCGACTCCCCGGTTCGGATACGCCAGATGTTCTCGACGGGCACGACCCATACCTTGCCGTCCCCGATCTTTCCGGTGCGAGCCGTTTCGATGAGCTTCTGGACGACCCGGTCGACGTCCCCGTCGTCGACGAGGATCTCGACGCGGCTCTTCGGGACGAAGTCGATGGTGTATTCGGCACCCCGGTAGACCTCGGTGTGCCCACGCTGCCGCCCGAAGCCCTGCACTTCGGACACTGTGAGGCCCTGCACGCCGAGGTCCTTCACGGCCTCCTTGACGTCGTCGACCTTGAAGGGCTTGACGATGCCCACGATGAGCTTCATGCGTCCCCAATCCTTCGCTGTCGTTCGCGGGCGCTCACACGCGCTCCCCGAGCGCGTAGCCGGTTTCCGAATGCAACGTGAGGTCGAGCCCGGTCTCCTCGTCGTCCTCCGAGACGCGGATGCCCTTCGGGAGGACCTTGCTCAGCACGAACACGATCGCGAAGGTCACCGCGAACGACCAGACCATCGTGGCCACGACCGCGATGACCTGCTCCTTGAACAGGCTGAAGCCGCCGCCGAGGAACACGCCGTCTGCTCCGAGCGGGTTGATCTTCGTGTCGGCGAAGAACCCGAGGAGCAGCGAGCCCACGAGGCCGCCGACGAGGTGCACGCCGACGACGTCGTACGAGTCGTCGTACCCGAACTTGAACTTCAAGCCCACGGCCAGCGCGCAAACCCCACCGGCGATGAGGCCGATGTAGATCGGTGCCATGCCGCCGACGAAGCCCGCGCACGGCGTGATCGCGACCAGGCCGGCCACGAGCCCGGAGGCGGCGCCCAGCGTGGTCGGGTGACCGGCCGTCAGCCGCTCCACGATGAGCCAGCCGACCAATGCCGCCGCCGCGGCCATGTGCGTATTGACGAGGGCCTGGGCGGCGAGGCCGTCGCCCTTGAGCGCCGAGCCGGCGTTGAAGCCGAACCAGCCGAACCACAGGATTCCGGCGCCGATGAGCGTGAACGGCAACGCGTGCGGCGGCATGGGATGACCGGGCCAGCCCTTGCGTTTGCCGAGGACCAGGACTGCCGCCAAGGCCGCGATGCCGGCGTTGATGTGCACCACGGTCCCACCGGCGAAGTCGAGGGCGCCCCGCTTGAACAGCCAGCCCGCGGGCGAGAAGACCCAGTGCGCGATCGGGGCGTACACGAGGATCGCCCAGAGCGCGATGAACCACACCCAGGCCGAGAACCGCATCCGATCGGCGACCGCGCCCGTGATCAGCGCCGGTGTGATGATCGCGAACATCAGTTGGAAGGCGAGGAACACGATCGGCGGGATCGAGAGATCGAAGCCGGTCGGTGACGTAGTCGCCACGTCGCGCATCCAGGCGAGGCCGAAGTTCCCGATCCACTTGTTGTCGCCGTGGAAGGCCAGCGAATACGTCAGCACCGCCCAGACGATGCTGATCAGGCCCAGACAGAAGAAGTTCTGCATCAGCATGGCGAGCACGTTCTTGGCCCGGACCATGCCCCCGTAGAAGAGCGCCAGCCCCGGCGTCATGAACATCACGAGCGCCGCCGCCGCGAGCACCCAGGCGGTATCGCCCGTATTGATCTTCGGCGCTGCCACGGCCAGGTCCCACACGGCCAAGTCCACCCGACACCTCCGATACAGGTACTCGTCAGCTTCGGGAGCCTGATGGCCCTCTGTTTCCGCGCCGTGGCCCGGATGTTTCGGCTGTGTGAACAGCCGTCCGACGCGTGGAGCGCGCTACGCGCTCCGACGGGCTCGGATCACGGTCGCCTTCGCCATCCCCCAGGCGAGGTGAAGAGGGCCGAGGTCGGGGTCGCCGAGATCGCCCAGCGTGCGCGGCACGAGGGCATACACGTCGTCGGGCCAGGATCGCTCTTCGAACGGGTCGCGTGCGACCGGCGGGACACCCGCCGACGCGAGCACTTGCGTCGGCTCGCGGTACGCGGTGCGCACGATCTCGAGCGCCGTCGCCTGTTGCCGTTCGGGTTCCGTCGCGAACAGCTCCCGCAGCCGGCCCGCGATACGTCGCGCCGCAGCCTCACCCGCCGCGACTGCTTGCGCCTCCGCCTCGGCACGGGCGTCGGGGGCGACGCGACCCCACGCGTCCAGCAACCGTGTGACCTGCGCCTCCACCCAGCGCGGAACCCATGTCTCCACCCCCGCGACAATGGCGGCGGCGGTCTTCTCGAGCCGCTCGCGGGCGCGCGCCTCGTCCTCCGGCGTGGGAACGTGCTCGGTCACTCCACTCGTTCCCACACCGGGAACACGAGGTACTCCACACCGTCACGGGTCTCGGTCCGGTCGGCGGCCCGGAACACCGGGAGGCGTGCCTCGGCGACATCGAAGCCCACCATCCGCTTGTAGTCGGCGACCGGAAGGAGCAGCGGTCCGTCGGCGTCGCCGTCGCGCAACACGGCGTCCACCTCGAGACGAGGGTGCGCCGGGTCGCGATCGTCGATGCACGCGCAGTGGTAGACGATCTGCTCGAAGACTGCGGTGACGAGGATGCGCATCGCGCGCCTCAGCTCCCCTCAGCTCTCGAGAACGTCGCCTTCCATCCGGTTCACCGTGCAGCCCAGGCCCTCGAAGTACGCGATGGCGCCGTCGAGCTGGTCCTGGTCGCCGTTCACCTCGAGGATCACCCATCCCGAGTGCTCCTCGACATTGGCGCGCCGGATGCTCGGGACGACGTCGAACTTCTTGATGATCTCGTAGATCATCGGGCGGTCGACGAGCTCCTCGGGAAACGAGACGAAGAGCCGGATGCTGCTCACCGGTGCGGCATCCCCACCCGGCGCAACACCTCGGCCGGCTCGAGCACGAGGCCCGTGATGAACGGCCCGAACTCCGCGTACCGCGCCGACACCTCGTCGAAGCGCATGTCGTAGACGATCTCCTTGAGCGCGGTCGGGTCGTCGGCCAGCAGCGTGACGCCCCATTCCCAGTCGTCGAGACCGGTCGAGCCGGTGATGAGCTGGAGGACGCGCCCCGAGTACTCGCGGCCTACGCGCGCGTGCCCGCCCATCAACTGCTTGCGTTGGTCGAACGGCAGCGCGTACCAGTTGGCACCAGGGTCACGTCGCTTCGACATCGGATAGAAGCAGATCGCTGGCTTGGGCGGCAGCTTCGGGTAGAGGCGCGCGCGAGCACGCTCTTCGTCGTCCGTGTATTCCGAGCGCTCGGTGAGTGACACGTACGACCACTCGAGCGAGAGGGGCGCCGCCGCCAGCTCCTGCTGGAACGCTTGGAGCCGAGCCACGTCGGGCCCCAGCGCCATCACGCCGAGGTCGGCCTTGTGCCCGAGCACCGCGAACACGAGCGCCTGATGCTCGTCGGCTTCCAGCGACGCCACGGCGTCGAGCACGCGCTTGGCGCTACGCGGCTCGCTCTCGGCGCGGGCGCGGTCGACCTTGTAGAAGAGATGGAGGACGCCCCACCCTTCGGACGGCGTCAGCGGCTCCACGGGGTGAGGGTATCGCCCGCCCTCGCGTTTTGGCGTCGCTCAGTTCCGCTATCCCTAAGTCAGCGACGCCAAAATCAGTGTGGGCGCCCCGAAGGGCGCCCCACTGCTCGTTCGGTCGTGGACCGGTCGATTCTCAGAAGTCGCCCATGCCGCCCATGCCGTCAGGCATGCCGCCGCCGGCGGGCATCGCGGGCTTCTCCTCCGGCTTGTCGGCGACGACGGCCTCGGTGGTGAGGAACAGCGCCGCGATCGAGGCTGCGTTCTGCAGCGCCGAGCGCGTCACCTTGGCGGCGTCGATGACACCCGCCTTCACGAGGTCCTCGTACTCGCCGGTGGCCGCGTTCAGCCCCTGGGGGCCGCTGAGCGCACGCACCTTCTCGACGACCACGCCGCCCTCGAAGCCGGCGTTCACCGCGATCTGCTTGAGAGGCTCCTCGAGCGCACGGGACACCATCTTCGCTCCGGTGGAGTCGTCGCCGTCGAGCTTGCCCGCGGTGGCGAGCACGGCGTCCTGCGCCCGCAGGAGCGCCACGCCGCCGCCGGGGACCACGCCCTCTTCGACCGCGGCCTTCGTGGTCTGGACGGCGTCCTCGATGCGGTGCTTCTTCTCCTTGAGCTCGACCTCGGTGGCCGCGCCGACCTTGATGATCGCCACGCCCCCCGAGAGCTTGGCCAGGCGCTCCTGGAGCTTCTCGCGGTCGTAGTCGGAGTCGGTGTTCTCGATCTCGCTCTTGATCTGGTTGATCCGACCCTGGATGTCGGCCTGGCTGCCGCCACCCTCGACGATCGTCGTCTCGTCCTTGGTGACGACGACGCGCCGGGCGGTGCCGAGCAGGTCGAGGCCGACGTTCTCGAGCTTGAGGCCGACCTCTTCCGAGATCACCGTGCCGCCGGTGAGGACCGCCATGTCCTCGAGCATGGCCTTGCGCCGCTCACCGAAGCCGGGCGCCTTCACCGCGACCGACTTGAACGTGCCGCGGATCTTGTTGACCACCAGCGTCGCGAGGGCCTCGCCCTCGACATCCTCCGCCACGATCAGCAACGGCTTCCCGCCCTGCATGACCTTCTCGAGCACAGGCAGCAGGTCCTTCACCGCCGAGATCTTGCTGCTCACGAGCAGGATGTACGGGTCGTCGAGGACCGCTTCCATCCGCTCGGGGTCGGTCACGAAGTACGGCGAGATGTACCCCTTGTCGAAGCGCATCCCCTCGACGAGGTCGAGCTCCATCCCGAAGGTCTGGCTCTCCTCGACGGTGATCACGCCGTCGGTGCCGACCTTCTCCAGCGCCTCGGCGATCATCTGGCCGATCTCCTGGTCCGCGGCCGAGATGGCGGCCACGTTCGCAATCTGCTTCTGATCCGCCTTGACCTCGATCGCGCCCTTCTGGATCTCGTCGACGGCCGTGTCGACGGCCGCCTCGATGCCCTTCTTCAGGCCCATCGGGTTGGCGCCGGCGGCCACGTTGCGCAGGCCCTCGCGGACCATCGCCCACGCCAGCACGGTGGCGGTCGTGGTGCCGTCACCGGCGACGTCGTCGGTCTTCTTGGCGACTTCCTTGACGAGCTCGGCCCCGACCTTCTCGTACGGGTCCTCGAGCTCGATCTCCTTGGCGATCGATACCCCGTCGTTCGTGATCGTGGGCGCACCCCACTTCTTCTCGAGCACGACGTTGCGGCCCTTGGGGCCGATCGTGACCCGCACGGCGTCGGCGAGCCGGTTCATGCCCGCCTCGAGGGCGCGGCGGGCGTGCTCGCTGTAGGCGATCTGCTTCGGCATACGTAGATACCCCCTGGCACAGCGCCCTCCGGCGAGGGCGGCGTCGTTAGCACTCCTCGGATTCGAGTGCTAACAGCATATGGCACTCCCGGCCCGCGAGTGCAAGTCCGCGCCGGTGTTTGTGACCGGCTTCGCGGGGTGGCCCCTTCGCCGCCGGGCCACGACGATGGCGGCGCCCGACCCTGCACCGCTCTCCGGCCGAGCCCTGCTCGCCTCGCTCGCTACGCTCCCTCGGCTCGGGTCTTCGACCCGGTCTCGGCCGGGCGGGCAGGACTGGTCGGGCGCACCACCGTCGAACCCGGCGCCGCCCGTTGCCGTCGGGCCCGGCACCTCCCTGGGTGGGGGTCGATTGCCCTCTGCGTGCCGTCTCAAGTGCTGGTGGACGCGGCCGTATCCTTCGGTTGATGGCCGAGTTGCACGACGCCACCGAGGAGTACCTCGAGACGATCCTCGAGATCGAGGAGGAGGGCATCCCGCCGATCCGGGCCCGGCTGGTCGAGCGCCTCGGCATCTCGGCGCCGGCCGTCTCCGAGACCGTGAACCGCCTCGTCGAGCAGGGCTACGCCGAGCTCCTCGACGACCGGACGCTGCGGCTCACCGACAAGGGGCGAGAGCTGGCGGTCTCGATCGTGCGCCGACACCGGCTCGCCGAGCGCCTGCTCACCGACGTGATCGGCCTCGAATGGGAGAAGGTCCACCGGGAGGCCGACCGCTGGGAGCACGCGATCTCGGCCGACGTCGAGGAGAAGCTCGTGCTGCTGCTCGGAGATCCGGCGACCTGCCCGCACGGCAATCCGATCCCGGTCT
>DASPXI010000058.1:0-14426 GCA_035637335.1 Acidimicrobiia bacterium
GGCCCCTACACCTCGTACTCGGCGTGCGGCATCCCGTATTTCGTCAGCGATGTCGTCACCGAGGTCGACCAGCTCGTCGCACGCTCACCCGAGCAACACCGCCGGAACGGCATCGATGTCCGCATGGGCCACGAAGTCGTCGCCATCGACGTCAATCGGCGCCGGGTTCGGGTCCGTGACGTCGCCGGCGATGGCGGTCCCGGCACCGAGCGAGACGAGCAATTCGATCAGCTCGTCGTGGCGACGGGCGCGGTCCCACATCGGCCCGAGCTACCCGGCGCCGACGCCGATGGCATCTTCGGCGTGCAGACGCTCGCCGATGGCGTCGCCGTCCGCCGCGCTATCGACGAACGCGACCCCCGCCACGCGGTTGTCGTCGGCGGCGGATATATCGGGCTCGAGATGGCCGAGGCGCTCGTCGAACGCGGCGTCGACGTCACACTCGTCGACCGCACCGAGCAACCGATGGCGGCCACGCTCGACGAGGACATCGGCGCGCTCGTGAGCGACGCGCTCCGGGCTGTGGGCGTGACGTTGCACATGGGCGACGCCGTCGAGAGGTTCGACGCCGATGGTGGACGCGTGCGCGCCGTCCGCACCGCAGAAGAGACCTTGCCCGCCGACATCGTCATTCTGGGCATGGGCGTACGCCCGAACACCCGGCTCGCCGGCGAGGCCGGCATCGCGCTCGGCGACACCGGCGGCATCGTCACCGACAGCCGCATGGAAACGAGCGTCGGCGGCGTCTGGGCGGCCGGCGACTGCGTGGAATCGGTCGACCGCGTCACCGGGCGGCGCGTCGTGACCCCACTCGGAACGCACGCCAACAAGCAGGGCCGGGTCATCGGCATCAACGTCAGCGGAGGTGACGCCCGGTTCCCGGGCGTGGTCGGCACCGCCGCCTCGAAGATCTGCAAGTACGAGGTCGCGCGCACCGGGATCACCGAGCGCATCGCGGCCGACGTCGGGCTCGACGTCGTGGCGGCTACGATCGAGTCCACGACCCGCGCCGGCTATTTCCCCGGCGCGGCTCCGATCACGGTGAAGATCGTGGCGGCGCGGGACGACGGGCGGATCGTCGGCGCGCAGATCGTCGGCAAGGAAGGCGCGGCCAAGCGCATCGACGTGCTCGCCACGGCCATCTGGAACCGCATGCCGGTCGACGAGGTCGCGAGCTTGGACCTGTCCTACGCGCCGCCGTTCTCGCCGGTGTGGGACCCGGTGCTGATCGCCGCCCGTAAGGCGGCCGACCTGCTCTAATCCCTTTGGCGCCGTCGCAAGCTCCGGCTCTGCGGCGACGATCGGCAAAGCCGCCGTCGCCGCGGCTACCGCCGGGCGGCGGCGGCGCGGGCCTGCTCCTCTTTGAGGTCGCTCTCGTACATCATCTGCACGACCTCCTCGAAGTTCACGCGTGGGCGCCAGCCGAGGACACGCCGTGCTTTGCTGGCGTCGCCGGTCAGGATGTCGACCTCGGCGGGGCGCATGAAGCGCTCGTCCTGTTGCACGAGCGGTCGCCAGTCGTCAAAGCCCGCAACTTGGGCCGCGATCTCGAGCAGCTCACGGTTTGTGTGCGTCTCGCCCATGGCGATGACGTAGTCGCCGGGCTCGGGTTGCTGGAGCATGAGCCACATCGCTTCGACGTAGTCGCCGGCGTAGCCCCAGTCCCGCGCGGAATCGAGATTGCCGAGGGCGATCTTCTCTTGGAGCCCGAGCTTGATCCGGGCCATTGCGTTCGTCACCTTACGGGTGACGAACTCGAGACCACGGCGGGGCCCCTCGTGGTTGAAGCAGATGCCTGAAGTTGCGTGCAGCCCGTATGCCTCTCGGTAGTTGACCGTCGTGTAGTGGCCGAACACCTTGGCGACGCCGTAGGGCGAACGGGGATGGAACGCTGTCTGCTCGTTCTGAGGTGTCTCGCGCACCTTCCCGAACATCTCCGATGACGACGCTTGGTAGAAGCGGATCGGGTTGTTTTGCGTGCCGCCGACGACACGGATCGCCTCGAGCATCCGCAGCACGCCGACGCCGGTGATGTCTGCCGTGAGCTCGGGCTGCTTGAAGGACAGCTGCACGAAGCTGATCGCGCCGAGGTTGTACACCTCGTCCGGCTGCACCTGCTCGACGGCGGCGATCAGCGAGGAGAGGTCCTGGAGATCACCTTCCACCAGCTCGAGCGTGGGGTTCTCGTCCATCACCATCTGCGCCTTCGGGTTCGCCTGCCCACGCACGAGCCCGAACACCTGGTAGCCCTTCCCGGCGAGGAATTCCGCCAGGTGGCGCCCGTCCTGGCCCGTGATCCCCGTGATCAGCGCGCGCTTCATGCAACCGTTCCTCCGTGGCGAGCCACAAAGGTTAGCGGTCCGCTCTGTCCCAGTCCGGGTCCAGCTGACGGAGGAAGTCGGCGCACCGCTGCTCCTCGTCGTGCTCGCCGATCGCGCCCGCTGCCGCCCGCAGTCCCTCGAGCGCGCGTAAGAAGCCTTGATTCGTCGGGTGGCGCCAGCGCACGTATCCCGAGCCGCGCCATCCCGACTGGCGCAGGCGGTCGAGACCGCGGTGATAACCGACGCGGAAGTACGCGTACGCCTCGACGTCGTCGCGTGCCAGCGCGCCGAGCTGGGCCCACGCGTCGAGGAACCGCGGCCATTGCGCGACGACGTCGGCGACGGCGGCGCGCCTGGTCTCAGGTGGCGCCGCGACCGCGGCCTCGAGCGCGGCCAGCGCGTCGGCGGGCTCCGGCGCCAGCACGGTCTCCGGCGGTCCGTGCGAGCTGAGGTCCAGCGGTTGGCCCGACATGCGCCGCACTGTAGGCAGCGCCGCCGCACCCCAGGACGCCGGGCCGGCCGACGGAAAGGCCCCGGTACCATCGGCCCATGACCGACACGGCGACCACGCCGACGGCGTCGCGCGAAGCCGACGCGGCGGCGGCTCCCTCCGACGGCCAGACTCCGTCGCCCGAGTCACGGCCGCTGACGACGCTCGTGCTCCTTCGCCATGCGGTGACCGAGCAGACGGGGCCCCTGCTGACGGGCCGCAACCCGGGCGTCGACCTGTCGGAGGGCGGCCGCAAGCAGGCGGAGGCGCTGGCGGACCGGCTTGCCAACCTGCCGGTGACGGCGGTGTACGCGAGTCCTCTGGAGCGCACGACGCAGACCGCGAGCGCGGTAGCAGAGCGCCAGGCGCTTCCGGTGCGGGAGCTGCCCGGTGCGCTGGAAGCGGACTACGGGGAGTGGACCGGCGGCAAGCTCAGCGACCTCGCCCAGACCGACCTGTGGAAGACCGTGCAACGGTCACCGTCGCGTGCTCGGTTCCCCGGCGGTGAGTCGCTGGCTGAGATGCAAGCGCGCATCGTCCGCTGTCTCGAGGACGTGGCGGCACAGCATCCGGGCGAGATCGTCGTCGTCGTGTCGCACGCCGACCCCATCAAGGCGGCGATCGCCCACTACACCGGCGTGCACCTCGACCTGTTCCAGCGCATCGTGGTCTCGCCGGCGTCGGTGACGGCGTTCCAGCTCTCGTCGCACGGCGCCGCCCTCGTCAAGTGCAATGACACCGGCAGCCTCGACGAGCTGCTGCCCCCGCCCCCCGAGGACAAGAAAGAGGATGGTGCCGATGGATGACAACGAGATCGAGCTCGAATCCGTCGACAGCCTGGGCGCAGGCGCCGTCGGCGAACCCGGAGACCGCGAGTTCTTCCTCCAGGCTCGCACCGAGTCGGCGCAGCTCACGGTGCTGGTGGAGAAGGAACAGGTCGCTCTCCTCGCCACCGAGGCCGTCGCCTTCCTCGACCGCATCTCCGAGGACTACCCGGAGGGGCCGTCCGAGGCTGCCGACCCGGTGGTGCACCAAGCCGGGTTGCGCGAGCCGACGGTGCCGCTGTTCCGGGCCCGGCTGATCGGCCTCGGCTTCGACCCCGAGCGGGAGCTCGTCCTCATCGAGCTGCGTGAGCGCTCGTCGGACGACGAGGAGGGCGATCAGAGCGGCGAAGGTCCGTCGGCCGCTCTGACCTCCGGCGCCGACGCGCCCCCTGTCCCTGAGGTCCCCGACGACCCGGGCGGGCTCGCCGAAGCCGGCTTGGAGGAGACCGAGGGCTACGTGGCGCGGATCTACGCCACGCGCCCGCAGGTGCGCGCCATGGCCGCCAAAGGCGCCGAGGCCGTGGCCGCGGGTAGGCCGCTGTGTCCGCTGTGCGACCAGCCGATGGACCCGTCCGGGCACCGGTGCCCCCGCTGGAACTGAGCGACCGAGACGCGGCGGAGGTCCTGGCGAAGGGCGAGCTGGAAGTGCTCGGCCGCATGCCATGGGCGTCGAACGCCACGCTGCTCGCGGTGGCGCGCGCCGATGGCGTCGAGCTGCAGGCCGTCTACAAGCCCCGGCGCGGTGAGCGCCCGTTGTGGGACTTCCCGAGCGGCACGCTGTGCCAGCGCGAGGTCGCGACGTTCGAGCTGTCCGAGGCGCTCGGCTGGGGCCTCGTCCCCGCGACCGTGTTACGCGACGGGCCGGTCGGCATCGGGATGGTGCAACGGTTCGTTGACCACGATCCCGAGGAGCACTACTTCACGCTGCTCGAACAGCACGCCGATCGTTTTCTGCAGTTCGCTGTGTTCGACGTTTTGATCAACAACGCCGATCGTAAGGGCGGCCACTGCATTCGCAGCCGGCCCGACGGCGCGATCGTCGGCATCGACCACGGTCTGACGTTTCACCCCGCCTGGAAGCTGCGCACGGTCATCTGGGACTTCGCCGGTGACGCCGTACCGCCGGCGCTCGCCGACGACGTCTGCCGCGTCCTCGTCGACGACCAGCTCGGCGAGCGGATGGAACCGCTGATCTCACCGCTCGAGCTCGACGCGATGCGGCAGCGCGGCCAGGAGCTGGTCAGGGCCGGTCGCCTCCCCGACCCCGACCCGGGCTACCACTCGCTCCCGTGGCCGCTCGTGTGACCCGTCGTCAACCCGAGCTTGCGGGTAACGACTTCTCTTCCGTCGGCTTGGCGATCAGCGGCGGTGGCGCGTCAGCGCGGCGCTTGTAGATCCCGATGCCCTCGACTGACTCGACGTACTGGTAGTCGCGGTACACGATGCGCGCGAGGTCCGGGTAGCGCGAGATCGTGTAGTACTGCGCGCCGCGAATCCCCGAGTACGCGGTATCGAGGATGTACGTCGGTGGGTGAACGGCGAAGTCCTCGAAGAACAGCTCCCAGGCGCCGGGCGTGGCGTCCTCGACGCTGGCGTCGTTCCCGGGTCGCCCCGGCTCCCAGCCGGTGAGGAACCCGGAGGTGAAGAAGCGCGTCGCCGGCCGCTTTCCCGATGCCCAGTAGATCTCGGGCACATGGCCCCAGACGAGGATGCGGTCCTCGGCCCCAGCGTGCACCTTCAGGTACTCGCTCACGGTCTCGTACTGGGCCTTCTCGTTGAACGGTCGGACGAGGAAGCCGAACCCGACGGCGACGGTCGCGACGCCCGCCGCGAGCGCCACCGTGCGGGTGATCACGCGGCGGCTCGACCGCGCCAGCACGCCGGCGGTCAGCAGCGCCAGCGGCGGGACGAGCTGCAGGTAGTAGTGGCCGAAGAAGCGGAGCCCGACGGCGACCGAGAGCCCGGCGGACAGGAGCCAGAGCCAGAGGTCGGTGTCACCGGTGCCGGCGGTGTGCCGCTCGCGCCAAGCGCGTGGCAGCGTCCAGACGATCGGCAGGTTGACGGCCGCGAAGGCAGCTGTCATGAGGAGGAGCATCAGCAGGACCATTCCCCACCGGCTGGTGATGCCGAGGTAGCTGCCGTTGCCGATCGTGGTCCAGAAGAGGAGCTCCCCGGGGCCGACTGCGAGCGCGACGAGTGCGAGCGGTGCAGCGAAGCCGCTGAGCGCGTCGGTCGCGCCGCGCCGGCCGCGTTGCTTCCAGACGAGGTAGAGCACCGGGATGAGCGTCGCGGCCCCGGTTTGCTTGGCGAGTGTGGCCACGGCGACGGCGACACCTGATGAAAAGGAGCGACCGCGCCGCGCGAGCAGGATCGCCGCGGTCATACCCGGCAACATGAAGATCTCGAAATTCGCTGCCTGCCCGTCTTGGGGCGCGAACGCGACCGACGCCAGCACCATGAGCACGCCCGCGATCCATGCGGCACGTCGCCCGTACCGTCGTCGGGCTTCGAGCGCGAGGAGAAGGGCGGTGAGGGCGATGGCGAGCATCGCCATGACCCGCACCGACCACAGCGCCGTCGTGCTGAACAGGGCGAACGTCGCGGCGTAGATGTACGGGACGAGCGGCGGCTTGCGGTCGGCGGCCTCCTCGTAGAGCTTGCCGCCGTCGCTGATGACCTCGGCCTGCGTCGCGAGGAACGTCTCGTCGGAGTTGAAGACCTTCACGAAGAAGGCCGGAGTCCGGAGCGCGAAGGTCAGCAGGAGCAGCACGGCGAAGAGCCGGAGTGTCGACCGGCGCGCAGCCACGCGCTCGGGCGCTGTGGGCGAGGCATCCGACGACGGCGGCGGTACCGGTGCAACGTCGGTGTTCATCCTCGAGCCTGCTCCGGTCGTCCTGCCGACGGGCCAGTCATTGTGCCAGCTTCCTGGCCCTACCCGGATGCGGTGTGAATCAGACCGGCGCGAGCTCGTCGCCCAGATATCGACGGCGGCACAAGGAACGCTGCGGCTTGCCCGACGACGTCTTCGGCAGGGTGCCGGGCCGCACCAGGACGACTTCCTCGGGTGGCACGCCGATGGCGTCGGTGACGCGGGCGGCGACGGCATCGCGGACGGGCGCGGACTCGTCCAACTTCGTCTCGGCGACCACCACGACAGCTTCGCGACCACGCCGGCCCTCCGTGCCGAACGCGATGACGTTGCCGGCGCGCACGCCCTCGACCGACTCTGCTGCCCGCTCCACGTCCTCGGGGAAGACGTTGCGGCCGCCGACGATGATCACGTCCTTGAGGCGGCCACACACGATGAGCTCCGCGTCGACGAGGTAACCGAGGTCCCCGGTACAGAACCAGTCGCCGCGCCGCGCGTCCGTGGACGCCTGATTGTTGCCGTAGTAGCCGGGCGAGATGGAGCTGCCCCGCAGCTCGATCTCGCCGACCTCGCGGTCTCGCATCCTCTGCCCGGTCATGGGATCGCAGACGCGCAGTTCCAAACCGTCCAGGGGCCGGCCGAGGCGCGCGAGGCGTCGGGCCATGCCGTCCGAGTCATCCGGGTTGATGGGCGCCGCGTACCGGTCGGTCTCGAGGACGCGCTGGTCGACCGTGTCGACCTGCATTCCCGCGCCTGGCGTCGGGAACGTGACGGCCAGCGTGGCCTCGGCCATGCCGAACACGCAGAACGCGGCGCGCGCATCGAGACCATGCGTGGCGCCGGCGGCGAGGAACGATTCCACCGCGCACGGATCGATCGGCTCGGCGCCGTTGAGCGCCAAGCGCCAGCGCGACAGATCGAGACGGTCGAGGCGGCCGAGGGCTCGGGCGGCGAGCGCATACGCGAAGTTCGGCCCTGCGGTCACCGTCGCACCGAACTCGGCCATCCATTCCATCCACCGGGCCGGCGCGGCGAGGAAGTCCTGAGGCGAGGCGAGCACGAGGTCGAAACCGTGCAGCATCGGCGCGCCGAGCAGCCCGATGAGCCCCATGTCGTGGTACAGCGGCAGCCATGACACTGCCTTGTCGACGTCGTGGTCGAAATTGGCGGCGTCGACGGCGGCGTCGAGGTTGGCGGTCATGCATCGGTGCGGGACCATCACGCCCTTCGGATCGGCGGTGGAGCCGCTCGTGAACTGGAGGATCGCCAGCGCGTCGGGATCTTCGGCGGGGCGCTCGTAGGCGCTCGGCGCACCGCGCAGCTCGTCGAGCCGCACGATGGGCGGGTCGCCGGGCTGCGGGTCCAGGAACTCGCTGAGCTGCGCGTCGATCACGACGATCTGGGCTTGGGCGTGCACGATGAGGCGGCGGGTCTGGGCGACGAAGTCTTCGATCGACGCCAGCCGCATCGGGAGCGGGAGCACGACGACCGCGGCCCCCGCCAGCCAGGTCGCCTGCACCGCCGTGACGAACGGCCGGGTGGTTGGGCCGAGCAGGGCCACGTGGCTGCCCGGTCCCACCCCGCGGGCCTGGAGGGCGGCAGCCATGCCGCGGGCATCCTCGTGGAGGCGGGCCCATTCGACCTGCTCACGACCGTTGGCGCCCGCGGATCCGACGAAGGTGATGGTGTGGCGCGTGCCGGCGCTGGCCTCGAGACGCGGGAGAAGAGAGGTGGAGCGGCTCACAAGTGGATCGGACTGTTCCTACCCCCGGCGGGTTACGCCGAATCGTCACCGCCGACATCCTCGCCTGTCGCCGTCTCAGGCTCCGGCTCTGCGGCGACGGTCGGCAAAGCCGCCGTCACCGCGGCTGCGGGGTCACGGAAGAACCTGGAACGGGGCAGGGCGGCGTCCGCTCCGTCGGCCCGGGCGGCCTCCAGGGCGGCGGGGTTGTCGTGGCGTCCGTAGGCGACGATGCGAGCCTTCGGGGCGAGCTTGCGGGCCACGGTCACCGCGTCGGGGTGGGCCTTCACGTCGATGACGACGACGTCGGCGCCGGCGGAGTCGTCGGGTGCTGCCGCGAAGTGCGCGTCCGGCACGGCGGCTGCGATCTTCGACCGGTCCAGCAGGTCACCGACGAGGGCTACGACCCGCACGCCTACTCACCACGGATGTGTTGCGCGAGGTAGGCCGGCTCGCCGACCTTCTCGACCAGGTCGAGCTGCGTCTCGAGCCAGTCGATGGACTCTTCGCCGTCGGCGAGCATCGGCTCGAAGACCAGGCGCGAACCGTCGTCGCCGACCTCGCGACACAGCGCGATCGCGTCGACGAGCGAAGTGACGGTCCCCTTCTCCATCGAGAGCTCGTTTTCGAACTGGTCGACGACGCCCTTGCCGACGCGGATCCGGCTGAGCCGTTGGAGATTGGGAGTCCCCTCGAAGTAGATGATGCGCTCGATCAACTTCTCGGCGTGGCGCATCTCCTCGATCGAATCGTCGTAGGCCCGCTTGGCGAGACCGGGGTAGCCCCAGTTGTCGCGCATCTTCGCGTGCACGAAGTAGGTGCTGGCCGCCGACAGCTCCGCCGCGAGGAGATCCGCGAGCGATTCCATGAGCTTGGGGTTTCCCCGCATCATCGACCTCCCCGCGGCATCGTAGGTCGCCGCACCCTTCGGAGCAGGAAGTCGCTGCCGATGATGCCGGCCGCGATGGCGCTGGCAAGGATGCCCACCTTCGCATCAGCGAGTTGGCTGCCGCGATAGGACGCGTCGGCGATGAACAGCGCAACGGTGAACCCGATGCCGGCGAGCGTTGCGACGCCCAGAATGTGCCGCCGAGTCACCGAAGGGGGGAGGCGGCCGACGTCCAGCCGCAACGCGAGCGCCACTGCCAGCGTGATGCCGAGGGTCTTGCCCACGATCCGTGCGACGACGATCCCCCACGTGACGCGGCTCGTTCCGGCCGCGCGCAGCTCGTCAGGACCGAGCTGGATGCCGGCGTTCGCCAGCGCGAACAACGGGACCACGACGAAGCTCGCTGCGAGGTGCAGCGGCGCTTCGAGGCGACGCAGGACGTGCCGCTCGCCTCGCGATGCCGCCGGGGTGAGAAGCCCGATGGCCACACCCACGAGTGCGGCACTGAGGCCGGCCTTGACGGTGCAGAACCAGAGCACCGCGAATCCAACCGGCACGTACAAGACCTGTGGGCGGGCACGCGTGCGGGCGAGCACAATCAGCACCGCGAGCACTCCGATCACGCCGAGAAGCCAGGAGGGCTCGAGGCCGCGGGAATAGAAGAGCGCGATCACGGCTACCGAAACGGTGTCGTCGACGATGGCCAGCGTGACCAAGAAGAGCCGGAGCCCGGCCGGCACCCGCGGCGCGACGAAGGCCAGCACGGCGAGAACGAACGCCAGGTCGGTCGCCATCGTGATGCCCCAACCGCGATTGGCGGGCGCGGTCGGGTTCCAGGCGAGGAAGATGAGCGCCGGGAGCACCATGCCACCGACGGCCGCAAACACTGGCAGCGCCGCCCTGCGGCGGTCGCGCAGCTCCCCTTCGACGAGCTCTCGTTTGATCTCGATCCCGACGACGAGGAAGAAGACCGTCATGAGGCCCTCGTTCACCCAGTGCTGGAAGTCGTAGCCGACGCTCAGGGTGCCCGTCCCGACCGTGAGGTGGTACGACCACAAGTCCGTGTATCCGCTGCTCCAGACGTTTGCGACGATCAGCGCCACGGCGGCGGCGAAGAAGAGAACGATTCCGCTGGCGATCTCGACCGCGACGAAGTCGTCGCCGACGGGATGGAGGTACCGGCCAAAGGGAAAGCGGACGTGTGTTCGGCGACCAGTCAACGGAAAGCCCTTCGGCGCGGCGGCGAGTCAACGCCGACCAGACTTCCCGGCACGCCCGAATGTCGAGTCTAGTGAGGCCTTAAGACGCGACGAGGCGAGGTGCGTCGATGTGGGCGAACTCAGGCCAGCGGGCGCGTTGCTTCTTGGCCAGCTTGTGCAGCAGCTCGAGCGCGCCGAGGTCCTCGTCGGCGCCGCGTACCTCGATCCATCCGTCGCGCTCCAGCCGTCCCATGATGTCGCGCCCCGCATCGGTGCGAACGAGCGTCAGCGTCCAGTCGTTGAACGCGCCGATGCCGCCCGTTGAGATGTCGGCGTGCTCGGCGGCGAAGTCCGGGCACAGCTTGCAGCCTTCGCGCGTGAACGCGTGACATTCCTTGAGCGGCACCTCGACGTACCGGCCGTCGTGCATCCAGATCTGCAAACGTCCCTTGATGTTCATCTTCTTGATCTCGGCCCGCTTGAGCCCGTACTTCGCCTCGAGGAGCTCTTCGAAGATGGCGTCGTCGAAGGTCTTCGAGCACAACAGGCCGATGTTGAGCACCATTCGCCGACCGACCTTGCCCGCCTTGCGCTGGTTCATCACCGGGGGCACCGAGCTCTGGCAGCTCATGCCGACGAGCGCGAGGCGCTCGGCGCCGCTCTCGACCGCTTCGTCGTACGCCATCGTGTTCGCGGAGTACGTGTAGCGGCTGCCGGCGGAGGCGATGATGTCCTCCTTCGTGCGGGCGACGCCGGGTACGGCCTTCCACGTCGATCCGTCGCCTTCGAGGTACGAGACAAGGGCGGCGTCGATGATGTCGTTCTCGAGCGCATACAGGAGGATCGCTGACACCAGCCCGCCGTCCTGGCCCACCTCGGCGAGCACGGGATCGGTGGCGCGGGCGAGCACGATGTCCTTCGAGACGCCCTCGACCTCGATCGGCTCCCGGGTGCGCCCGTACATGAACTCGTCGATCTCGGTCTCCCACGCTCGAAAGCGCGGGCACGCACGCGTGCAGCTCGTGCAGCCCTTCTCCCCGTGGCTGCAGTTGTCCGGACCCCACCCTTCCTCGAACTGGAAGGGCTTGTAGACGCCGTTCTCGTCGTTGTAGCCGAGGACGTCGTGCGGGCAGACGATCACGCAGCCGGCACACCCCGTGCACAACCCGGTCTGCACGACCTCTGCGTACAGCTCTTTCCACTGGAGCTTCTCGGGCATCCACACTCCCGTGCTTGTGGCAACAACGAGTTTGTCAGTCAGCAGCCACGGCGGGCGAAACCTCGACGCGCGTACGCTTCCACCCTATGGCCGACCAGACGCCTCCCCCGCCGCCGCCCGAACCGCAGATGCCGGCGCCGCCCCCCTCGACGCCCCCAGCCGGCTACTACGAGCAGGGCGCGGCGCCCTCCGCGGGCTGGGGAGCGCCGCCGGGGGGATACGCACCGCCGACGCAGTGGCGCAGCCTGCGCGGGCTCACCAAAGCGCTCACGGTGCTGTTCCTGGTCCACATCGGGCTGTCGGTGTTGTTGATCATCGGCGTGATCAACCACCTGTCGGTGCTCAATGACAAGGAGCAGGGTGGGTTCGTCTTCGACACCAAGGCCGTCAACGACGCGCAGACCTTTCCCGCTGCGATGCTGATACTCACCGGCTTGGTGGGGATTGCCACATTCGTGTTGCTGGTCATCTGGCTGTACCGGGCGGCGAAAAACAACGAGGCGCTCGGCCGGCAGAACCCAAAGCTGGGCCCAGGCTGGGCGATCGGCGGCTGGTTCATCCCGCTCGCGTGGTGGGTGATCCCATTCATCGTCTTCGACGACGTGTGGCGCGGCTCCGACCCGTCGATTCCACGCGGCGACCCGAGCTGGCGGCGCTCGAAGACGCTCCCGGCGATCTGGGCGTGGCTGGTGACCGCGGTGATCTATTTCATCCCAAACTGGATCGCGAGCTCCAGCGGCGACGTGCGCGCCGACGAGCCCGACAAGGTACGGCGGGACGACGTCCTGCGCGTCGTCGCCCACGTGGCCGGCATCATCGCAGCCGTGCTCGCGATCGTCGTGATCCGCAAGATCGCCGCCCGCCAGGAGGAATGCTTGCGCGCGCAGCAGGCCGCGGTGGGGTCACAGCCTCCGGCCGTGTAGCCGGAAACCAGCTGAGGTGACGCCCGACCAGATGCGCGGGCTCGTCCGCCGGCACATCGAAGAAGGCTTCAACCGCGGTGACTGGACGGTGTGCGAATCGACGCTCGCCGACGACTACACCGCGTACTACGGCGCCGAGGGCAAGGCGAACGTCGGCCGCGACGCGTACGTGAAGGTGTGCAAGTTCCTGCGGCAGTCGTTCCCGGACGTTGGCATCACGATCGAGGATCTGATCGTCGAAGAGGACAAGATCGTGATGCGCTACACCGAGCGCGGCACGCTCACCGGGCAACCGTTCCTCGGCATCGAGCCCGCCGGTCAGCGCTACGACAAGCCCGGTACGACCGTCTACCGCGTCGTGAACGGACGGCTCGCGCAGTCCTGGGGCGTCGAGGACACGCTCGGTTGGTTCCGGCAGCTCGGCATCGACGTGTGACCTTATTGGCGCCGTCGCAAGCTCCGGCTCTGCGGCGGCGGTCGGCAAAGCCGCCGCCGCCGCGCGATCTAGCCGCGCTCGGCGACCCCACCGAAGCCGCAATTGAGCCCCGGGCACTTGAAGGCCCCCCTCGCCGATTGTTTGGAGATGTGTCACCTAAGGAATGCTTGAGCCCAATCCGGCTTGGGAAGCAGTGGATGGACTGGAGTGGCTGGGCGATCTTCGGCCTGATCGCAACGGCGGTGCTCACCGCGGCGATGATCGCGGCGCAGCTCGCCGGGTTCACGCGGCTTGATCTCCCGCTGATCCTCGGCACCTTGATCACGCCCGATCCCGACCGCGCTCGCGTGTTCGGTTTCTTCATCCACCTCGTCAACGGGCAGGGTTTTGCGCTGGGGTACGCGGCGGCGTTCGCCGCGCTCGGACGCGCGACAGTGTGGATGGGCGCGCTCCTGGGCTTGGTCCACGCCGTCGTCGTGTTGACCGTCATCATCCCGCTACTGGTGGGAGTGCATCCGCGCTTGGCATCCGCACGGGCCGGTCTGAGCACAGGGCCGGTGCTCGAGCCCCCGGGGCTGCTCGCGCTCAACTACGGACGGGAGACGCCGGTGGTGACGACCGTCGCGCATGTGGCGTACGGCGCCGCGCTCGGGTTGCTGCTCCATCCACGCTGACGTGTGATCATGCGACGCGATCGCGCCTTCGAGCTGCCACTGCGTCCCGGATCGCCAACGCCGCTGCCACCTGCGCAGCATGGGTGAAGGCCTGGGGAAAATTGCCGAGGTAGCCACCGGTGGGCGGGTCGACCTCCTCGGGGAGGAGACCCAGCGGCGCGCTCTGGCGCGTCAGCTCCTCGAGCACACCGGTGGCCTCCTCGATGCGGCCCGCGCTCGCGAGGGCCTCAGCGAGCCAGTACGAACACGGTAGGAACGCGCCCTCGCCGCCGCTGATCCCGTCCGACCCCGGCTTGTACCGGTACAGCAGGGGTCCACCGGCGCCGAGGTCTCGACGCACGGCGTCGATCGTCCCGTGCACTGCCGGCGAATCGGGCTCTTCGAAGCCCAACATCGGTATGCGCACGAGCGCGGCGTCGAGGTCGTCGCTTCCGTAGGCGCGCACGAACGTCCGACGCTCGCGGTCGTACCCGTGACGCCAAATATCCTCCAAGAGGTCGTCCCGTGCCGCTTCCCAGCGCCGCCGGCGACGCTTCCGTGTCGGGTACGACCCCGAGAGATCAAGGGCGCGAGCGAGTGCCACCCATCCCATCAGCTTGGAGTGCACGTGATGGGCCGGCGGGGAGCGGACCTCCCAGAGGCCGGCGTCCGGCTCGCCCCAGCGCTTCGCGACGAGGTCGGCGTAGCCGGCCATCACTCGCCACGTCTCCCGGTAGAGTCCGTGGCCGGCATCGTGCAGCCGCGCCGCGGCATCGACCACGAATCCGTAGCAGTCCAGCTGATGTTGGCCCCGGGCGTCGTTTCCGACCCGTACCGGTCGGCTCCCGGCGTATCCCGGCCA
>DASPXI010000059.1:0-2144 GCA_035637335.1 Acidimicrobiia bacterium
CCGTGTACCTGCAGGGCGGCCCCAGCGATCTGCTCACGTCCGCGCCGACGCAACAGATCCCGGCGCCGGCGCCGCCGCCCCCGGCTCCCGGGCCGAGGCCGCTGTGTCACCGACGGCGCCTGCGCCCGGCATAGCGCCACCGCGACGCATCATGCTCGTGGGTGACTCGGTGGCCGCGAGCCTGCTGCCCGGGCTCAAGCAGGCGGCGACGGAAAACGGCGTCGACCTGATTCCGGCGTCGGTCGCCGGCTGCGGCGTGATCGGCGGTGAGCCCGTCGACATCACGGGCGCGCCGTACAAGTGGTCTGCGTCTTGCGAACAGTCGATCCCCAAGTTCCACACGGCACGCCTCGCGCAGTTCCGTCCCGACGTGGTCGTCTGGCTCAGCGGCTGGGACCGGACCGAGCGCCTGCTGAACGGGCAGCGAGTGAGCCCGCGAACGATCGAGGGACGGCAGGTGTTCATGAGTCTCATCGACGACGCCGCCACGCGCCTCACGTCGACGGGCGCGCGCCTCGTGATGCTCACCGTCGCGCCTGCTGCACCGAGCGACGAGTACCCCGATCCGCCCAAGGACGACTCCATCGTGCAGATGAATCGCCTGATTCGCGAGTACGCGCGGCAGCACGCCGACCGCGTGGCCGTTGTGGATCTCGATCAGATGCTCTGCCCGAAAGGGCAGCCGTGCCCCAAATCCATCGAGGGCGTGGAGCCGCGCCACCGGGACGGCAACCACTTCGAGGAGGACACGGCCGCCTGGATGGCCCGCAAGGTCATGCCCCAGGTGATGCTGGCGGGGCCGGGCTCGGCGGTCCAGACGTTCGGGGCGCCGGCGGCCACTACCAACGCGTCGGTCGGGAACCCCCGCCACAACTGACCTTGCTCGTCCGGCGCGACTGCGCGCCGTGCTACAGCCGGTCAGGCGCGGACGCGTTCCGGGAGGAGCCCGTGGCGTTCGAGGAAGGTGACCCGACGCTCGAGGGTCGCCTGCCATTCGGCGAAGTCACGGTCGTACCGGGCCCGGTCGCCGTCCTCGACGGCGTGCTCGAGCTCGTCGAAGGCGGCGTCCTCGGCGTCGAAGAGCTGCCGGTACCGCCGCAGGAATCCTTCGTCGACCACTCCGTTCGCCTCGGTCATGGCGCTCCCCCTATGCCGTCGGCGTCGCGTGTGCCGACCGTACCCGACCCCGGCTGTTCGCGATACGGGGTGATCAGGTGACGGCCGTGAGCGCCTCGGCGACCCCGAATCGGCCCTCGTAGATGGCACGGCCGACGATTGCGCCGGCCAGGCTCCGTCCGCCCGCCCGCAGCTGCCGGAGCGCGGCGAGGTCGGAGAGCGCGCTCACGCCACCGCTCGCGATCAGAGGCAGCGCCGTCGCCTCGAGGACGGCGCCGAGCTGAGAGAGCGCGGGGCCGGCCATCGTGCCGTCGCGGCCGATCTCGGTGACGATGAGCGCCGCCGCCCCGCTGGTCTCGAGCTCGTGAGCCCGCTCGACGAGGTCGACGCCGGTGCCCTGTGTCCATCCGCGCACCGCGACCTCCCGGCCCCGGGCGTCGAGCCCGACTGCGATCTGTCCCGGGTGCGTCGTCGTGAGCTCGTCGACGAGCTCGGGCCGCTCGATCGCGCTCGTCCCGATGACGACGCGCGTTGCGCCGACGGCGAGGAACTCACCCGCCACTTCGGCGCTGCGAATCCCTCCGCCCACCTGCACGCGGCAGGGAACGGTGGCGCAGATCGTCTCGATGATCGTCAGGTTGGCGGGATCGCCGGTACGGGCGGCGTCGAGATCGACGACGTGGATCCAGCGCGTTCCGGCGGCGGCGAAATCTCGCGCCACTTGCAACGGGTCGGCGTGGTAGACGGTCTCGGCCTCGAAGTCACCCTGGCGCAGCCGCACGCACTGCCCGCCGCGCAGATCGATGGATGGATACAGGTCGAAGGGCACTCGCTACAGCGCGCCCTTCGTCGACGGCACGCCCGTTCCCTCGATCCGCACCGCGTCACGCAGACTGCGGGCGACGCCCTTGAACGACGATTCGATGACGTGGTGGCCGTTCTTCCCCGCCACCGAACGCATGTGCAGGGTGACGCCGGCCGCGAAGGCGAAGGCGCGCCAGAATTCCTCGGCCAGTTGCGGATCGAAC
>DASPXI010000060.1:0-48459 GCA_035637335.1 Acidimicrobiia bacterium
GAGCAGGAACGCGCCGACGACGAGCGCCAGCAGCGCCCCGGCGATCCCAGCTGTGGCGGCGGTGACCGAGAACGCGGCGCCGAGGCTGAAGCGCTCCTCGAGAATCGGCTTCGGTGGCGGCACGGCGCCCTTCGGAATGGCGACGACGACCGTGAACGCGGCGTCGGGTGGGATGGTGCCCTGCGTGAACGTCGCGGCCGAGCCGCTGCTGCCGGCGCTCGCGCACGGCAGACGGGACTGCACGGGGCCGCTGAAACAACCGACACGAGCGATGTCGACGGGCGCGTCGACGGTGATGGTCGCCCGGTCGATCGGCACCGTCCAACCTGGCCCGATCGCGTTGAGGAACAGCTCGTCGTGGTCCTCGAAGCCGTTCAGCACGCCGCGCAGCGTGTAGCTGATGTCGTAGGTATGGCGGCCGCTGATCGTGCGGTCGGGATCGCCGATCTTGATCCGCTTCAGGCCGATGCCGTCGTGATCACCGCTTTCGATCGTGTACTGGGCCGGCGTCCCTTCGGACGCTTGCACGGAGATCACGTCGAGCGGGTAGACGCGGTCGTGGTTCGCCTTCGGCGGGTAGTCGAACCGGACCGGGACGTCGCGAAAGATCCCGTGCTTCGGGACGACACCGAAGTCGTAGTCGATCGTCTCGTGAACCCGCACGGTGCCGGTGGGCTCGATATGGACGTCCACGGTGTAGTCGTGGATGCGCTCGGACCCGAATTGGGCCGGGGCGCTCGATGCCGTCGCGGGCAGGAGGGCGAGCACGAGGATCCCGACGACCAGCGCACCCCGCCCCAAACGCACGCCGAGAATCTAATCGGCGACCGGCCACGGTTATCGTTCGGCGGCATGCCTAACCGAGTCGAAGCCGGTGCACTTGCGCATGCCGTGCGGCATCACCTCGGGGTCCCCGTGACAATCGAGGGTCTGCAACGACTGTCGGGCGGCGCGTCCCGGGAGACGTGGTCCTTCGACGCCGTAGCGTCCAACGGCACACGCCACGCGCTCGTGCTGCGGCGTGATCCGGGCAAGCAGGCGGGTTGGTCCGAGCGCGGCGTCGAGTTCGCGCTGTTGGAGGCAGCGCACGCCGGCAGCGTCGCCGTGCCCGAGGTGTGGTTCCTGCTCGAGCCGGGTGACGATCTCGGAGCGGGCTTCGTCATGGAGCGCGTCGACGGCGAGACCATTCCGCGCCGCATCCTTCGAGACGACGCGTTCGCGGTCGCTCGCCCAAGACTCGCCGGACAGTCTGGCGAGCAGGCAGCCCGCATCCACGCTCTCGATACCGGACGCCTGCCATCTCTCGCTGTGCAGGGCGTGCGCGCGCAGATCGAGCAGTACCGCTCCTACCTCGACGGCTTCGGCGAGCCTCACCCCGCATTCGAGCTCGGCTTGCGCTGGCTCGCCGACAGGGCGCCAGCCGACCCGCTCCGGCCGGTGCTCGTGCACGGCGACTTCCGCAACGGCAACTTCGTCGTCGGGCCGGACGGCATCCGGGCAGTCCTCGACTGGGAGCTCGCCCACCTCGGCGACCCGGTCGAGGATCTCGGCTGGTTGTGCGTGAAGTCGTGGCGCTTCGGCGTGACCGACCATCCCGTCGGCGGGTTCGGCAGCGTCGAGGATCTGCTCGCGGCGTACCGGTCCGCCGGCGGGCGCGAGGTCGACCCGGCCGAGCTTCGGTACTGGGAGGCGATGGGCACACTGAAATGGGGCGTGATCTGCGAGATCCAGGCGTTCACGCACCTGCAGGGCTCCGTGCGGTCCGTGGAGCTGGCGACTCTCGGTCGTCGGGTCGCCGAGATGGAGTGGGACCTGCTCGAGCTCATCGAAGGCGAGTCGTGATGCAGGACCGGCCCACGGCCGTCGAGCTGCTCGAGGCGATCCGGGAGTTCCTCCAGCAGGACGTGATGCCCGCGGTCGAGGGCCGGGTGCGGTTCCACACCCGCGTCGCGGTCAATGCGCTCGGCATGCTGGAGCGGGAGCTGCAGCTCGGGCCCGAGCTCGATGAGGCCGAGCGGGAGCGGCTCGCCACGCTCCTCGGCCGCGACGGCGACCTCCCGTCGCTCACCGCCGAGCTGGCGCGCCGCATCCGCGACGGATCGCTCGATGACCGCCGCGACGACGTGTTCGCCGCGGTACGGGAGTCGGTGCGGGCGAAACTGCTGGTCGCGAACCCGGACTACGTCGGGTAGGTTCCGAACGTGGTGCGCTTCGCGACCTGGAACGTCAACTCCCTGAAGGCACGCCTCCCGCGGGTCGAGGACTGGCTGCAGTACGCGCAGCCAGACGTGCTTTGCCTCCAGGAGACGAAGCTCTCCGACGACACGTTCCCGCAACTGACCTTTCAGGCGCTCGGCTACGACTCCGTGCACCACGGGCCCGGGCAATGGAACGGCGTGGCCGTCCTATCGCGTGTCGGCATCAAGGATGTCACATCGGGCTTCGACGGGACCGAGCTCGTCGACCCCTACGAGGGAGACGCCCGCCTGCTCGCCGCGAACTGCGGCGGCGTGCGCGTCATCAACGTGTACGTCCCGAACGGCCGGAAGGTCGGCAGCGACTTCTACGATCGGAAGCTGGCGTGGCTCGAGTGCCTCCACGACTGGATCGCCGCCACGTACAAGCCCACCGAGCCGATCCTGATGATGGGCGACTTCAACGTGGCGCCCGAGGATCGCGATCTGTGGTCACCGGAAGCGTTCGTCGGGGACACGCATGTCACCGAGCCCGAGCGCGCCGCGGTCGCTCGGCTGCGCGACTGGGGCTTCGTCGACGCCTTCCGTGCGCTGTACCCCCAGGACCGGCTGTTCACTTACTGGGACTACCGGCGAGGCGACTTCCACGAGCACCGCGGCATGCGCATCGACCTTGCGTACGTCACCGAACCGCTGGTGGTTCGACTCCGCTGGGGCCTCGTGGACCGCTTCGCCCGGAAGGGCAAGCTGCCCTCCGACCACGCGCCGCTCTTCGTCGACCTCGACGTGGGAGACCAAGCATGATGGACACAGAGGTGCCCGACCTACTCGATCGGTTCAACCGTGCATGGGGCGACCACGACCTCGACGCTGCCCTCGCCCTCTGCACTGACGACTGCGTGTTCGAGAGCACCGGACCGGCTCCCGACGGGGAACGACACCAGGGCAAGGATGCGGTGCGGGCGGCCTGGAAGCCGATCTTCGACGACACCCGGGCAAACTTCAAAGCCGAGGATGCGTTCCCGGCCGGCGATCGGTACGTGCAGCTCTGGCGGTACGACTGGGGCGACGGCCACGTGCGGGGCGTCGACGTGTTTCGCCTCCGTGACGGCAAGATCGCCGAGAAGTTCTCGTACGTGAAGAGCTGACACGCCGCTACGCGCGGTATAGCTCCGCTTCGAGGTGGAATTGCCGGGGCTGGCCGACGGCCGCCATCTCGAGCTGGTAGCGCATGACGTCGCCGTCGACGTCGAGGCTGCGTCGTACCTCGGTGACCTCCTTCGCCGACGGAGTGCGCGCGACGAGTGTGCTCACGAGCTCGACGCGACCGCCGCGCACGACGCCTTCGTCGATCTCGACGAGGCCGGACGGTTGCGCCAGCACGAGCTCGACCCGCCCGCCGGGTTGGGGCCGGAGGTATCCGGACTCGGAGTGCAGCGGGCGACCGTCGTCGAGCGCCGCTGTCCGCTGCGTGTACGAGACGAACGGCTTCCCGACGTGGCCGAGAATGATCGTCTCCCGGTACCGGAAGTCGTCGATCGTCGGGTACGCACCGCGGCCCTCGCCTTGCCACTCGCCGAGCAGGAACGCCAGCGCCTCGACCTCGGGGTGCAGCGGCGCGGTCGGTGTCATGCGGCAATTCTCGCTTGTGACCCACGTCATCTAGCCATCGGCGGCTCCCGGGCAGATGATGAGCAGGCTGACTTATCGGCGATAACCAAACTCGGGGGCAACGCCGATGCTCGCTCGCCTCGGGCGCTTCACAGTCCGGCACCGCAAGGCCGTCCTCGTCGGGACGGCCCTGTTCTTCGTCGTCGCCGGCGCGCTCGGCGGCGGGGTGGCGTCCCGCCTCACGAGCGGCGGCTTCGACGACCCCTCGTCGGAGTCCTCCCGGGCCCGGCGGGTGATCGAGCGCGAGTTCGGACGGCAGACGCCCGATCTCGTGCTCTTGGTGAGCGCGCGACACGGCACGGTCGACGACGCCGATGTAGTGGCAGCAGGCAACGCGCTGACCGCCCAGTTGGCGTCGGAGCGCACGGTGTCACGCGCCGTCTCGTACTGGAACCTCGGCGGCGCCGCGCCGCTCCGCAGCAAAGACGGTCGCCAGGCCCTCGTGATCGCCACGTTGCGCGGCGACGACGAGAAGCGGCACGACGCCGCCAAAGAGCTGTCGCCGCGCTACTCGGGCCGACACGGACCAGTCGCCGTCGGCGTCGGCGGCTTCGCAGAGACCTTCCGTCAGGTCAACGAGCAGACCGAGAGCGATCTCGTACGAGCCGAGCTCCTGGCCTTCCCGATCGTGCTCGTGCTGATGATCATCGTTTTCGGGAGTGTCGTTGCCGCCGGCCTGCCGCTCGTGGTCGGCGCGCTCGCGATCGTGGGCACATTCCTCGTGCTGCTGGTCATCTCCTCGCTCACCGACGTGTCGATCTTCGCCCTCAACCTGACGACCGGCATGGGTCTGGGGCTCGCCATCGACTACAGCCTGTTCGTCGTCTCGCGGTACCGGGAGGAGCTCCACGCCGGGCGTAGTCCGCACGACGCCGCGGTACGCACCGTCCAGACCGCGGGCAAGACTGTTGCGTTCAGCGCGCTGACCGTGGCCGTCGCGCTGGCGGCCTTGCTCGTGTTCCCGCTCCCGTTCCTCCGCTCGTTCGCGTACGCAGGGATCGGGGTGTCGTTGCTCGCGGGCGCCGCTGCGGTCGTCGCTCTACCCGCGCTGCTCGCCGTGCTGGGACCGCGGGTGAACTCGCTTCGGCTGTGGCGACGCGATCCGAAGCCGGTCGGCACGGGCGCGTGGCACCGCATCGCCGTGTTCGTCATGCGTCGTCCCGTGCCGATCGCGCTCGCTGTCATCGTCCTGCTCGTCGCGCTGGGCTTGCCGTTCCTGCGCATTCAGTTCGGGCTCCCCGACGACCGGGTGCTGCCCGCCGACGTCTCCAGCCGCCAGGTGCAGGACGACATCCGAACCCGGTTCAACTCCGACGAAAGCCGCTCGCTCCAAGTGGTCGCCACCGGCATCACCGATCCGGCGGCCCGTGCCGGCGACGTCGAGCTGTATGCGGCCGCGTTGTCTCGCCTGCACGGCGCGGCGCGCGTGGACACGATCACCGGCAGCTACGCGAACGGACAGAAGGTCGCCGACCCGGGGCGCCTGAGCCTGCGCTTCCAGTCCGCCCACACCGTCTGGCTTTCGGTGGTCCCCTCGGTTGAGGCGTACTCCGAAGAGGGCGAGAGTCTGGCCAAAGCCGTGCGCGACACGCCGGCGCCGTTCCCGGTGCTGGTGACGGGGCCGTCTGCGGAGCTCGTCGACTCGAAGGACTCGCTGTTCGCACGCCTGCCCATCGCGCTCGGATGGGTCGCGCTCGCCACGTTTGTGTTGCTCTTCCTCATGTTCGGGAGCGTCATCGTGCCCATCAAGGCGTTGATCCTGAACGTGCTGAGCCTCAGCGCCACGTTCGGCGCGCTGGTCTGGATCTTCCAGGACGGCCACCTTTCGGGCGTGCTCGATTTCACCGCCACCGGCACCTTGCCCGCGTCGATACCGCTCCTCTTGTTCTGCATCGCGTTCGGCTTGTCGATGGACTACGAGGTCTTCCTGCTGTCGCGCATCAAGGAGGAGCACGACCGCACGCACGACAACACGTTGTCGGTCGCGTACGGGCTCGAGCACACCGGACGGATCGTCACCGCCGCGGCCGTCCTGATCAGTGTGGTCTTCCTCGCCTTCGCGACATCGCGAGTGTCGTTCATCAAAATCTTCGGCATCGGCCTGTCGATCGCCGTGCTCATGGACGCGTTCGTGATCCGGGCGACGCTCGTGCCCGCGTTCATGCGCATCGCCGGCGAGGCGAACTGGTGGGCGCCGCGGTGGCTCCGGCGCGTCCACGATCGCATCGGTATCAGCGAAGAACCCGAGCCTCCCCCCGCGGAGGAACCTCCCGAAGAGCGTGTCGCCGAGCCCGTGGGCTCACGGTGAGCGCGGCGCGCCAGGCAGCCGTACAGTCGCGGCCGCGCGCCCGCCGCGGTGAGGGCGAGAAGCTGCGCGACGACCTCCTCGACGCGACCGAGCGACTAATGATCGAGAGCGGCCGCGCCGACGCAGTGTCGATCCGGGCCATCGCCGATGCCGTGGGTGTCACGCCGCCGTCGATCTACCTGCACTTCCCGGACAAGGAGTCGCTGATCTTCGCAGTGTGCGAACGCCACTTCGAGACGTTCGACTCGGTCATCGAGCGTGCCGGCGCGTCGACCGACGATCCCGTCGAGAGCCTGCGCCGACGCGGCCAGGCATACGTGCGCTTCGGCCTCGAGAAGCCCGAGCCGTACCGCATCTTGTTCATGACCCGAACTGACGGCGCCGCGCGGCGCGACGCTCTCACCGGCGCGGGCGCCCGCGCCTTCCAGCACCTCGTCGACGCAGTCCAGAGGTGCATCGACGCGGGCGCGTTCCGGCGCGTCGACCCCGTGCTGGCAGCGACCGGGGTCTGGGCAGCAGTCCACGGCGTCACGTCGCTCCTGATCTCGATGCCGGGCCTCTCGTGGCCCCACGTCGAGATGCTCGTCGACCACATTTGCGACATCCAGAACCACGGCCTGAGCGAACCCGTTCACGAGAACCAAGGAGAAACCGCATGAGCACAGCAGTCGAGAACCGCTATCTGGTCGGGAACTTCGCGCCCGTCAAGGACGAGCTGACCGTGACCGAGCTGCCCGTCGAGGGCACGATCCCGAAAGAGCTGCACGGACGGCTGCTGCGCAACGGCCCGAACCCGATCGCGCCCGATCCCGCCGCGTATCACTGGTTCACGGGCGACGGCATGCTCCACGCCATCGAGCTGCGCGACGGCAAGGCGGTCTCGTACCGCAACCGCTGGGTCCGCACCGACCAGGCGATCTCGCTCCTGGGCGAGGACCCGATTCCCGGACAGCCGGAAGACGTGTTCCCGGTGGGCTCGAGCGTGGCGAACACGCACGTGGTCTCGCACGCGGGGAAGATCTTCGCCCTCGTCGAGGTGTGCCTCCCCACCCAGGTGCGGCCGGACCTGTCCACCGTCGGTCGGTACGACTTCGGCGGCAAGCTCCGCTCCCCGATGACCGCGCACCCGAAGATCGACTCCGCCACGGGCGAGATGCTCTTCTTCGGCTACGACATCTTCGGTCCGCCGTGGCTCCGCTACCACGTGGCTGACTCGTCGGGCGCGCTAGTCCGCAGCGAGGACATCGACATCCGCGGCCCGGCGATGGTGCACGACTTCGCCATCACCGAGCGCAACGTCGTGTTCCTTGACCTGCCCGTCGTGTACGACTTCGACCTCGTCGGCAAGCGGCCCTTCCCAGCCGAGTGGAAGCCTGATTACGGCGCTCGCGTCGGTGTGATGCCCCGCGACGGCGGCAACGCCGACGTACGGTGGTTCGACGTCGAGCTCTGCTACGTGTTCCATCCGCTGAACGCGTACGACGACAACGGCAACGTCGTCATCGACGTGGCCCGGCATCCGACGATGTTCGCCACCGACATCCATGGCCCCGTCGAGCAGCCTCCGACGCTGGACCGCTGGACGATCGACCTCGACGCCGGCAAGGTCATCGAAGAGCGACTCGACGACCGGCCCCAGGAGTTCCCGCGCGTCGACGACCGGGTCGTCGGGCGTCGCCACCGGTATGGCTACACCGCCTACGTCGGCCGCGACGACGACTGGGTCACGTTCGGACAGCTGCTGAAGCACGATCTCCGAGCGGGAACCGTCGAGGCGCGCACCCTCGGTCCCGGCACTCACGCGAGCGAGGGCGTCTTCGTCGCGGCGTCGGACGACGCCGGCGAGGACGAGGGCTGGGTGCTCTCGGTCGTGTACGACGAAAGCCGCGATGCCAGCGATCTCGTGGTGCTGAACGCCACGGACTTCACAGGGTCACCGGTCGCCACCGTGCACCTCCCGCAACGCGTGCCGTTCGGCTTCCACGGCTCCTGGGTGCCGGAAGGCGCGGCGTAGCGGCTTACGGCCCGGGCTCGGCCATGAGCTCGAGCTGGATGTTGTCGGGGTCCCTGAAAACGAGCACGGCGCCGTAGGGCGCGTCGACGATCGGCGTGTAGCTCACGCCGTGGTGTTCCAAGTGCTCCTGCCAGCGCTCCAGCTCGGCCCGGTTCGAGACCGCGAAGGACAGATGGTCGAGCCCGGTCCGGAACTCGTCGAACGGTGACCCGTCATTCGCCGCCGGCTGTCGCACACAGATCTCCGCGCCAAGTCCGGAATGCCGCATGTCGGCCAGGCGGAAGCCGGCTTTGTCGACAGGCTTCAAGACTTCGAAGCCCAATACCTCGGTGTAGAAGCGCTCACTGCGATCGACATCGGTCACCGTCAGATCGATATGCGAGATACCGGCCATCTCGGGCACCTGGGCATTCAATCACCCACACGCTTCTCGTAGCGCGCCTGGGTGTACGGCCCAACGGTGACATCGCCGACGTACTCGTAACCCGCGCGCTCGTAATAGGCACGCAGCTGCTCGTTGCCCGCGACGCAGTCGAGTCGAAGGAACTGCTTCCCGGCTTCGGCTGCGTGTCGCTCCGCCCAGCGCAGCAGCTGCGCCCCGAACCCGGTCCTGGGCCGACGCACCGCCAACCGATGCAGGTACCCCGCGTCCTCCGGGTAGCCGGCCCAGAACATCGGGTCCTCCCACTGCACGACGAGACTGCCCACGACCGCTCGGTCGCGTTCCGCGAGCCACGTCTCGCCCCGCTCGATCGCCGGCATCACCCAGTCGCGCTCGAACCGCTCCGGCCACTGGTCGATGCCGCGTGCCCGCAACCACGACGCCGCATCGCCGAGCACGTCGAGCACTGTGTGTACCTCGTCCGGTCGGGCAGTTCGGATCTCCACCGGTTCACGCCGCGACCGGTGGGCCGTGGGCGTTGCGGGGATGGCGCGGATCGTCTGGCGGGACGAACGCTCTCTTGCCACGGCCTTCCACGAGCGCCCAGTTCTCGTTGGTCTTGAGGTCGTGGTGGTGGGGACAGAACCGGTCGAGCAGCTCGAAGACCGTCGTGTGCGTCTGGGCCCAGTCCTCGCGGTGGTCGGTCTCCAGGAACGCGAGGCTGCTGCAGCCCGCGGCCGCGCACGTCGGATACAGCCACTCGAGCGCGCTCTGCTGATGGGCGTTGGGCCGGCGACCGAGGTGGGCAACCCCCACGACGTCCTTGCCTTTGGTCACGATCGCGGCCAAGAACGGATCTTCGGTGTCGAGCAGGTCGCGGATCGCAGACACCGCCACCGGCCCGTAGCCAGCGATCTCGCACACTTCGTCGCCTTCGCCGGGATGACCGAGCAGACGGGTCAAGTCGACGCGAGCCAACAGCTTTGGCCGACGGGACGGCTTCCCGCTTGGAGCGCGGTCGGCGCGGCGGGCGAGCTCGGCGAGCGCGTCGGCCGCGTAAGCCTCCATGGGTTCGCGCCGACCTTCCTTGCGAGCGTCCTCGAACAGCTCGTCGCGGATGGGTTCCAGCGTCGCCATGATCCCGGCCACGACCTCGGGGTTGTCGCGCAGGTGCAAGTTGGCGGCACCCTCGGTGTCGTTGAAGGTCCGCAGGTACCGGCGTTCGTGGATGCGCCGCCGCCGGGCCTCGAGATCGCACGCCTTGGCCTTGACGCGGGCGCACTCGTCCCGCAGCTCCCCGTAGCCGCCCGCCCGCGCCTGCTCCAAGAGCCGCGCCTCCGCCTCGGGATCGGCGCTAGCGGCGTCGGCGATCACCACGACCTGCTCGGCCGACAGCTCGCCCCGGCGCGCCGCGGCCGCGGTCTCCGGCAGGCCCTGGAGCCGTCGCGCCGCCTCGAGCGCGTCCTTGGCCTGGTTGATCGTCGTGCCCGTCGTGCGCGCCAGCTGATGCGCCGCCGAACGATCGCCGTCGCGCTTCCACAGCGCGGTCTCGGCGACACGCGCCGCCGCCAGCGCCTCCACTGTCGCGGCCATGTTCTTGATCGCGGCCGCGTCTTCGACCACGGTTGCAGCGTGCTCAGCCGAGACGCGTTCGGGATCAAAGCCTGTCGCGTATTCGCTCATCCCGCTGCGCAACTCCGACAACTTCATGATCGGAGCATAAACGTGGGGTGTGACAACTACGGCCCGGTGCCGACGCGCCTGAAGTTGCTTCTGTGCGCGGTGAGATCGATGTGATGCGCTCGTGTGCTTACGAGAATTCGAGTTCGAGTGCGGCCGCGACTTCCCGGTAACGCGACACCGGAATCAGGTGCACGCCCTGAAAGCCGCCGTTGTCACGAAGACGGAGAACCTGGTCGCGGGCCGCGTCGACGCCCGCACGCGGGTCTGCATCCACCCGGTCGACCAGTTCGTGCGGGATCACGATGTCGGGAATCGTGGAAGCCAATTGCCGTGCCATTGCGCTGCTCGCCAGCACCATGACCCCCGCATAGACGGGTACCTCGACGTCAGCGGTCTCACGCCACCGCGCGGCCGCATCGGCCGAATACGAGACCTGGAGGAACAGGAAGTCGGCCGTACGTTTCCAATCCGGCAGCAGCCCGAAGTCCGCCACTGCGCCGACACGAAACGGCCGAACAGGCTCGAGCGCCCGCGCTTCTTCGATCATCGACTGCACCGTGAGCTCGCTCGTCCGGCCCCCGGATTTCGGCTTGTCGCCGTAAACGAACAGGAACTGGTCGACCCCGTACGCCTCTGCCGTCAAGAGATCGCGCCGGAAGCCCAACAGGTTTCGGTCCCGCGAGTTCAGACAGGCGATCGAGCGGCCGCCCATCGCCTCCACCTCGTGGGCGACCGCCACACTCGATACCGTCGCCCGCCCGAGGTGGTTGTCGGGGATCAGGAAAGCGCTCGCCACTCGGCTGAGCACACCGATCTGGTGTCGCACCCGTTTGAGGTCCGGTCGTGTCGGCGGCTCGATCTCGCAGACGACCTCGGACCGATCCGGCGCCACGCGGCCACCGTAACGGCAGCGGGCGTCGGCCGTCCCGCCCTAGCCGATCAGCGACAGCGGAACAGGGCCCGATGGCAGCCGACGGAGGGCCGTGGTTCGGGCGCAGGATCGACGACGAGCTGCGCCTCATACGCGACTACCTGCAGCTCGGCGCCGATATCAACCTGAAGAACGCCGAGCGGGTCCGCGCCCTCCCCCGACGTGCCGGCGCTCGCCGCCACCGCGGTCACCCGCTCCGGAAAGCGAGGGCCGGACCCGCTCGCGTTCTAGAGCTTCGACTTGGCGATGCAGATGGCCAGGTGGGCGTCCAGGACCGCCTCGCGAGTGGCGTCCGACACCGCCGTGTCGGCTTCGGCGGCCACCTTGGCGCTGTCGCCCGCCTGCTCGAGCTCGATGATCGCGGCCCGTTCGTCGTCCAAGCCCGCAGCTTTCTCGGCCTTGTTTGCGAACTCGCCGACCACGGCAATGAGAACGGGAGATGCCTCCCGATCTGACCGAACGGACTCGAGCGCCCGATCGATCTTCGTTCGCACGTCGCGTAGACGCTCCTCGGTATTCGCCACATCTGCAGACTAGAGCCATGCAGCGCCGCGAGCTCGCCCTCGGGAGCGTGCTCGCCGCCGGCTCCATGGTCGCCGTGGGTGGTTCGGTAGCCGTGTTGAGCGTGATCACGGACTATCCCGTGTTCACCGCGCAAGCCGTGCGCTATGCGGCTGGTGCACTGCTCCTCTGGAGTTGGGCGCGCTTACTCCACCGTCCCCGGGTGCGCACGACGACAGAGGAACGTGTGCGACTGGCCGTCATCGCGGCCGCCGGCTTGGCTGGCTTCAACATCGCGGTCGTGGTCGCGCTGCGCAGCGCTGAGCCCGCCGCCGTGGGCGTGGTCGTCGGTGGCGTGCCAATCGTGCTCGCGATCATCGGCCCGCTCCTCGAGCACCGGGCGCCGTCGGCCCAGTGCCTCAGCTCGGCAGTCGTCGTCGTGCTCGGCGCCGCGCTCGTACACGGGGTCGGTCGCACGTCCTGGACGGCGTTCGGGCTCTCGCTACTCGCGCTTGCCGGCGAGGCTGCGTACACGCTCGTGGCGGTGCCGCTCCTCCCCCGGCTCGGACCGGTCGGCGTCTCGACGCGCATCTGCGCCATCGCGGCCGTGATGCTGGCGCTGACCGCGCTCGCCGTCGACGGCAGGGCCGCGTTCCAGGTGCCTTCGTGGGGTGAGGCCGCGGCGATCGCATACCTCGCCGTCGTCGTGACCGCGTTCGCCTTCGTCGCCTGGTACGAGGCCATCGGGCGGCTCGGCGTCGAGCGAACCGGGCTGTTCGCGGGGCTCCTTCCTGTCAGCACGCTGCTGATCGGCGCCGCCATCGGGGTCGAGCCGGTCCGCCCGCTCCAACTCCTCGGCACCGTCGTCGTCGGGGCCGGGCTCACAGTCGGGTTGATCGGGAGCACGACCGCCCGGGCACGGCAGATGCGCCCGGGCGTAGATTCCGTTCCACCGTGAAAGGAGGGCTGCGATGCCTGCGAATCCACCCGAGGGTTTCCCCCGCATCACGCCGTACCTGTTGTACGAGGATTGCGAAGCCGCGCTGGAGTTCCTCGCCAAGGCATTCGGCTTCACCGAAGACCTACGCGTCCCCGGGCCGGACGGCAAGGTGACGCACGCGGAGATGCGGCTGGAGGACGGCGTCATCATGATGGGCCACCCCGGGCCCGACTACCAGAACCCCAACCGGCATGGTCACGTGAACGCGACGGTGTACGTGTACGTCGACGACGTCGACAAGCACTTCGAGCAGGCGAAGAACGCGGGCGCCAAGATCATTTACGAGCCGCAGGACCAGTTCTACGGCGACCGCAACTACATGGCCGAAGACCCGCAGGGCCAGCAGTGGGGGTTCGCCACGAACATCAAGGACTTCGACCCGGAGGCGATGAAGCCTCCGTCTTAGCTCTTCGCCTTCAGCGCCTCGATCAGCTTGGGCACGACCTTGGATGCGTCGCCTACGACGCCCAGGTCCGACACGCTGAAGATGGGTGCCTCGGGGTCCTTGTTGATGGCGATGATGTTGTCGGAGCCCTTCATCCCGACCATGTGCTGCGTCGCGCCGGAGATACCGATCGCGATGTAGACCTTCGGCTTCACGGTCTTGCCGGTCTGGCCGACCTGCTTCGAGTACGGCACCCAGCCGGCGTCCACGATCGCGCGTGACGCGCCCGAGGCGCCTCTGAGCGTCTTGGCCAACTCCTCGACGAGGGGCTCGTAGGCCTCGGCACTTCCGAGCCCGCGGCCGCCGGAAACGACGACTTCGGCGTCCTCGAGCTTGGGCCCTTCCTGTTCCTCGACGTGGTGGTCGAGCACCTGCGCCTCTCCTGCGCGTCCGGCGTCGACGCCGTCGACCTTGGCGACCTCGGCCGTGCCGCCGCCACCGGGCTCGGCCGCGAACGACTTGGGCCGGATCCCGGCGAGGTACGGCTGCTCGCCCTCGAAGGCGGCGGTGACGATCGTGTTGCCGCCGAAGACGGCCGTGCTCACCGTGACCGTGTCGCCGTCGACCTCGACTGCGTTGCCGTTCGTGAGCACAGGCCGGTCGAGCTTTGCCGAGAGGCGGCCCATGGCGTCGCGTCCGTCGTAGCTCTGCGCGAAGAGAATCAGGTCGGGCTGCTCTTCAGCGACGAGCTTGGCGAGCAGCGCGCCGCCCACGACCCCGCTCAGCGAGGAGCCGTGGTCGGCCGCGTGCACCTTCGTCGCGCCGTACTCGCCGAGCTGCGGCGCCATCGTGTCGGCGTCGTCGCCGGCGTACACCGCCTCGACGGTGTCTCCGATCTCGCGCGCCTTTGTGAGCAGCTCGAGCGTCGCCGAGGTCGCCTTCCCGTCCTCACCCTCGGCGTAGACCCACACCTTCGAAAGTGCCATCGGCAGTGGCCTCCTAGATGACCTTGAGCTGCTCGAGGAAGGCGACGATCCGTTCGTGGGCGTCGCCTTCGTCCTCGATCTTCTCGCCCGCCTGCCGTTCCGGCGCGGCTTCGATCGACTTGATCTCCTGACGGGCGCCCTTCCAGCCGACCTCGTCCTCGGACAAGCCGAGGTCGGCGACCTTCGCCTGGTCGACCGGCTTGTTCTTGGCCGCCATGATCCCCTTGAAGGACGGGTAGCGCGGCTCGACGACCCCGGCGGTGACGCTCACGACCGCGGGAAGCGACGCCTCGACGATGTCATAGCCGGCTTCGGTCTGCCGCTGGATCTTGACCTTGCCGTCGGCGACCTCGATGTGCTTGGCGAAGGTGAGCGACGGCCAGCCGAGCAGCTCGGCGACCTGCGCCGGGACCGTGCCGGTATAGCCCTCGGTCGACTCGGTCGCGGTCACGACGAGGTCGATGCCGCCGGCGCGCTCCACCGCCTTGGCGATCACCTTGGCCGTCGCCAACGCGTCCGAGCCCTGGAGGACCGGGTCGGACACGAGCACGGCCTTGGCGGCGCCCATGGCCAGGGCGGTACGCAGCCCCGACACCTCGTCGTTCGGGGCCATCGAGATCAGCGTGACCTCGCCGCCGCCGGCGCTGTCGGCGAGCTGAAGGGCCATCTCGACGCCGTAGCTGTCGGAGTCGTCGAGGATCAGCTTGCCCTCGCGCTTGAGCGTCTTGGTCTCCGGGTCGAGCTCGCCCGGCACGGCCGGGTCGGGGATCTGCTTCACGCAGACGGCGATGTTCATCCCACTCCTATTCCCCCAAGGCGGTCTCACGATTCTGGCCCGCCCGGGCCGCCGGCGTCGAAGCGGTCCCCGGCGGGGTCGCCGGCGGATGACGGCACTACCGTCGTGGCGCATGCCGGCGGACGTCGACGTTCTCGTGGTGGGTGCAGGACCGGCGGGCGCCGCCGCCGGTCTCGCGGCGCGCCGGCGAGGCCTCGACGTGCTCGTGGTCGACAAGGCCCGCTTTCCCCGCGACAAGACGTGTGGCGACGGGCTCACCACCGCGGCGCTGCGTGACCTCGAGCAGCTCGGCCTCGACCTCCGCACCCTTCCGGGGTACATGGCGGTGCGCGAGACGATCCTCGTCAGCCCGAGTGGCCGGCGCGTGTCCCTTCCACTCCCACCCGACGGTGACTATGCCGCGGTCGTGCCCCGCGTCGAGCTCGACGCCGCACTCGTCGCCAAGGCGCGCGATTCGGGCGTCGAGGTGCGTGACGGCACCGCCGTCAGCGCAGTCGAGGTCGGCAGCGACAGTGTCACCGTGTCGCTGGGCGACAACGGCGCGGTGCGCGCGGGCTTCGTCGTCGCCGCCGACGGGCACTACTCGTTCGTGCGGCGTTCGTTGCGGCCGCCGGCCCCGCCCGAGCTCGGCACCTGGCACGCGTTCCGGCAGTACTTCCGGGGCGTCGACGACCCGCGGCTGTACGTGCTCTTCGAAGCCGACCTGCTCCCCGGGTACGCGTGGGTCTTCCCGCTGCCCGACGGGCGCGCCAACGTCGGGTTCGGGGTCCTGCGGCGGCCCGGTATGAGCGGCAAGGAGCTCAACGCTCGCTGGCGCGAGCTGCTCAGCCGCGACAGCGTCCGCACCGTGCTCGGGCCCGCCGCCGAGCCCGAGGCCACCCACCGCGCCTGGCCGATCCCGGCGTCGTTCGAGTACGACGCGCTCGCCGACGGCCGCGTGCTCTACGTGGGCGACGCCGCCAACGCCGTCGACCCGCTCACCGGCGAGGGGATCGCGCAGGCGATCGAGACGGCCATCCTGGCCGTCGACGCCATCGCCACCGGCAACGCCTCGGGAGTCGGTCAGCTCTACCGCGACGGCGTCCGGCGCGCGCTCGGACGCGACCTCCGCTTCGCCGCTGCACTCCAGCGCGTGCTCCGCTCAGGCCGAGGCGCACGCGCTGCGGTGGGCGTTGCGGGCCTGACGCCGTGGACGCGGCGCAACTTCGTCCGCTGGATGTTCGAGGTCTATCCCCGCGCGCTGCTGCTCACACCCGACCGCTGGCGGCGCGGCATGTTCGCCGGCGGCGGCGCCTACGGCACCTGACGATCGCGAGAGGGCGGTTACACCTCGGCGCCGTACGGCGGGGCCGGGTCGTACTCCATGAAGCGACGCACAGCCCGTGCGTGCGCCGTCCCATAGATCTGACCGACCACCCAGAGCGCCATGTCGATTCCGGCCGAGACGCCGGCGGCGGTCACCACGTTCCCGTCGCGGACGTACCGGACGTCATCGAGGACGGTGATGTCGGTCTTCTCCCGAAAACGCTCGATCGAGGTCCAGTGCGTCGTCACGCGTTTCCCTGCCAGCAGGCCGGCGGCGTGCAGCAGGAAGGAGCCGGTGCACACGCTGGTCACCCAGGTGCAATTCTCGGCGGCCGCCTTGATCCATTCGACCAGCGCAGGGTTGTCGACCTCGCGACGTGTGCCGTTCCCACCCGGCACGACCAGCACGTCCAGTGGTGGCGCGTCTGCGAGTGTGTGATCGGGCAGGACGCGCATGCCCCATGCAGCGCGTACCGGCTCGGGACTCTCGGCGACGAGCACCGTTCGATCCCCTTCGGTCCGTGCCATGGAGAACACCTCCCACGGGCCGGCGAAATCCAGCTCCTCGTTGTCGTCGAACAACAAGATCCCGGTGGTCAGCGGCATCAGTCGGTCTCCTCGGTGAGTCGGCGTTCTGGGAAACGCGAGCACACGATCCGGCGTCGCACACGTCGAGCATGCTCGGACACGGCCAGTGGCCGCAATGACATTCCCACGATCTCTGCCATCAGGGGTCCTACGCGCCGCCGGTACGGTGTGCGCCGATGACCAGCGCCCGCATCCAGACGGTGCGCCTGCTCGATGAGCTCGCCGCCAACGCGGTCGCGGCCACGACCGTGCAGCTCGTCGACGGGTGGTGGCTCCGGGCCGCTCCCGAGTACCCGTTCCGTCGCTGCAACTCCGCGCTCCCGTATGCCGGTGACAGCACAGGCCTCGAGACACATATCGCCGTGGTCGAGGGCTTTTACCGCGACCGCGGTCTCCCGGTTCGATTCCAGATGAGCCCAGCGGCGCTGCCGGCCGGACTCGACGACATGCTCGAGACGCGCGGCTACGAGATCGAGGAACCGACGCTGGTGCTCGCGGGCGACACCGGAAGGGTCGCCGAGCGCACAGGTCGCGACGACACTGACACGGTCGCGGTCGACGAGGGGATCGACGAGTTCTGGGCCGCCGAGTACGCGTCTGCGTTCGGCGATGACGAGACAGAACGCGACCGGCTGCGTGCATATGCCGCTCTCCTGCGGCACCTCGGCCCCGCCGTGGGGACGGCGGTGCTTCCCGTCGACGAGACGCCGGCTGCCGTCGGGCTCGGGGTACTCGAACGGGGTTGGACCGGTGTGTACGCGATGGGCACGCGACCGGCGGCCCGCCGCCGCGGCGCGGCGACCGCCATCCTGAACGGCCTGGCCCGGTGGGCACAGGAACGTGGCGCTGCCCGCATGTACCTTCAGGTGGAGACGACGAACGACGGCGCCCGGCAGCTCTACACGCGCGCCGGCTTCGAGACGATGTACCGGTACCACTACCGCACGTCCGCTTGACCGCTTGGTCAAGCGGCGGGAACACTCCTTCTCATGAGTATCGACTTCACACTTCCGCCGGACGTCGACGAGGTCCGCGGCCGCGTCCGGGAGTTCATGGACGAGGTGGTGCGACCCGCGGAGGAGAAGCTGTACGCCAACGCGCCCGACGGCGAACCTGATCGCGGCGACATCGTGCGGATGATCATCGAGCTGCGGCAGAAGGCCCACGAGTGGAACGTGTGGCTCCCCCACATGCCCAAGGAGTGGGGTGGGCTCGGGCTCGGCATCACTGCGATGGCCTTCGTGTCGGCGGAGGCCGCCCGCACCACGTTCGGGCCGTTCATCCTCAACGCACAGGCTCCCGACGAGGGCAACCAGCACACGCTCCTGCACCACGCCACCGAGGAGCAGAAGGAGAAGTATCTCCGGCCGCTGCTCGAGGGCCGGGTGCGCTCGTGCTTCGCGATGACCGAGCCCGAAGTGGCCGGGTCCGACCCCACCGGCATCCGCACCACGGCCGTCCAGGACGGCGACGAGTGGGTGATCAACGGCCACAAGTGGTTCATCAGCGGCGCCAAGGGCGCGAGCTTCGCCATTCTCATCGCCAAGACCGATCCCGACGCCGACCCGCCGCAAGCCTCGAACACCGCGTTCATCGTCGACCTGCCCGCCGAGGGATGGGAGATCGTCCGCGACATCGACACGATGGCCGGCCACGGCAACCACTGCGAGATCCGCATCACCGACCTGCGCGTGCCGAACGAGAGCATCCTCGGCGGACGGGGGAACGGCCACCTGCTCGGTCAGGCGCGCCTCGGACCGGCCCGGCTCGCGCACTGCATGCGCTGGATCGGCCAGACCGAGCTCGCGCTCGAGATGCTCGTGAAGCGGGCGGAGGAACGCCACCTGCACGGCGCTCCGCTAGCCGAGAAGCAGGCGATCCAGTGGATGATGGCTGACTCGGCGATGGAGCTGTACGCCGCCAAGCTCATGGTGCTTCATGCCGCGTACAAGATCGAGAACGAGCAGCCGTTCCGGCAGGAGGTCAGCTTCGCCAAGCACCATGTGGCGAACATGCTCTGGAAGGTCGTCGACCGCGCCATCCAAGTGCACGGCGCCCTCGGCTACTCCACCGACACGCCTCTGGAGCGGATGCTCAAGCATGCCCGATCGGCCCGCCTCGTCGACGGCGCCGACGAGGTGCACCAGGCCCTCATCGCCCGCAACGTGCGCGCCGCGGTCAAGGACACAGGCGACAGCCGCGCCGCAACAGGCGACTTCGACTTCTAGAGCCGGCCCAACTGTTCGAGCACCGTGGCGCGATCCCAGTAGATGCGCTCGCCGGCCATGAGCCCGTCGCGGAGGTCGCAACGAGGATGACCGGCACCTCGATGCTCCGGCCGGTCGGTTCGATCCCGAGGAACGGGCCGCCGTGCTTCCCCCGCCACGTCGTCTCCGCCACCGCGGTCGCGGGCTCGACAAGATGCAACCGCTCCGGTGTGACCTCGGTATCGAACGCGTCCCACCACATCCGGTAGTAGGCCGTCGCGCCGGCGTGGCCTTCGAAGCGTCGGCCCAGCGCGAGGTCTTCGAACACGCAGTCGTCGGTGAGCGTGGCGAGCGTGTCCTCGATGTCGTGCCGGTTCTCGGCGTCGAGATGCCGGCCCAGCAGCTCCAAGTAGTCGCTTGCCGGCATCTAGATCGGCGGCGGCGCGGCGACCGAGAAGTGGGGCTCGAGGTGCGTCGTGTCGTTGAAGCGCCGCACCACGATGCGATCGCCATCGACGACGATGTGGCTGATCGACGCGTTGTCGGCACCGATGAACGCGAAGCCGCGAGCGTCCGTAGCGCCGGCAAGGACCTGGCCGATGACGCCGCCGTGCGTGACCACCACGACGAGCTCGTCCCGGTGGGCGCGGGCGACGCGCGCGATACCCGCCTGCACCCTGTCGCGGAACACATCGACCGGCTCGGCGCCCGGGATCGGGTCCCAGCGCTCCTCCTCGATGGCGCGCACGAACGCCGGGTCCCGCTCCTCGGCCTTCACCCGCAACAGCCCGCCTTCCCATTCCCCCAGGTAGACCTCGCGCAGGTTCGGTTCGACCCGAGGCTCGATGCCAAGGCGCTGTGCAAGCGGGGCCGCCGTCTCGACCGTCCGCCGCAACGTGGTCACGTAGATCGCGGCGATGTCCTCGCCTGCGAGCCGGTTCGCCAATCGCTCGGCCTGCTCAACGCCGACGGGGTCGAGCGGCGGGTCGCCATGCCCGTCGACGAGCTCGAACGGCTGCTCCGGGTCGACGGGCTGGGACTCGCCGTGGCGCACGAGCAGGATCTCGGTCGCGCCCGGCGGCGGCGTGTAGCGATGCTGGCGGTATCGCTTGCCCTCGGTGTCGGTCACAGGCCGCAAGACTACGGTTCGCCGCGGTGACGGCGTGACCTGGGATCCCGAGCTCGACGAGCTGCGGCGACGCACCGAGCTGGCCGCGGCGATGGGCGGCGAAGAAAAGGTCGCCCGCCAGCACGAGGCGGGCAAGCTCACCGTGCGCGAGCGCATCGAAGCGCTCGTCGATGCTGGAACCTTCCACGAGGTCGGCGCGCTCACCGGACGGGCCGAGTACGACGACGGTCAGCTCGCGAGCTTCACGCCCGCGAACTTCGTCATGGGCTGGGCCCGCATCGACGGGAGGCCGGTCGTCGTCGCGGGCGACGACTTCACGGTCAGGGGCGGCGCGGCCGACGCGTCGATCTTCCAGAAGCAGGTCCACGCCGAGCAGATGGCGAACGAGCTGCGCATCCCGATCGTCCGGCTGGTCGACGGCTCGGGCGGGGGCGGCTCGGTGAAGTCGATCGAGACGATGGCGCGCAGCTTCGTTCCCTTCAACCCGGGTTGGGAATGGGTGGTCGAGAACCTCGCCACCGTCCCTGTCGTGTCGCTGTGCCTCGGGTCGGTGGCGGGGCTCGGCGCGGCGCGCGTCGTGACGAGCCACTACTCGGTCATGGTGCGCGGCACGTCGCAGCTGTTCGTCGCGGGACCGCCGGTGGTGGCGCGCCTCGGCGAGCAGGTCGACAAGGAGCAGCTCGGCGGCAGCGAGATCCACGGTCGCAACGGCGCCGTCGACGACGTGGTCGGCACCGAGCACGAAGCGTTCGCGCGAGCACGGTCCTTCCTCGCGTATCTTCCACCGTCCGTCGACGATGTTCCGCCGCGCGCAGCTCCGACCGACGACCCGGAGCGGAAGGAGGACTCGCTCGTCGACACGATCCCCCGCGACCCGCGGCAGGTGTATAAGGTCCGCGGCATCGTCGAGGCGGTCGTCGACCGCGGATCGTTCTTCGAGATCGGCCGCGGCTACGGCCGCTCGGCGGTGACCGGGCTCGCGCGCCTCGACGGCTGGCCGGTCGCAGTGCTGGCCGGTGATCCCTACTTCTACGGCGCGGGCTGGACGGCGGACGCGTCCCAGAAGGTGACCCGGTTCGTCGATCTCGCCGACACGTTCCACCTGCCCGTCGTCCACCTCGTCGACAATCCGGGGTTCGTCATCGGGGCCGACGCCGAGCGGGCCGCCACCATCCGACACGGCGCCCGCGCCCTCGCCGCCATCTATCAGGCCCGGGTGCCGTGGTGCTCGGTGATCCTGCGCAAGGTCTACGGCGTTGCCGGCGCCGCGCATCAGAACGCGGCCCGGCTCAAGTACCGGTTCGCGTGGCCGTCGGGAGACTGGGGAAGTCTGCCGCTCGCGGGTGGCATCGAAGCCGCGTACAAGGCGCAGCTCGAGGCCGCCGACGACCCCGACGCGGTCCGGGCCGAGATCGAGCGGCGCCTCGACGCGGCGCGTTCGCCGTTCCGCACCGCGGAGGCGTTCATGATCGAGGAGATCATCGACCCGCGCGACACGCGCCCGCTGCTGAGCGAGTTCGCCAATCTCGTCGCGCCCTTGCGCGGCACCGGGCGCACCGAGCGCGGCACGAGGCCGTAACCACCGCGACGCTGTGCCCAAGGTCACGTAGACCATCGAACGAACCGGGCATACCGTGACGGAACCGGCGTCGGGGGGGCGCATGACACAGCAAGCCGAGCAGGCACCAGACTTCTGAGCCTCGCGCTCACACCCGAGTTCCGCGAAAACCCGTATCAGTTCTTCTCGGTGTTGCGCGAGCACGATCCCGTGCACCACACACCGTTCGGCGTCTATCTCATAAGTCGCCACGCTGACGCCGCCACGATCGTGCGCGACCCGCGGCTCAGCAACAACCAGCGCAACTCCGAGCTGTACGAGAGCTTCGTCAGGGCGGGCGGCGAACCGGAAGGCGCGATGGCCGAGATGAACGACGTGGTCATGTTGTTCCTCGATCCGCCTGACCACACCCGTCTGCGCAGCCTGGTGAGCAAGGCGTTCACCCCGAAGATGGTCGAGCGGCTCCGGGCCCGGATCCAGCGGATCGTCGACGAGCGACTCGACGCCGTGGTCGCGCGAGGCGACGGCCGGATGGATGTCGTGACCGACCTCGCGTATCCGCTCCCCGTCGTGATCATCTGCGAGCTGCTGGGCATCCCGCCCGAGGACCACGCCACGTTCCAGGCCTGGTCATCGGAGCTCGCCGCGAGCATCGACCCCGATCCGTTGATCACGCCCGAGCAGCAGGTACGCATCAACGCCGCCGGTGAGGCGTTCCTCGAATACTTCGCGGCGCTCATCGAGCGGCGGCGCCGGTCACTGAGCGACGACCTGCTGTCGGCGCTCATCGAGGCCGAAGAGGGCGGCGACCGACTGAGCGAGGAGGAGCTGCTCGGGACGGCGCTGTTCCTGCTCATCGCCGGGCACGAGACGACCGTCAACCTCATCGGCAATGGCGCGCTCGCGTTGCTGCGGAACCGCGACCAGCTCGAGCGTCTCCGTGACAACCCGACTCTCGACCACCACGCGGTGGAGGAGCTCCTGCGGTTCGACAGTCCGGTGCAGCTGACGCAGCGCATCACGCTCGACGAGTACCAAGTCGGCGACGTCACGATCCCAAAGGGTCAGAATCTCGTCCCGTTGCTCGGCGCGGCCAACCACGACCCGGCCGAATTCGCCGAACCCGATCGACTCGACCTCGGCCGGAAGAACGCGAACCGTCACCTCGCGTTCGGCGGCGGCCACCACTTCTGCCTCGGGGCGGCCCTGGCGCGTCTCGAAGGTGAGGTGGCTATTCCCTCGCTTGTGCGGCGGTTCCGCAACCTCGAGCTCGCCGGCAGCCCGGAACGTCGCGACACGTTCACCCTCCGGGGACTCACGCACTTACCCGTTTCGGTGAGCTAGCCCGCCGGCAGCGCGACCAGACAGAACTCCGTTCCCTCCGGGTCGATCATGACGACATCGGTCCCTTCGGGCCCCGCGTGCACTTCGCCCGTGTGCGCGCCGCCGAGTTGCTCGACCCGAGAGATCGCAGCATCGAGGTCGTCGACCCAGATGTCGAGGTGCACGCGCGCCTTCCCGACCTTGGCCTCGGGAACGGGCTGGAAGTTGATCCTCGGCCCTCCGCGCACCGTCGGGCCGAGGTGGAACCAGCCTTCTTCTCCCGGCTCGGCGGGACAATCGAGCAATGCGGCCCAGAACGCCGCCACGCGTTCGGCATCGCCGCAGTCGATCGTGACCTCGCCCCATGCCGCCTGTGGTCGGGCCACGTCAGATCTGGCGGCCCATGAATCCCGCCAGCTTGTCCGCGGCCGACGCGGGCTCCGGCACGTCCACTTTCGGTCCGAACGGCGCTTGACCATCAGGGCCCCGAAACTCGTCCGGGATGAACTGGGCCGCCTCCAGTAGTCGCGCCGCCAGCGCGGGGTCGAGATCCGTCGGCTGCCCGGTCGCCGTGGCGAGATCCCACCCATGCGTGAACGTATCGTTCGCGGCGACCAGGACGAAGATCGACCCGGGCAGCTCGCCGAACGGCAGCGTCATCACCTTTTCCATCGCGCCGTCGGCACTGAACGCCTTGACGGCGCGCTCGGCGCCTTGCTCGAATTCGGCCTTGAAGTCGCCGGCCGTGTGATCGGCGTCGCCAACGGGCGGGGCGGTTCCGGTTCCGGTCTCGGCCGTCACTGCGAAGTACGTCGTGCCTCCGACGATGTGATTGACGAGGTCGCGCACCGTCCACGAGGCGCACGGTGTCGGCAGGTCCAGCTGTTCGGCGGAGACGTTCCTCAGGATGCTTCCTGTCGACGCGAACGCCTGCCGAAGAACTTCTGCGCTCATGTTGCTCCTCGGGTCGACCCCGGCTTCGGCGGGGGGTACGGCAGCCGCATCATGCGGTCCCAACCGCGGTCTGTCATCAGCGCCCGCGTGACGAGGATCATGCGGCCGCCGAATGTGGTCCGGTATCGGGGGCGCGGCCGGCGGCGACGGATCGCCCGCTCAATGACCTTGGCCACGCTCTCGGGCGGAGCGGACAACATGGCCATCGGTCCTTCGTACGCGCCGGCCGTGCGCGCCGCGACACCGGCGCTGAACTCCGCGTAGGGGCCATCACCGCCGTGCGCGGTAACGGTCGACACCGCGGTGTCGGCGAACTTCGTTCTGATGATCCCGGGCTCGATCACCGACACGCGAATCCCGAAGGGCTTGACCTCGTAACGGAGGGCGTCGCTCATCGCCTCCACCGCGTGCTTGCTGGCGTGGTATGGACCGCCACCCGGGAAGGTGAGCCGGCCGCCGATCGAGCTGACGTTCACGACGCGCCCCCAGCGCTGACGACGCATCCCCGGCAGCGCGAGCTGGATCAGGTGCACCATGCCGAAAAGATTCGTCTCGAACTGCCGGCGCCACTCATCGAGCGGGACCGCCTCGACGGGACCTTCGAGCCCGAAGCCGGCGTTGTTGACGAGCGCGCCCACCGCGCCGTCCGCTTCCTCGATCTCGCCAACAGCCGCTCGCCGTGAATCATCGTCGGCGACGTCCAGCGTCAGTAGCTTGCACCCGGCGTCAGCGAGGTCCTTGATCGACTCGGGTCTGCGGGCCGACGCATACACGGTCCAGCCCCGACGAGCGAGGTGCTCGGCCGTCGCGCGTCCGATTCCGGTCGAGCACCCGGTCACGAGCACGGCCTTCGCCACGTCGCCGGACACGTCCGCACCGTAGCTCAGCTCCTAGAATCGGTCGCTATGTCCCATTGGCTGACGGCGCCGCACTGGTCGTCCGATATCCCGCTCGATACACCGCATCCGCGCCTCGACGCGCTCGACGAGGCCGGCTACGTGCGACTACGCGACCTCACCCCGCCGATCCCCGAGTCCGAGTTCCTCGGGCTCGAGTACATGGACTGGAAGAGCGGCGGCGACACGAACTTCGCCCCCATCGCCACCGCGGACGGCGAGCTCGACTGCCGCGGCTTCTGGAAACCCGGCGACGAGCGCCCTGACAAGGACGGCAAGTTCACGATCAACGCTGAGCGGTGCTCCGAGATCAAACGCTACGTCGAAACCGTGGGCGCCAACTTCGGGCGGGTGCGCGTGATCAAGCTCGAGCCGCAGGACTACGAGACCGCCCTGCGCCAGATGCACCGTGACGACAACAACCGATTCAACCCCGACGACCAGGGGTGGGTCGTGCGCTCGTGGCTCGAGCTCACCGATTTTCCGGACAGCTTCATGGTCCTCATGCAGCAGAACGAGGACGGTCTCCCGGACCCCGAGACCGAAGTCCACATCCCGCTGCACCGCGGCTCGCAGTTCTTGCTGGACACGCAGCGCCTGTGGCACGTCGTCTGCCACACCGGTGACGCGCCCCGGTACGCGCTGATCTCCAGCTTCGAGAGCGGTCCCGCCCTCGAGCACTGGATCGAGTCGCAGCTGCCGTAAGAGCGCTCCGGTCACGCGAGCGCGTGCTCGATCGCGGCCGTGAAGTCCGGGGGCGCCTCGAGCATCGGATAGTGCCCGACCCCGCGTAGGCGCACGAGCGTCGCGTCAGGTCGGGCCTCGTGCAGGCGCTCGGCCATCGGCCACACCGCGATGGGATCGGCGTCGCCCCAGACGATCGTCAGCGGTGACGGGTGTCGCTCGATCGCGCCGGTCCAGCGGCCTTCGTGATCGCGTCGCTCCTCGACGTACCGGATCGTGCGCGGCAGGAGGAGGTCACCACCGTCGCGGAGGACCAGGTCCGCCGCCGTCTCGACGTCCTCGTCGGGGACGGCGGAGGCGGGCGCGAACGTCCCCCGCAGGGCTTGGACAAGCGCGTCGCGCCCCAGCCCGTCGACGAGACGCTCGTCGGGCAGCGAGAGGAGCAGCTGCTGGCCGTCGGTGAGGTGGGCCATCCCGAGGTAGATGGAACCGTTCGAGATCACCCGGCGCGCCACGTCGAATGACAGCGTGCCGTCGGTGGCGCGCGCCAGAAGCTCGCCGCCCAGCGAGTCGCCCATGTCGTGCGTGATCAGCGTGACCTCGTCCAGCCCGAGCTCGCGAGCCACGGCTTCGACGACGTCGGCCTGCTCGAACAGCGAGTAGCGCTGGTCGGGCTTGTGGGAGAGCCCGTACCCGGGCATGTCGACAAGCACGACGCGGTGACGCCGGGACAGGTCGTCGAGCACCCGGTGCCAGTCGTGCGACGACGTCGGGAACCCGTGAAGAACGAGTGCTGGCTCGCGGGCCGGATCCGTTGGCTCAGTCGGGCCGTGATCGATGACGAAGATCCGATGCTCGAGCACTCCGAGATACACGCCGTGGCGCTCCCACGCACCGACCTCGTCGCCCGCCGCCGCCATGCGGGCATCGTAAGCTGCGCCGCTTGCCCACCTCGCCGCGCTCCTACCGAATCGACACCGGCGGGCTGAGCCTCGCGGTGCACGAATGGGGTGGTGACGGCCACCCCGTTCTGCTCGCGCACCCGACCGGCTTCCACGGGCTGACGTGGGCGCCTGTGGCGGCGCGGTTGGTTGTGCGCGGTCGGCGGGTGTGGTCGTTCGACTTCCGGGGCCACGGCGACAGCGATCGGTCGCGGGACGGGTACCACTGGGCCGAGTTCACCGACGACATGCTCGCCGTCGTCGACCATCTCGGCCTGCGCGGCGAGGCGACCATGCTCGCGTGCGGTCACTCGAAGGGCGCGGCTGCGCTGCTCCTCGGCGAGGCACGCGAGCCGGGCACGTTCGCCCGCCTGTGGTGCTACGAGCCGATTGTGTTCCCGTCCGACGAGTCTCTGGAGCCGCAGCACGACTTCCCGCTGGCGGAGGGCGCACGCAGGCGGCGTGCCTTGTGGTCGTCGCGCGAGGAGGCGCTGACGTCGTACGCGGCAAGGCCCCCACTCGACGCGCTCGACCCGGACGCGCTGCGCGCCTACGTGGATTACGGCCTTCGTGACCGCCCGGACGGTCAGGTGGAGCTGAAGTGCCTGCCCGAGGACGAGGCGACGACCTACGCGATGGGCGTCGCCAACGGCGTCTACCCGCGGCTACACGAGGTGCAGTGCCCGGTGCTGGTCGTGTGCGGCGAGAACACCGACGCGATCCCGCCGAAGCTGGGGGAGATGATCGTGGAACGGCTCCCACTCGGCCGGCTCGAGGTCATGCCCGGGGTCGGGCACATCGGGCCGATGCAGGACCCGGACGCGACCGTGGACTCGATGCTCCGCTTCGCGGCCGAGACCGGGGGCTAGCGCGAATACGGCGTCTCGGGCCTCGCCTGGCGCTCGCCGTCGACCACGAGATCGACATGCTCGTTGTAGAAGCACATGAGCCCGGTGATGCCCTCGGCGTCAGGGATCGGCGTGACGTAGCTCCACACGAGGTTCTCGTGCACGTCATCGCCGACGTGGAGCGACCAGTACGACGCCTCGCCCTTGAACGGACAGGTCGTCTCGCGGTCGGTGGGCCGGAGCAGGTCGGTGCGGACGTGCTCGCGGGGAAGGTAGTAGCGGGTCGGGAGCCCGGTCTCCTCGAGGAGCACGGGCGTGTCGGACTCGGCGACCGTCTCGCCGTTGACGCTGACCTCGACGTGCAGGTCAGCGGGAGTGATCGTGATGCGGTGGCCCTGGGTCATACCGCGACCGTAGTGCTGACCTGGCCGGTGTCCGGACGATCCGACAAGCTGTGCGCATGGGGACCTCCCCGCAATTCGGGCACCTCGCGTTCATCTGCGCGATGCCTATGGAGCTCTCGCCGCTGGTGAAGAAGCTGGCGCTGCGCAAGACCGAGATGGGGGGCGTCACGGTGCAGGCGGGCACACTCGATGATCGACCGGTCGTCGCCATCGTCACCGGAATGGGCACAAAGCTTGCGACCGAGGGGACCGAGCGCCTCCTCGACGCGGTACCCGTCGAGCGGGTAGTCGTCGTCGGCATCACCGGCGCGGTGGAGAACGAGACGGCGATCGGGACGCTCATCCTCCCCGAGGTCGTCGTGAACAGTGCGACCGGCGCCGAGTACCGGCCGGCCCCGCTGGGCGAGGGCGCACCGAGCGGGAAGATGTGGACGGGCGACGAGCTCCTGATCGAGCCGGACGTGCTGGCCGACCTTCGGTCGAAGGGCGTCGTGTCGCTCGACATGGAGACGGCCGCCATCGCCGAGAGCTGCGAGCGGCGCGGCATCCCCTGGTCGGTCTTCCGCGTGATCAGCGACCGGGCCTCTGACGGCACCGTCGACGAGGAGGTGTTCCGGCTCAGCAACCAGGACGGCACACCCAACGGGCGAGCCGTCGCCCGCTACTTCCTGAAGCACCCGGGCCGTATCCCGCAGATGGTCCGCCTCGCCAAAGGCGCCCGGCTCGCCACCAGGTCCGCCGCCGACGCCGCGATCCGCGCCGCGCGTCAGTCGTAGCTCATCTGCTCTTCCCAGTCGGGCGCGCGTCCCTCGGGCGTGAGGTCGAGCAGGTTGAAGAGAGGCTCGATGGTGCCGGCGTGGCGCGGATCCTGGCCTGGGTCTCTCGGCGCGTACAGCAGCTCCGAGCTCCAGGAGTGACGGGTCGCGTCGCCGTCGCGGTGGAACACCGTGAGCATCGGCATCTGATCACCGTCCTCGGTCTCGGCGTGGTAGTCGCGCTTGAACGTGTTCTCGGCTGCGGAGAGGAGACGGAGGCGTCGCCACCCGCGCTCCCTCGCAAACGCGAGGACGCGCGGGAGCGGAGCTTTGGCGACGACGGCGAAGTTGATCTGCTGGGAGACGTGCTCGGCGGCACCGTCGAGCTGGTCGAGCAGGGCTGTGCACGACGGGCACGGTCCCTCTTCGAGCGGTAGACGCTCCGTCTCGCCCTCGGATGGCCCTTGGCGCTGGTCTCCGTGGTGGCGCGGGAACATGAAGTTGTAGATCACGAGGGAGTCCTTGCCCGGCGCGAACAGCTCCGAGAGCCGCACGTCGGTGGGCTCGCCGTCCGCACCTGCGCCCTGGAAGACATAGTCCTCGGGGACGACTCCCCCCGGCGGCAGCTCCCGGCGAGCGACAGCTACTCGCTCCATGGTCCGGCGAAGCTCGACCTCCTGATCGAGGAGCCGGTCGCGGGCCTCCCGGTACTGGGGCGATTCATTCGGAAACGTGACGCCCATGGGCTTCCTCTCCTCTGCTCGGAGCTTCTGAATAGACGGATCGCAGCCGGGCGATTCATCGCTGGGCAATGTATGCCTTGACAGAAATATAACTATCAAGGTATGTTAGTGCGCGATGGCGACGACCTTCGACGTGCTGGCGGAGCCGTCCCGGCGGGACATCCTGGACCTACTGCGGGAAGGCGAGCGTTCGGTCGGGGAGCTGGTCGACCATCTCGCGCTGAGCCAGCCCGGCGTCTCGAAGCACCTGCGGGTGCTGCGCGACGCCGGGTTGGTCGTCGTCCGCCCCAACGGCCAGCGCCGGATGTACGAGCTACGGGCCGAGCCGCTGGTTGAGATCGACGCCTGGCTCGGTCCCTACCGCCGGCTCTGGTCGAAGCGCCTCGATGCCCTCGAACGCCACCTCGACGAGGAGGACTAGCGAATGCCGTCCAAACAGAGTGACCACGGAACCGTCGAGCAGATCCACGGCAGGTGGGTCCTTCGGTTCGAACGCCGCCTGCCTCACCCGCAAGAGCGTGTGTGGGATGCGCTCACACGACCCGAGCGCATACGCGAGTGGTTCGGTGAGGGCGACATCGACCTCGACCTCGTCGAAGGCGGGAAGTTCGAGGTCCGTACCACCGGCCCGCCCGAGCTCGTCGAGGCCGTCATCCGCGAGGCGGGCGAGGAAGCGCTCGTCCAGCACAACACGGTCCTGCGGGTCGAACCGCCGTCCGTGTTCGAGCACAGCTTCGGCGATCCCGACTCCGTCGTGCGCTGGGAGCTCACACCAGACGGCGATGGAACCTTGCTGCGTCTCGCGCACACCGAGCCTCCGACGTTCACGACAACCAAGGACGGACCCCGCGACCTCGCCGGCTGGCACTCGCTGCTCGAACAGCTCGCGCAAGTACTCGACGGCGAGCCCGTCGATTGGCGGGTGGAGCGCTGGGAGGCCCTGCGCGACGAGTACGCGGCCCGGTCGCGGTGATCCCCGTCAACGCGCCGTCTTGAAACCCTCCACGACGCGTGCCCAGCGTTCGGGGTCGTTCTTGTACGGGGCGTAGAAGCTGACGCGATCGACGATGTCGCCGTAGCGGGCGAGCAGCTTGCCGGGGATCTCCTCGGGCTCGCCCGCGACGGCGAACGTCCCGAGCATGTCGTCGTCGATCAGCTCGCCCATCGTCACCCAGTCGCCTTGCTTCGAGAGGCGGTTGAGCTCGCCTTGGAGATCGCCCCAACCGTGGAGCTCGAGCACGCCCCGATATGCGAGCGTCGACCCGTAGAACGCAATCTGTTGCTTGGTGCCGCGCCGGGCGTTCTCGTACTCCTCTTCGTTGGTGCCGGTGACGACGAACATCGGACCGGACAGCTCGAAGTCGCCGCGCTGCTTGCCGGCCTTGGCCCAGCCCCGCTCGAGCGCCGGCAGCGTCACCTCGCGCACGTACCGTTCGGTCGTGAAGCCGTGCAGCAGGATGCCGTCGGCGGCCTCGCCCGCGACCTCCGTCATCCGCTCTCCCACGGCGGCGAGGAACACCTTCGGGTTGCCGTACGGGTTCGGGCCCGGATTGAAGAACGGCGTCATGAGCGTGTGCCGGTAGAACTCGCCCCGGAAGTCGAGCTTCCCGCCGTCGGCCCAGCTCGCCCAGATCGTCCGCATCGCGAGGATGAACTCGCGCATCCGATCCGCCGGGTGCGACCACGGCATCGAGAACCGTTTCTCGATGTGCGGCTTGATCTGGCTGCCGAGCCCGAGGATGAACCGGCCCTTGGTGTAGAGCTGGAGGTCGTTGCCGATCTGGGCCATGGTCATCGGGTTGCGGGCGAACGCGACCGCGATGCCGGTGCCGAGCTCGATGCGATCGGTCTCGAGGGCGGCCAGCGTGATCGGCAGGAACGGGTCGTGGCTCGTCTCGGCGGTGAACACGCCGTCGTAGCCGAGCTCCTCGAGCTCCCGGGCCGCCGCCGGCATGTCCTCCGGCTTGGCCGTCATGGTGGTTCCGTCGACTCTCATGCGTCTCTCCTGGTCGCCGTCGCAAGCTCCGGCTTTGCGCCGACGGTCGGCAAAGCCGCCGTCGCCGCGGCAGGCTACGAGGAGATCCGCGTAGGCGTCACACCCCGGCGTTACTCTCCGCTCATGGGTGTGGCGTTCCCGCCGTCGTTGTCACCGAGCTCGGTGTCGGCGTTCAAGGACTGCCCCCTGGCGTTCCGTTTTGCGTACATCGACCGGCTGCCGGAGCCGCCGAGCGCGGCGGCCACGAAGGGCACGCTGGTCCACCGGGCCCTGGAGCTGATGATGTGCCGTCCGCCCGCCGAGCGGACCGTCGACGTCACGCTGCGGGGCCTGGAGCGAGCCAAGCTCGAGATGGCCGAGGACCCCGAGCTCGCGGACCTCGACCTGACCGACGACGAGTGGCAGTGGTTCCACACCGACGCCGAGCAGCTCGTCCGCCGCTATTTCGAGCTCGAGGACCCGCGCGCCGTGCACCCGATCGGCCTCGAGCTCAAGCTCACGGCGCAGTTCGGGCGCGTCACGCTGCGCGGCATCATCGACCGTCTGGACCTCGACGGCGACGGCCAGCTCGTGGTCACCGACTACAAGACCGGATCGGTGCCGAGCGAATACGCCGAGAACATGCGGCTCTCGGGCGTGCACATCTACGCCGCGTTGTGCGAGCGGATGCTGGGACGACGGCCGGCCCGTGTGCAGCTGTACTACCTCTCGAAGCCCGAAGCGATCATCGCCACCCCGACCGCGCAGTCGGTCGCCGGTGTCGAGCGCAGGGCCGACGCGCTCTGGAGCGCCATCCTGCGGGCCTGCGAGCGTGACGACTTCCGGCCCCACCCCGGGCCGCTGTGCGAGTTCTGCACCTTCAAGCCGTATTGCCCGGCATTCGGCGGCGATCCCGCGCAGGCTGCAGAGCTGCGCGGCCCGGGCACGGTGATCGAGCCGAGCCTGCCGCTGGCCGTCAACACCTGAGCGGTGTTCGCTCAGCTGGAGCGCAGCATCCAGCGTTCATTGGTCCTTCACCGTCGAATATCGACGCTCACGGAGCAATGAACGCTTCACATCGCGTCGCGGACCCAAACACCATTTGATCGCACCACTTGTAGCCTCTCGCGCATGATCGCGGCCCGCTTGCCGTCGGTGCAGAGCCGGCCGCGCAGCCGCGGCCTCGCGATACGCGTTCGCGCGTTCGACGAAATGGTCGACGAATGGGTCGAACGGCATCGCGGCCCCCGCCTCGACCCGTTGTTCTACCGGCTGTCGAGTGCGGCCGATCATGGCTTGCTGTGGATCGCGCTCGGCGCGCTGCGCGCCGTGCGCTGCCGTGATCCCGCGGTCGGCCTTCGCTTCGGGGCTGCCCTCGGCGCAGAATCGGCGTTGACGAACGGACCGATCAAGTTCGCCTTTCGCCGTATCCGTCCGACGAACGCGCCGTCGGGCCCACTGCCCTACGGGATGCACCGGCCGCGGACGAGCGCATTCCCCTCCGGGCACGCAACGACCGCGTTCACTGCGGCGACGTTGCTGGCGAACGGCACCAACGCCGCGCCCGCCTTCTACGGGCTCGCGGCTCTCGTCGCCGCCAGCCGCGTCTACACGCGCATGCACCACGCCTCCGACGTCCTCGCCGGAGCCGTCCTCGGCTTGGCAATGGGGCAGGTCGCCAAGCGGATGGTCACGGCCTCGAAGCAGCGCCGCTGAACGATCAGCGGGGAGGCGGCGGAACCACACGGGAATCACGCGCGGTACGGTGGGGTTGTCCCGGTCATCACAGCGCGACATTCCCCATCCCGGGAGGTTCCCCGTGGCTCGCGAGATCGCCGTCACCTTCGACTACCGCTGCCCGTTCGCTCGCAACGCCCACGAAGCCGTCGTCACGGCACTGCGGGAGGGCGCGGATCTCGACGTTCGGTTCCTGCCGTTCTCACTGGATCAGGCGCACGTCGAGGAGGGTGACCCGCCGGTGTGGGAGCGCCAGCCCAGCGAATGGGGAACAGGCGTCACCGCTCTCCTGTACGGGATCGCGGTACGGGACCAGTTCCCGGAGCGATTCTTCGATTTCCACCTCGCCGCGTTCGCCGCCCGTCACGACGAAGGGAAGAAGCTCGGGCGCGAGGAAGTAGTGCGCGAAGCGGCGGCGGCGGCCGGGCTCGACGTCGACGCGGTCGCCGAGGAGGTCTGGAGCGGACGTCCGCTGAAGGCGCTCGCCGCCGAGCACACCGAGCAGGTAGAGCGCTGGAACGCGTTCGGGGTCCCGACGTTCATCGAAGGCGACCAGGCCGTGTTCATCCGGTTCATGGAGCGCAACCGGGTCGACGACCTCGAGCGCGCCCTCGAGCTCCTCGACTGGACCCGGTTCAACGAATTCAAGCGCACGCAGATCCCGAGGTAGTGCTCAAGGCGCATGTTTGCGCCGGCGCCGGCGTCGCGAGACTCTGATCTCATGCGCATGAGCGACGCCGAAGCCATCATGTGGACGGTCGAGAAGGACCCCGCGCTGCGGGTGGACTTCACGAACGTCACGATCCTCGAGCGGCCGCCCGATCCCAAACGCTGGCGGGCGAAGGTCGAGCGGGCGGTGGCTGAGATCCCCCGTTTGTCCCATCGGGTCGTCTCGTCGCCTTTGCGGCTGGCGCCGCCGGAGTGGCGACGCGACCCCAACCTCGACCTCGATTACCACCTGCGCACGGTCGCCCTTCCCGCCCCGGGCGGGCTTCGTCAGCTGCTGGACCTCGCCGGGACGGTGGCGGCGGCGCCGCTCGACCGGTCGCGGCCGCTGTGGGAGTTCACCATCGTCGAGGGGCTCGAAGGTGGCCGCGCTGCGTTGCTGCAAAAGGTCCACCACACGATCACGGATGGCGTCGGCGGCGTGAAGCTGTCGATGAGCATCCTCGACTTCGAGCCTGATCCGCCCGAGCCTCCCGCGCCCTCGCCGGTCCAGCGCATCGCCGCCGAGGCCCTCGCCGGCGAGCGCGCCGAAGCCGCCGCCGATCCTGTGAACCGCACGACCCCGATCGAAGTGCTCGGTGACGCTGTCACGTACGCGCTCGGTCAGCAGCTGCGACGCGCCCGGCGCGGCGTCGAGTCGGCCGTCCGGACGCTGGCAAGCCCGGAGTCGGCCCGGCGCGGAGTCGCCAACCTGGCCCGTCTCGCAGGGTCGGTTCGCCGCCAGCTGCTCGTCACGGAGCCGTCCCGCTCGGACCTGCTCCGCCCGCGTTCTCTGGGCAATCGCTTCGAAGGTTTCCAGGCTCCGCTCTCGAACGCCAAGGCCGCCAGTCAGGAGCTGGGCGGCAGCGTGAACGACGTGTTCGTCACCGGCGTTGCCGGCGCAATGGGGCTCTACCACGAGCGGATGGGCGTTCCGTGTGACGAGTTGCGCATGGCCATGCCGATCAGCACTCGCGGCGAGGGTGAGGAGAGCGCGAACTCGTTCACTCCGTCGCGCGTCATCGTCCCGGTCGAGCCGAAGGATCCGGTGGCGCGTTTCGAGATCGTGCGCGAGCGGCTCGCAGCCACGAGAGGCGAGCCGGCGGTCACGGCCGCCGGCTCGCTGGCCGGCCTGCTCACGATGCTGCCGACATCCGTGCTCGTCGGGGTGACCAGGAGCCAGGGGCGCACGATCGACTTCGCGACGTCGAACCTGCGCGGCAGTCCCGTCGATCTCTATGTCGGCGGCGCCCGCATCGAGGCGAACTTCCCGATGGGGCCGCGCGCCGGCTGCGGCCTGAACGTGACGCTACTCAGCTACCGCGACTCGCTCGACATGGGGATCAACATCGATCCTGCCGCCGTCAGCGACCCGGCGACGCTGCTCGACTGCTTCGACGAGTCGTTCGGCGCCCTGCTCGACGTGGCCGGGTGATCTCTCGGGACGCTACGGGGCCGGACGGCGGACGCCCGGAACCTCCCCGATCGCCTCGGACCACTCCGTGTAGCCGGGGTCCAGCCAATCGTCGTGCTCGCATTCGGACGCGACATCCTCCACGTAGATGTGCAGCGTGGGGGCGTCGTCAGCGAGCTCCGCGAGCTGCGCGGCGCGGGGGTGGAAGGGTTCGCTCTCGAGGAGATCGACGAACGCAACGGCCGCGACCACCCGGCTTCGACACGACGGGCACGCCGACACCGTCACCGCGTCGAGGCCGTCCGTCAGGCCGAGCAGCATGAGGGCTTCGGCGGTGTCGAGTGCGACCCGGTTGCCCTCATCGTCGACGAAGGCCAGGGACTCGGTAGGGGGGTGGTCGGCGAAGGCCATGCCGGGAAGGTAGCGCTCCCCGGGCCGGCCCCCCGTTTGCCCAGGTCAGAGGGCCAGAAGGGTCCGGCGGGCGGTCCCGTAGGGTGTCCCCCGTGCGGGCGGTCACCGTGGTCGACGGGCGGCTGGAGTGGCGTGATCATCCGGACCCGGACGTGGGAGCGGGCGAGCTGCTCGTCGATGTACGCGCCGCCGGGCTCAACGGCTCCGACATGCTCCAACGCCAGGGGTTGTACCCGGCGCCACCGGGCATCCCGGCTGACATCCCGGGGCTCGAGCTCGCGGGTGAGGTCGCGGCGGTCGGACGGGGAGTCGAGCGCTTCACGGTGGGTGATCGGGTCATGGCTCTCCTCGCCGGCGCCGCTCAAGCCGAACGGGCGGTCGTGCACGACCGGGTGGCAATGCCCGTACCCGACACGCTGTCGTGGGCAGAGGCGGGCGGTTTCCCCGAGGTGTTCACCACCGCCCACGACGCGCTGTTCACCCAGTGTGAGTTGGGCGCGGGCGAACGCGTCCTGGTCCACGGTGCGGCCGGCGGCGTCGGCATCGCAGCCGTGCAGCTCGCAGCGCTCGCGGGGGGCCGCGTCATCGCAACGGTCCGCAACCCCGAGCTGCGCGGCGATGTCACCGCGATCGGACAGCGAGCCGGGTGGACGCAGGTGGTGGCGCCCGACGACTTCGTCGACCGCGGGCCGTTCGACGTCGTCCTCGAGCTCGTCGGCGCGCCGAACATGGCGGGGAATCTTCAAGCGCTCGCCACATGGGGCCGCATCGCGGTAATCGGCGTCGGAGCGGGCGCTTCGACCGAGATCAACCTGCACGCGCTGATGGCGGCGCGTGGTCGCATCCACGGTTCCACGCTCCGACCGCGACCGTTGGAGGAGAAGGCACTCGCCGTTCGGCGCGTCGAAGAGCACGTGCTGCCCTTCTTCGGTGACGGTTCGGAGAAGGCCAGGCTGCAAGTGCCGGTGGCGGCGACGTACCCGATGAATGAAGCGGAGGCCGCGTACGACCGATTCGCGGCGGGTGGCAAGTTCGGCAAGATCGTGCTCGTGCGGCGCTGAACTGTCGCCGTCGCAAGCTCCGGCTCCTGCGGCGACGGTCGGCAAAGCCGCCGTCGCCGCGGAGTAACGCGCGATCACCTGGCGCATGCCGTTCGTCGACCCGGCCGATATGCGGTCCAATGAGCGCCTCCCCGGATGGAAGGGGCGGTTCTTCGACTCCGACAACATGTGCGTCGCGGAGCCTGGCTGCGCCGTGATCGTCCCGCCCAACACGCCGCATTCGGCACGGGCGCTCGGCGCTTGCCGCGCGATCGTGGTCGACTATCCCCTCCGGAGCGACATCGGCGGCGGTCGTACCGACGACTAGCGCCGAGCCCAGACCAGGCATCCCCGTTTCGTGAGTGTCACCGGCGGCGTCGCGCGGTCGGCTGCTTCGGGTGGAAGGAAGTGGCTGCGGCAGTACCGCAGGACCGCGTCTCGGTCCGGCAGCACCGTGTAGGGCCCGTCCCAGGAGTCGACGTCCACGTCGCCGAAGACCGAAGCGACGATCGCGGGCGCCTCTTCGGCGTCGAACGGGCTGGGCGGATAGCCGTCGGTGAGCTCCGGATCATTGCGGCGGCTTGCCGTGCACGCCGCGAAGAGTCCGGCCGGACGCAGGACGCGTCTGGCTTCGGCGATGGCCACGACGGGATCGTCCAGGTGGTACAGCATCCAGAGCATCGCCACGGCGCCCGCGGCGCCGGACGCGAACGGCAGCGCCAGCGCGTCGCTGCGCAGCTTGGGCGGTGGGGCGTCGGCGAGCTGCGTGGGCGAGAAGTCGACCACAACGGTGCCCGGCAGCAGTTCGGCCAGTCGGCCCCTTCCTCCGCCGACGTCGATGACCGGCGAGATCCGTTCTCTTGCCAGCCGTTCGGCGACCACCTCGTGCGCGTCGCCGCGCAGCTGCCAGGACCGCTCCTCCGCTCGCGAGCGCGTGGGATCCGAGTCGTAATCGCGAGGCACGGCACTGGTCACGGACCAAGCATCGCATCGTTCAAGATGTATGCCTGTGCCGTATGACCCGACGATCTACGAGGGCGCAGCTCCGTACTACGCGCAGGGGCGTCCGCGGTATTCGGCTCATTTGGTGTCCACGCTCGACGCCGAGCTCGGGCTCGACGGCTCCGGACGCTTGCTCGACGTGGGCTGCGGACCGGGCATCCTCGCGATCGAGCTCGCCGGCAGCTTCGACGAGGCGATCGGCCTCGACCCCGATGCCGAAATGCTCCACGAAGCGGCGCGTCGCGCCGCTGATGCCGGGATCGAGAACGTCCGCTGGGTGCGCGCACTCGCGGAGGAGATTGCGGAGCTGGATCTCGGCACGTTCCGGCTGGTGACGTTCGGCCAGTCGTTCCAGTGGACCGAGCGCGAGCAGGTCGCCGAGTCCGTATACGACAACCTCGAACCTGGCGGGGCTCTGGCGCTGATCGTGCACACCCGTGAAGGCCGGCCTCAGCCGGGCGGGCCTGCCTACCCGGAGATCCCACACCACGAGATCCGGGCGCTGATTGCCCGCTACTTGGGCCCGCGCCGGCGCGCCGGGCAAGGCTTCCGCAGCGCTCCACCCGATCGCTACGAGGACGCCCTCGCCCGCACACGATTCGGTGCTCCGCGAATCGTCTTCGCAGCCGGTCGCCCCGACATCGTGCGCGACATCGACAGCGTCGTGGCGGGTTACTACTCCACTTCATTCGCGGCGCCGCACCTCTTCGACGACAAGCGAGACGATTTCGAGGCCGACCTCCGCGCGCTGCTCGCGGCGCGGTCTTCGAGCGGCCTGTTCTGGGATTGGCCCGGCGACACTGAGATAGTGCTGGCTCGCAAGCCGAAGTGACCGCGCGCTCAACCAAGAAGGCGCGGCGGCACGCTCCACGCGAGCACGCCGGCACCGGGATGCACGTCCTCCCAACGATCGAGCTCGAAGTCGATGCGCGCCAGCGCTGCGGTCGGGAACTCCACCCGGCCGCCGCCGATGAACGCCGTGACGGCCTCGGACCACGTGGGCTCGTGGCCCACCGCGAGCAGGAGTTGGGTCGTGTTCGGTTCCTTGCGGATCTCGGCGAGCATCCCTGACAGCCCGCCGCCGTACAGACCACCGGCGGTTCGCACGGGACAGGTCCAACCCCCGGCCTTCATCGCCCGTCGCAGCGTGTCCTCGGCGCGCACAGCCGGCGAGGTGATGGCGCCATCAGGCACCTGACCGGAACGGGCGAGAAACCGACCCACCGTCTTGGCCGCCTTGCGCCCGCGGCGCGCCAGAGGCCGGGCGCGGTCATCGCCGCCGTAATCGATCTGCCAGTCCGACTTGCCGTGTCGAAGCAGTATGAGAGCAGGCATGACGCAATCCGCAACGTGAGACTCGCGGGCGCGCGAGACGCTAACGCCAATCTGGAACGGTACGATCAGCGGATTCCGTTCGTCCACGATTCCTGAGAGGACGAAGCCATGACCAGGTTCGGACTACAACTGCCGAACTTCACGTTCCCGGGGGTACCGGATGACGCGATGTTCGACCACGTCGCGGATCTCGCGGTCGCCGGTGAAGAGGCAGGGTTCGACTCGGTGTGGGTCATGGACCATTTCTGGCAGCTCCCGCCGCTCGGCGGCCCGACGCAACCCATGCTCGAGGGCTACACACTGCTCGCCGCGCTGGCGGCGCGCACACGCCGGGTGAAGCTCGGCACGCTCGTCACCGGGGTGACGTACCGGAACCCGGCGCACGTCGCCAAGATCGTGACGACACTCGACATCATCTCCCGCGGCCGCGCCGTTCTCGGGATCGGTGCCGCCTGGTACGAGGAGGAGCACGAAGCGTTCGGGTTCGACTTTCCGCCCGCGGGCGAGAGGCTTGACCGACTGGAAGAGGCGCTGCAGATCTGCCGGGCGATGTTCACCGAGGAGGCGCCGAGCTTCCACGGGAAGCACTACCGCATCGAGAAAGAGCTCAACGTCCCGCGGCCGCTCCAGCCGGGCGGCCCGCGCATCATGGTCGGCGGCAGCGGCCCGAAGCGCACGCTGCATTTGGTCGCGCAATACGCCGATATGTGCAATATCAACGGCAGCCCCGACACGGTCCGCAAGCTTCTCGACGTGCTGCGCGGCCATTGTGCCGATGTCGGACGTGATCCCGACGACATCACGAAGACCAGACTCGGCTCGCTCTTCCTGAGCTCGTCACCAGAGGAAGCGGAACAGACCTCCACCTTCTTGCGAGAAGCGGCAGGCGACGAGTTCGGGGAGCGCTTCACCGTCGGGGAGGCACCTGCGATCCTCGACCAGGTAGAGGCGCTCATCGACGCCGGCCTCGACGAGCTGATCTTCAACATGCCGTTCGCCGATGCAACGACGGTGCGACGCGCCGGCGAGCTCCTCGTGTCGCGCTTCGGCTGAGACGAGTCGCCGTGGCGTGGGGGAAGCGGCGGCGTGGTCTGCGGGGCGAGGAGCTCCTCGTCGAGGTTCCGTGCAGCATCCTCGACTCGTCCGGTACGAACCTCCCGGATGCGGGCCACCCGGTGATCGTCGGGGTCACCGACGAGCGGATCCTGGTGTGGGACGTCGCTCGCCTGTCGATCACCGCGGGGAAGCTTCTCGGCATGGTGTCCCGGTCGCGCCTTCTTCACTCCGCGATCGAGCGAGCCGGCGCCTGGACCCGGGTGCGGCTCGATTTCGAGGAGGACGCCCGAGTCGTGGTCCAGGCCCGACGCGAGCACCATCCGGAGCAGCTCGCGTGGGCATTGTCGACCGACCGGCGGCGGGTCGAGCAGTAGCGTTTCGGCGTGAGCAACCTCGCCGAGCGCCTCGGCTACGCGGCTGACGCCAAGCTGCTTGTCGTCAACTGCGACGACCTGGGCTCGACGCGCTCAGCCAACGTCGGCGTCTACGACGCGTTGCGCAACGGCGTCGCGACGAGTGCGTCGCTGATGGTGCCGTGTCCGTGGGCGCGTGACGCCGCGTCCCAGTACCGGGGCGAGGACATCGGCGTGCATCTCACGCTGAACTCGGAGAGGGAGACGTACCGGTGGGGACCGATCACGCATTCGGCGAGCCTGCTCGACGGCGACGGCGGATTTCCCCGTACCGTCGAGGACACGTGGGAGCACGCCGACCTCGACGAGGTGCGGCGCGAGTGCCGGGCGCAGATCGAGCGGGCGATCATGTGGGGCTTCGACGTGAGCCACCTCGACAGCCACATGGGGACGCTCCAGATGCGCGCCGATTTCTTCGACGTGTATCTCGAGCTCGCCGTTGACTTCCGGCTCCCGCTCCGGATGGCGAGCAGCTCGGCCGAGCGCGTCGTCGGCTTCCCGGCCCGCCAGCTCGCCGAGAAAGAGGGGATCGTCTTCCCGGACCATTTCGTGCTGTGCCCTGTGGGCGCGAGGCGGCGCATCGAGCGCGTCTTGTTCGACCTGCGTCCGGGCGTCACCGAGGTGTACCTGCATCCCGGCATCGACACGGACGAGCTGCGTGCCGCCTACACGGATTGGGCCGGCCGAGTCGAGGACCACGCGTACCTCTCCGCGGATCCGTCGCTGCGTGACCTCATCGACCGGGCGGGCGCGCACCTGATCGGCTACCGGCAGCTCCGCGAGCTCCAACGCGCCGCGTGACGCCTGCGGCCGACCGGCTGGCCCGACTGGTCGGAGCGGCGCTCCCGGACGAGCTGCTGTCGGCCGCAGACCTCGAGACCTGCTGCTACGGGCCTGAGTCCGAGATCCTCGGCGACGACCGCGGCGCCGCCGCACTGACGCTCAAGCGCTTCGGAGACGCGGCCGCGGCGTGGATCGTGCTCCTGGCGGTACATCCCGATGACCAGAGACAAGGGCGTGGACGAGAGCTGGTCGACGCGTGCGCGGAACGGGCGCGCGCCGTCGGTGCCCTCGATCTCCATCTCGGCAACGCGATCCCGCGCTACGTCTGGCCTGGTGTCGACTACCGATTCACCGCCGCGCTTTCGCTGTTCGAGGCGATGGGCTTCGAGCCGTACGGCGCCGAATGCAACATGGCGATCGCGACGGGTTTCCGAGCCGATCCTCCCGCCGGCGTCGTCATCGAGCGCGAAGAAGGTGACGGCGCGTCAACGCTCGCAGTTCGATCGTTCCGGCACTGGGTCGACGAGGTCGAACGCGGTGTCTCCGGCGCCACGTGCTTCGCGGCACGTGACGGTGGCGACACGATCGGCTTCGCCTGCCACTCCGTGAACCGGCGCGGCTGGATCGGGCCGATGGCGACCGACCCCGACCGCCAGCGCGCCGGGGTCGGGCGGGCGCTGCTCGGCGCGTTGTGCGGCGACCTCGCGCAGGACGGCGTCGACCAGGCGGAGATCGCCTGGGTCGGCCCGGTGGGCTTCTACGCCAAGGCCGTGCGCGGGTCAGTCGGGTGTTCCGCACCGCGAAGCTCAGGCTCTGACTTGCCGTTGGGCCGGTCTCAGTACTCGGTGATCCCGCGGATCTCCTCCTGGAGCTCCTTGTACTCGGGTGAGTTCGTGAGCGGCATCAGCTGCATGAGCTTGCCCATGTTCCCGGTGACCTTCATCCGGCCCTGCATGAACGCGGCGTTCGCGTCGAGCTCGCCCTTCTGGACCTTCACCGAGTCGTCCCACGTCAGCGTGAGCGTGAAGTCGGCGTCGGAGATCTCGCCGACCTTGTTCTCTAGCAGCTTGCCGTTCTCGAGCACCCAGTAGTACTTGATGTCGCCCTCGGGCCCGCCGGTGACGACGTATTGCATCCGGGCCGACGCGCCCGGGCGGTCGGGCTGGCCCTGCGCCATCTTCGTGACGTCGTCGAGCCACTCTTGGGTGAGGTACTTGGGCATCGGGCGGCCCCCTTTGGTTGTGGTGCGCGGATTGTACGCGCGAGCCGTCGTGGCGATCAGCGCCATCATGGGATGGTGCCCAGCCGCGTCGTCGCATGGCCGGATACCGATGACGACCTCGTCGATCTTCAGCACGAGCTCGCACGACAGGCCGAGTCCACCCGGACGACCAATCCCTGGTTGTCGCCGCCCCGGCCTGTCGTCGGCGGATGTTTTGTCGCGTTTGCGCGTGGTGAGGCAGGACCGGGCCATCCCGGGGATCGGGCCTGGGCGGCAGCCGTCGCGTGGCAGCCCGCTGCGTCCTCGGGGAGGAGCGGCCGATCCGTCGACCGTCATCTGCGAGGCGCTCCCGCGAACGGGATGCCACGCCGAGCCGACGACGTCCTCGCTCAGGCGGTGGCAGCCGAACGCGTGCCGGCGCAGTACAGGCCGGGCCTCCTCGCCCGGCGAGAGGGCCCCGCGCTCGCGAGGGCTGTTCTGGCGCTCGAATTGCTTCCCGACGTTCTCCTCGTGGATGCAACCGGCACCGACCACCCCCGGCGAGCCGGACTGGCCGTCCATCTCGGCGCGGTCACCGGGATCGCAACTGTGGGCGTGACCCAGCGTCTGCTCGTTGCGAGGGGACCGTCACCAGAGCTTCGACGGGGCGCGATGGAGCCGGTGCGCGTGGACGATCGCGTCGTCGGCTTCTGGGTCTGCACCAAGACCGGTGCCCGGCCCGTGGTCGCCCACGCCGGCTGGCGCACGAGCCCCGAGTCGGCGGCCCGGGTCGTCCTCGCCGCATCGACGGACGCGGCGCGCACGCCGGTACCGCTGCAAGAGGCACGCCGCGTGGCGCGCGAAGCTCGCGCCCTCGCCGGCGCCGGTTGAGCATTGGGAGGTGACCGAAGTGCCCGCAGCTGAGGCAGTGAGCTTCGAGCAGGACATCAAGCCGCTGTTCCGCGCCGAGGACCAGGAGTCGATGGCGTGGGCGTTCGACTTGTCGTCGTATGACGAGGTCAGGGAGCATGCCACCGCGATCCTCGATCGCCTGCGCGAAGGCTCGATGCCATGCGATGGCGAGTGGCCAGAAGAGCAGGTGCAACGGTTCGAGCGTTGGATCGAGACGGGAATGCGCGCGTAGCACCACCACCCGACGTGCCGAATATGCGGGTCTAATCGACGGCCGTCGAGATGACAGCGAGATCGATCACGATGATCGCGAGCGCGAGGAGCGCGATCACGAGACCGAACAGCAACGCCGGAAAACCATGCACCGGCAGCTCGAACTCAGGGATCTTCGGCACCCGCCCGCCCCCCCGTTCCCACACGGCGATGCCGATGAGCCCGGGAATAATCAGGAGCCACAGGACGAGTCCCCCCATCCTCCTTTCGCCTCCTATCCGTGAAGCAACAGTCGCGCCGATACCGTCGCGCCACGCAGCCGATTTGGGAAGGGCGAACTTCGAGTTTCTTCGGACGGGTCTCGGCCGAAAGGCTCAGGGATCCTCGCGGTCTTCCTCGCGCTCGTGTGGCTGGCTGCGGGCTGAGCGGAACCGAGCCAGCGCGTCGGCGAGGAGCTCCTCCGACTTGCGACGTTCCCCGCGACGGGTGATCTGGCGACCCACGTAGCGCGCTCTCGAGTCTGACGTCAGGCCGCTGTCCGACGTGGTGCGCGTCGCGTTCCGAGAGCTGATCGTCTCGGCGTGGTCGCCGTACGTAGGGCGGCGCAATGGACGAGGGCGGTTGGCAGGTCTCGGACGAGTCGCGCGACGACGAGTCACAGGATCGAGCGGCGCGCCCTCGGGCGGGATCCCCAGGACACTGTCCACCGCCGACGAGTACCACGGGCGACGCGGTGTCGACGTCGTCACGCGCTCGCGGCCAAACGCGGCGCGCCACCGCTGACTGACCGCCGCGCCGAGACGAACAATCAGCGAGGAGCTTGCGCGAACCAGCCACACCCACAACCACGTCAGGCCTTCGCCCACCCGAGCAAGCACCCACGCGAACCCGCGTCCCGCCGACAACCACAGCCAACGCATCCCGGCCCGAAACGCCGCCCAACCCGAGCCGCCGGCGCGAACCAGCCACACCCACAACCACGTCAGGCCTTCGCCCACGCGAGCAAGCACCCACACGAACCCGCGGCCCGCCGACAACCACAGCCAACGCGCCCCGGCCCGGTACCGCACCAGCACCCAGGCACCGACCTGCACGGCGGACACCCACAACCACGTCAGGCCTTCGCCCACCCGAGCAAGCACCCACACGAACCCGCGGCCCGTCGACAGCCACAGCCAATGCGCCCCGGCCCGGTACCGCACCAGCACCCAGGCACCGACCTGCACGGCAGACACCCACAACCACGTCAGGCCTTCGCCCACGAGAGCAAGCACCCACACGAGCCCGCGGCCCACAAACGACCACACCCGATGCGCCCCGACCCGGTAGGCCGAAAACACCCGGGTCCCGGCCCGGGCCAACCACACGGACAGCGATGACACGCCGGCGACCCAACGACTCAACACCCAGCCCAGGGCCTCACCGGTCGTCGACCACACCCAGCTCATGACGGCGCCGTACCACGCGAGCACCAAGGCGAGCAGCCGGCTGATTCGCCTGGCGTTGCGCCCGACCCACCGGCGCACCGGGCGCTTCGGCACCGGAGGGACGGTGTCGACCCACCGGTCGAAGTCCATGACGACGGTCGCGAACAAGGTCAAGGCCGCGATTGCGAACGCCACGAACAGCCCCGCTTGGGCCACACCGAGTACCCCGACCCGGTCGCTTTCGATCGAAAGGACTCGGGCCACGACCAGAGACGCGACGATGACCACCACAGCCGAGACTTGAATGATGCGGCGGAGTCGGCGGCTCACGGCACCGCTCCTACCCGCAGCCGTCGAGCTCTCCACCCCATGAGTACACCGCGTCCGACCATTTCGTGACGCTGTCTGATCGCGTCACGCCAACTCACCGGCACGCTACCGGGGCGTCTCGACCTCGGCCCGCAGCCCGGCGAACAGATCGTCCTCGGGTGCGCCCTCGGGAACCGAGGAGCTGACGAGCGAGCGTGCCAGCACGTATTCCTCCCAGGGGAAGGTGTCGCGGACGACTTCGTCGGGCAGCCGCATCCAGAAACCCTCGGGATCGACCTGCGTGCGGTGCGCCAGCAGGGCCGCGCGACGCCGGTCGAGATAGTGGCCGATGTCGACGTGCGTCGTGAAGCGGTCGTCGTGGTCCGGGAAGCCCTGCTCGAACCATCGCTCGAACGGGCTCTCGTGGCCGAGACGCAGGTACGCCTCGTGCAGCGCCAGCACGCGACGCTTCGACCAGCCCATGTAATAGAGCTTCGACGGCTGCCACGGCTCTCCCGCTTCGGGGTAACGCTCGGGATCGCCGGCAGTCTCGAAGGCAGGAACTGAGATCTCGTGCACGCGGATGTGGTCGGGGTGCGGGTAGAACTCGCGGTCCTCGGCGTACGTCACGATCACCTGCGGGCGTTCGCTGCGGGTCACACGCACGAGTCGGCTTACGGCCTCGTCGAGTGGCGCGTTCGCGAAGTTGTCGGATCGCTTGTTGGTATCCGTTTCGGGCATACCCGAGTCGTGATAGCCGAGCATGTGCAGCGCGCTGTACCCGATTGCGTCGACACTTGCGCGCAATTCGGCCAGGCGGACCTCGGCAAGGTTCGCCCGCACATCGGGACTGTCCGCTGCCGGATTGAGGATGTCACCGGCTTCGCCACCAGTGCAACACACGAGCACGCAACGGATGCCTTCGTCGTTGTACTTCGCCACGGTGCCCGCGCCCTTCGACGCCTCGTCGTCGGGATGCGCATGCACGGCGAGCAGGCACAGCGGGTTGCCGGCCGAGTCGCGGGAATTTCCAGACATGTTGGCGCAAAAGTACCGCACCCGAATCGGGGGTCAATCCGAGGGTTCCTTCACCCGCCCCCCGGCTCCGACACCTGCTCGCGGGCACGCTCGAGCGCCCAGACCTCGATCCGCCCGATGTCTCGGATGCGGCGACTACGCAGCCGGTGCCAGACGAACGCGGGGTCGTCGGCAAGGGCATCGCGCACCTCGCCGGACGCGAGCACGGTTCCCGGCCGTGCCAGCTCCACCAGCCGGCTGGCCAAATTGACGACCGGACCGTAGTAGTCACCCTCCTGCGAAAGGACCGTGCCGGCCGCCAGCCCGGCGCGCGCTTCGGGCAGCAGCTCATCCACAGCCGATCGTTCGGTGAGGCGCAGCGCGATGTTGGCCGCGTTCGCGATCTCGGCGTCGACGAACATCACTTCGTCGCCGATGGTCTTCACGACACGACCGGCGTGCTCGGCCACCGTGTCGTAGGCGAGCTCCTCGAATCGAGTGACGAGCGCGGCGAGCTCTTCGGGCTCGAGCTCCTGGCTCAACGCCGTATAGCCCACGAGATCCACGAAGCCGACCGCCAGGTTCTCGGCGCCGATCGCGTCCGGATTCGTCGCGATCAGCTTGCGACGCGCCGCCGCCCGGAGCTGCAGCCGCAACGCGTAGTCGATGAGCCGCGACAGCCTCGACCAGTCCAACGACTCCAGGACTTCGGCGGCGATGTCGTCCTCCGGAATCCCGGCGCGCCGTCGTTCCCGCACCGCGCTCGCCAGGGCGTCGCTCTCCACCTCGGCGATCTTCGCCAACGAGCCGGCGACGACCCGCACGATCTGCACGATCCCCTCGAGGTTCTCGCCGACGGGCACGATGGTGGATTCGATCTGGCGGCGCATCGTGATGATGGCCTCGACGTCCTCGTCGCGAAACAGTCGCTCGCCGGGCGGGGGATCGGGAAATCCCAATGCGCGCCAGAGCCGCTTCAGGGTTGCTTCGTCGAAATTGGCTCGGCCACACGCTTCGGCGAACGTGTAGCGAGGCCGACCGGGCAGGAGCCGGTAGTCGAACGCCAGCACGACCAGCCTGCCCTCGCGCTCGGCTCGTTCGATCTCCTCGGCAGTGGCGCCCCGTCGCCGGAGGAATGACCGCAGCTTGCGGTTCATCGGTGCTGCGCACCCAATTCGGCCGCGACTAACCGGACCGCGGGACGTCCTTCCACGGGGTATCGCGCGAAGGGTCGGGCTCCTTGGGCAGACCGAGAACACGCTCGCCGAGGATGTTGCGCATGATGTCGGACGTCCCGCCCTCGATCGTGTTCGCCTGCGCCCGCAGGAAGCCGCGGGCGATCGAACCGCGGTCGTCGTCGTCATCGAGCCATGTCGGGCGACCTCCGCCGCGCGGTCGTGCCTCGCCGCCCGCCCAGGCCACCCCGCCGACGCCCTCGAGGTCGACGGCCAGATTCTGGAGCCGCTGGTTGAACTCCGCCGACATGAGCTTCGTGATCGACCCTTCGGGCCCGGCCTCGGCACCGCTCTTACGCTTCGCTGCCGCGCGCTCGTTGTTGAGACGGATGAGACGACCCTCGATGTATGCCTGCGCGAGGCGCTGCCGCGCGCTGGCGTCCGTGGTCCCGCGGTGCCGGTCGATCAGTCGCGTCACGGAGCTTCCGCCGATCGTGTCGCCGCTCACCGAGCCCGCGCCCGACAGCGAGATCCGCTCGTTCATGAGCGTGGTGACCGCAACGCGCCAGCCATCGCCCTCGGGGCCTAGGCGCATGGAGTCCGGGATGCGCACGTTGTCGAAGAACACCTCGTTGAACTCGGCGTCACCCGTGATCTGTACGAGCGGCCGCACCGTGACGCCAGGGGCCTGCATGTCGACGACGAAGTACGTCATCCCCTTATGCTTCGGTACGTCGGGGTCGGTCCGGGCGAGCAACATCCCCCACTTCGCGAGATGAGCGAGTGACGTCCACACCTTCTGGCCGTTGACGACCCACTCGTCACCGTCGCGGACGGCCCGGGTCGACAGCCCGGCGACGTCAGACCCCGCGCCGGGCTCGCTGAACATCTGGCACCAGATCTCCTGGTTCGTCGCCAGCGGCCGCAGGAGGCGCTGCTTCTGCTCCTCGCTGCCCCAGGTGATGACGGTCGGGCCGCCCATCCCGAGGCCGATGATGTTGAACGGCCGCGGGACCTTGTAGTGCCCAAGGAGCTCGTTGACGACTTTCGCCTGGCCCGGCGCGAGCGACAGGCCGGCTCCGTACTCCTGGGGCCAGGTTGGCGTCGCGTACCCCGCCTCACCGAGACGGACGCACCATTCCGAGTA
>DASPXI010000061.1:0-13007 GCA_035637335.1 Acidimicrobiia bacterium
TTTTGGCGTCGCTGGGCCGCTTATATGGCGTTCAGCGACGCCAAAAACAGTTAGCCCTCCACGATCGTCGTGACGAACCGCTCGAGCTGGCGCAGGTTGCGGCACTCGTACACGCCGTCGCAGTAGATCCCGAACTCGGAGATGATCGAGTCGCCGGTGTCCCAGTAGCCGCGCGGCTCCGGATTGAGCCAGTAGAGGTGCCGCGCCCGTTGCTGCAGCTCTTTCAGCACCCAGTGCTGCGACGCGTGGTAGTTGTTGCGGGCGTCACCGAGCAGGATGATGGATGTCTTCGGTGTCACCTCTTTGTAGTGACGCTCGTGGAACACCTCGAAGGCGTGCCCGTAGTCGGAATGCCCGTCCACCCATACGACGTCGGCCTCGGTGTTGACCCGGTGAATCGCCTCGGTGATGTCGTCGGACTCCTGGAAGAACCGGGTGACCTCGTCGATGCCGTCGATGAACACCCAGGACCGCACCTTCGAGAACTGGCTCGCCATCGCGTACACGAACTGCAACGTGAACCGGGCGAAGCTCGCCACCGAGCCCGAGATGTCGGCGACGACCATGACCTCGGGGCGTGACGGACGCGGGTGGCGGAACTTCGGCTCCGCCGGCACTCCCCCGTACGACAGCGAATGGCGCACGGTGGAACGGAAGTCGAGATGGCCGCGGTTGCGCCGCCGCCGCCGCCGCGCCAGGCGGGCAGCGAGCGCACGCGTGAGCGGGTAGATGGCGCGCTGGAGCGCGAGCATCTCCTCGCGCGAGGCGTGCATGAAGTCGACATCTTCGGGGAGAGGTTTGCGCAGCGTGCGCGCCATCGCCTCGGCCCCGCGGTCGGCAACCAGGCGCCGGCGGATCTCCGCCTCGACGAGCTCCTTCAGCTCCTGCAGCCGCGCCTGGAACTCCTCCTCGGCGAGACGCTCGGCGAGCTCACCGTCGCCGACCTCGCCGCGTTCGCGAGCCTGGCCCATCAACCGCGTCGTGAGACCCTCGAAGTCGAGCTGCCGTAGCGTCCGGTAGAGGTAGTACGTGCCGCCCACGGGACGTCCCGGCTCCATGCCGGCGAACCGCTCGACGGCCACGCCGGCGAGCTGCCGAAGCTGGTCGCGGTCCATGTTCATGAGCGCCTGGAGCAGCATTTGGGCGAGCTCCTCGGGCGACACGTCGCCCATCGCGCCGCCGCCCTGGGCCCGCATCGCCTCCATCGACTCGAGATCGGACGGCGTCCCGTCTTCGCCGTCCTCTCCGATCCCGGAGGCATACAGCGAGAAGTAGACGTCGAAGACCGTTTCGAACGCGCGCCAGTGATGGTGATGCTTGACGAGCGTGGCGCCGAGCGCAGCTTTGAACGTGTCGCGGTCGGCGATGTCGACGTGCTCGACGGCACGCATGGCATCGAGGTTCTCGGTCATCGACACCGGGAGCCCGGCGGCACGCAGCTCGTGCACGAATCCCTGGAGCACGTCGAGCATCGAGTCGCGACTTCCCCTGCCTGTGCCGTCCGCGGGCGCGAACCGTTCCATGGCGTCGGTCAGCTTGGCTGGGTTCAGGTGGTGCACGGCGTCACGGTCCAGCTTGCGCCGTGCGCGCCGTCAGCGGCCCGCCGTCGACTTGGAGCTCCTTACGGGCCTTGGCGATGTCCGATTGGTACTTGAGGAGCACGTGCAGCGTCTCGCCGATGACCTCCGGGTCGATCTCGTTCTTGCCCAGGTAGATCAGCGTCTTGGCCCAGTCGATGGTTTCGGAGATCGACGGCGCCTTCTTCAGCTCGAGCTGACGGATCGACCGGACGATCCGCGCCACCTGCTCGGCGAGCTGGTCGTCGACCTCGGGTACCCGCACCCGCACGATGTCCTTCTCGCGTTCGAGATCGGGGTAGTCGACGTGCAAGTAGAGGCACCGCCGCTTCAGCGCTTCGGAGAGCTCGCGCGTGTTGTTCGACGTCATGATCACGAGCGGGCGTTGCTTCCCGACGATCGTGCCCAATTCGGGAATCGAGACCTGGAAGTCCGACAGCACCTCGAGGAGCAACGCCTCGGTCTCGATCTCGACCCGGTCGACCTCGTCGACGAGCAACACGATCGGCTCCTCGGCTCGGATCGCCTCGAGCAGTGGGCGCGTGAGGAGGAACGGCTCCGAGAAGATGTCGGACTCGACGTCGGCCCAGCTGGTCTCGTGCTCGCGGTCGGCCTGTATTCGCAGGAGCTGCTTCTTGTAGTTCCACTCGTACAGTGCCTTCGACTCGTCGAGGCCCTCGTAGCACTGGAGCCGGATCAGCCGGGCGCCCGTGACACGCGACAGCGCCTTGGCGAGCTCGGTCTTACCGACCCCTGCCGGCCCCTCCACCAGGACCGGCTTCTCGAGCCGGTCGGCGAGGTACACGACACCGGCGATGTTGGTGTCGGCGAGGTAGTCGACCGCTCGCAGGCGCTCGATGACGTCGTCAACGGACGTGAAGCGGTCGGCCATCAGGCTCCTCGCGTGGGTTGGGGGCCCGTCACTCGACGACCTGGCCGTCGCCCCACAGCACGTACTTGTAGGTGGTGAGCTCCCGCAGGCCCATGGGCCCTCGGGCGTGGAGCTTCTGGGTCGAGATTCCGATCTCGGCGCCGAACCCGAAGCGCTCACCGTCGGTGAAACGAGTCGAGGCGTTCACGATGACCACGGCCGCATCGACGTCACGTGTGAAGCGGCGGGCGGTGTCGAGGTCGCGGGTGACGATGGCCTCGGTATGCCCGGAACCAAAGCGGTTGATGTGCGCGATCGCGTCGTCGAGCGATGCGGCGACGGCGACGGTCATCTTCAGCGAAAGGAACTCGCGCCCGAAGTCGTCGTCGGTTGCGCCGCCCATACCGGGCACGAGCGCGTGGGCCTGCTCGTCGCCGAGAAGCTCGACGCCCCGGTCGGTCAGCGCCGCACCGGCACTAGGCAGGAACCGGTCGGCCACTGCCTCGTGCACGACGAGGGACTCGGCTGCGTTGCACACGCCGGGCCGGTTGGTCTTGGCGTTCACGACGATCTCGAGCGCCTCGTCGAGATCGGCGGCGGCGTCGACGTAGACGTGACAGTTCCCGTCGCCGTCGATCACGACCGGGACCGTCGCGTTCTTGCGGACGCTTTCAATGAGCGCCAGGCCACCACGCGGGATCAGACAGTCGACGTAGTCCGTGAGCTGCATCACCTGGGTAGCGGTCTCGTGGGCGACGTCTTCCACGAGCACGACACCGTCTTCGGGCAACCCGGTCTTCTGCAGCGCTTCGCGCAGCACACCGGCGATCGCGACGTTCGATCGCAGCGCCGAGCCGGACCCGCGCAGCAGCGCGGCGTTGCCCGACTTCAGGCACAGGCTGGCGGCGTCGCTCGTGACGTTGGGCCGGTTCTCGTAGATGATCGCGACGACGCCGAGCGGCACACGGACGCGCTGGATCTCGAGCCCGTTGGGCCGCACCCAGCCATCGAGGACCTCGCCGACGGGGTCGGGCAGCGCCGCGACCTTGCGCAATCCGCCCGCCATGCCGTCGACGCGGGCGTCGGTGAGGCGCAGCCGGTCGAGCGGACCGGCGTCCATGCCTTCGCTGGTGGCGCGCTCGATGTCGGCGGCGTTCGCAGCCAGGATTTCGGGCGCCCGCTCGACGAGCAGATCGGCGGCCGTGAGCAAGGCGGCGTCCTTCTCGGCCGACGACGCCGCGGCCAGGCGCCGCGATGCGACACGGGCACGGCGACCGAGCTCACTAACACTCACTGACGCCGTCGCAAGCTCCGGCTCTGCGGCGACGGTCGGCAAAGCCGCCGTCGCCGCGCGCGCTCGGGCATGACGGCGAGTGTAATCCTTGACCGCTCGGTCTAGTTCTGGGATTCGCGCGCCGGACACACGTACGTGGAACGCGGGCTCGGGGGGGCAGCGAGGCCGGGCTCCCGCACGGCAGAGGCGCTGCCGCTGGCGCAGCCATCCGCCTCGTACGGTCGTCCGACCCCGTGCCGTCCCCCGCTCCTCGCCGGCCATTCGAGGCCCTCCGTACGAGGGCCCTCCCCCCGTCGGCCGGCGACGAGGATCGAGAGTGGCGTCGTTACCGGAAGCGTAGTGTGACGGACGCCACGTGCGCGCGCAAGGGGTGCCCTTACGGCAGCACGACGAGGTCGTCGCGATGGACGACCTCGTGCGGCATCCCGTCGGGGAGGTCGCCCGTCCGCCGCCCGGCGATCGCCCGGAGCGCGTCCGCGGATACGCGGGTCAGGCCCTTGGCGAACGGCCGTCCGTCCTCGTCGACGACCTCGACGGCATCGTCCGCCTCGAAGCGACCGTCCACGCCGCGCACGCCGGCGGGGAGCAGGGAACGTCCGTCTCGCGTGAGGGCACGGCGGGCGCCGTCGTCGACGACGACCCGGCCGGCGGCGCCGCGCGCGAACGCGATCCACAGCTTGCGGCTGGGCAGGCGCTGCTGCCGGGGCCGAATGACGGTGCCGACCGGCTTCCCCTCGACGGCGTCGAGAACGACGCCGGGCGCGTCGGCGGCGGCGATGACTGCCCGGACGCCCGACCACGCCGCGATCTTCGCCGCCGCCAGCTTGCTGGCCATCCCCCCGCTACCGCGAGCGGTGCCGGAACCGCCCGCCACCGCTTCGAGGGCGGCGTCCACCTCGGCGATCTCCTCGATGAGCGACGCTTCGCTGTCGAGGCGGGGGTCGGCGGTGAAGAGCCCGGGGGTATCGGTGAGCATCACGAGCAACTCGGCGTTCACGAGATGCGAGACCAGGGCCGCCAGGCGGTCGTTGTCCCCGTAGCGGATCTCGTCGTCGGCGACGGTGTCGTTCTCGTTGACGATCGGGATCACGCCAAGATCCAGGAGGCGCCGCAGCGTCTCGCGCGCGTGGAGGTACTGGGCGCGTTGCACGAAGTCGTGCGGCGTGAGGAGGACCTGCCCTGCGACGAGGCCATGGTCAACGAGGATCCCGGCGATCCGTTGCATCAAGCGGGGTTGGCCGACGGCGGCAATGGCCTGGAGCGTGCCGATGTCAGTGGGTCGCCGGTGCAGGTCGAGCGCGGGCAGGCCGGCGGCAATCGCGCCCGAACAGACGAGGACGACCACATGGCCGGCGCGGTGCGTGTCGACGAGCTCCTGGCACAACTTCGCGACGGCGGCGTCGTCGAGCTCACCGGTCTCCGTGGTGATCGACGACGTGCCGATCTTGACGACCACCTTCGCCTGCTCGCTTCGGGCAGGCATCAGCGCAGGCTTTCCACGTATTCGAGCTCGACGGGGCCGATGCGCACGGTGTCGCCTTCGCGCGCGCCGGCGCGCGCCAGCGCACGCTCGATGCCCATGCGCCGGAAGCGGTCCTGCACGTAGGCGACGGCCTCGTCGCTCGTGAGGTCGGCCATTGCCACAACACGTTCGGCGCTCTTGCCGGTCACGCGCCAGGCGCCGTCATCATCGCGGACAACGGAGAAACCTTGCTCGGTCGGGCGCAGCACGACGAACGGCGTCGGCTCCGGCTCCGCCGCACGGGCCTTGGTGACTTGGGAGCCCACGGTGCCGAGGAACTCGTCGATCCCCTCGTGCGTGACGGCCGAGATGCGCAGGCCCTCGAACGGGTGGAGTGCCACGTCGGCCTTGCCCCCGACGACGAGGCGGGGGCGATCCAGCAAATCGGGCCGATAGCGGCCGAGCTCCTCGAGGAGCACGCGCTCCTGCTCGGCGGGATCTTCGCCCTCGAGGCGAGCGAGGTCGATGAGGACGACCAGGACCCGCGCGCGCTCGACGTGGCGGAGGAAACGGTGGCCGAGCCCGCGTCCTTCGGCCGCGCCTTCGACCAGCCCGGGGATGTCGGCGAGTACGAACTCCTGGTCCCGGGAGCGCACGACGCCCAGGTGCGGCTCCAGGGTGGTGAACGGGTAGTCGGCGATCTTCGGCCGCGCCGCGCTGACCGCCGAGATGAGCGTCGACTTGCCCGCGTTCGGGAAGCCGACGAGCGCGGCGTCGGCCATCAGCTTGAGCTCCAGACGGAGCCACTCCTCCTCGCCGTACTCGCCCTGCTCGGCGAAGCTCGGGGCGCGACGGGCGTTCGAGAGGAACCTGGCGTTTCCGCGCCCACCTCGACCGCCGCGCACCGCGACGTAGCGGTCGCCGTGCGACACGAGATCGGCCAGCGTCTCGCCGGCGCGGCTCTTCACGACCGTGCCCTCGGGGACGGGCACGATCAGGTCGTCGCCGGCAGCGCCGTGGCGGCGTTTGCCGGAGCCGTGCGCGCCGGACGCGGCACGCCGATGCGGATGGTCACGGAAGGCGAGCAGCGACGCGACGTTGCGGTCGGCGCGCAGGATGACATCGCCCCCTTTGCCACCGTCGCCGCCGTCGGGCCCGCCCTTCGGGACGTGCGCCTCGCGCCGGAACGAGATCGCGCCTGCGCCGCCGTCCCCGCCGCGCAGATTGACCTGGACCTCGTCGACGAACTCGCCCACGAACCCAGGATAGGTACTGACGCGTTTTTCAGCTTCGTATAGCGAAGTTCAGAAACGCATCGAGAGAGTCAGACGACGTCGACGAGCTTGCGGCCCCGGCGGTGACCGAAGCGGACGGTGCCGTCGGCGGTGGCGAAGAGCGTGTCGTCGCTGCCGCGGCTGACGTTGTCGCCGGGGTGGAACCGCGTCCCGCGCTGGCGAACGATGATCGTGCCGGCGCGCACCGTCGTGCCCGTCGACACCTTCACGCCGAGTCGCTGGGCGGCGGAGTCGCGCCCGTTGCGGGAGGAGGAAGCACCCTTCTTCTTCGACATGCCGGTGATCCTACTGCTTGGTCGGTCGTTTCTTCGCCGGCGCCTTCTTCGCCGGAGCTTTCTTGGCTGCGGGCGTCTTCTTCTTGACGGGCGCCTTCTTCGTCGCCGGCGCTTTCTTCGTCGCCGGTGCTTTCTTCGCCGGCGCCTTGCGGGCGCCGCCGGCCGAGATCGCCGTGATCTCGATCAGCGAGTAGCGCTGGCGGTGACCCCAGCGCCGCCGCTGGTTCGTCTTGGGCTTGTACGTGAACCCGTCGATCTTCGGTCCCCGGGCATCACCGACGACGCGTGCCGTGACCTGAACCGCCTTCAGCTCGTCGGGCGTGGCGAGCACGCGGTCCCCGTCGACGACCAGGACCGGCGCCAGCTGAACGTCGCCCGAGGCGCCGAGCCGCTCGACCGCGAGCTGCTCGCCTTCCTCCACGCGGTACTGCTTGCCGCCCGTCGTGATCACTGCGTACATGGCGCGTCAGGTCCTCGGCGAGATCCCGGAGCGGGACAGGGTATCCGACCGTTCATTGGAGCAGGGATTCGTCGACCAGGAACCCGCGCCCGTCGCACGTAGGACACGTCCGGCTGAACGTCTCGACCAGGCCTTCCGAGATCCGCTTCCGCGTCATCTCGACGAGCCCCAGTTCCGAGATGTCGAAGACCTGGGTGCGGGTCTTGTCACGGGCGAGGGCGGCGCGGAAGGCACGCATGACCTCTTCCCGGTTCTGCGGAATCTCCATGTCGATGAAGTCGACAACGATGATCCCGCCGATGTCACGAAGGCGGAGCTGGCGGGCGACCTCCTCGGCCGCCTCGAGGTTGTTGCGGTACACGGTCTCCTCGAGGTTGGACCGGCCGACGTTCTTGCCCGTGTTCACGTCGATCACGGTGAGCGCCTCGGTGCCCTCGATGATCAACGACCCGCCCGACGGCAGCCACACCTTCCGGTCGAGTGCCTTGAGGAGCTGCTCCTGCACATGGAACCGCTCGTACAGCGGGAGGCCCTCCTCCTCCTGGTCGTAGTACTCGACCCGGTCGGCGAGCTCGGGTCCGATCGCCTCGACGTAACCACGGACCTGCTCGTAGAGGTCGCGGTCGTCGATGATCACGCCGCGGTACTCCTTGGTGAACTCCTCGCGGATCACGCGCACGACGAGCGGCGGCTCCTGGTAGACGAGCGCGGGGGCCTTCGCCCGCCGGGCAAGCTTCGAGATCTGCTCCCACTGCGCCCGCAGCCGTTCGACGTCCCGCGCCAGCTCGGCCTCGGTCGCGCCCTCGGCTGCGGTGCGCACGATCAGCCCCGCGTCCGGCGGCCGGAGGCCCTCGAGCACTCGGCGCAGTCGCCGGCGTTCGTCGTCGGGCAGACGCTTCGAGATCCCGTAGGTCTCTGGCTGGCCGGGCACCATGACGACGAACCGGCCGGCGAGGCTCACCTCCTGTGTGAGGCGAGCGCCCTTGGCCCCGATCGGGTTCTTCGTGACCTGCACCAGCACGGACTGGCCGTTCTTGAGCAGCCGCTCGATGCGAGGGTGACTCTCCTCGACGTCGCTCGGGTCGAAGGCGACGTCGCCGCGGTACAGGACACCGTTCTTGGGCGTGCCGATGTCGACGAACGCAGCCTCCATGCCCGGCAGCACGTTCTGCACCTTGCCGAGGTAGATGTTGCCGTCGATGGCGGTGTCGTCGGGCTCGAGCGATCCGACGTAGTGCTCCACGAGGCTGCGGCCTTCGAGCACCGCGATGTGCGTCCGCCGGTCATCCCGGACGTGCACGGCCATCATGTAGCGCCCGGCGGGGCGTCCTTTGCGGGTCCGCCCTCGGCGCCGCTCGAGGGCGGTGTCGTCGAGCTCGTCGAGCGAGACGGCGTCGTCGACGCCGAGATCGGCGCGCACGGCCTCGGTTGCCGTGGTGGCGTTGCCATTGCCGTCGCCGCGTCCGCGTCCTCGTCCGCGGCCGCGCCCGCCGCGACGACGACGTCGGGTGCGCGGCTTGCTCCCGTCGCCACCGGCTGGTGGGGCGGGTCTGGTGTCGCCGATCTTCGGTTTTTCCAGCGCCGGTGCGTCGGCGGCTTCCAGCGTGACCGCGCCGGCTTCGGCCTCGGCGAGGCCGGCCTCCTCGCGCGCGTCGGCGGCGACGTCTTCGGTCGTCAGACCACGATCGGCGGGGGCGTCGGTGTAGTCCTCCCCGGCGTCCGACGTGTCTTGCGCGGTGGCGCCGTCGGGCGCGGACGCGGTCTTCGGCTTGCGGCGGTTTCGGCCGCCGCGAGAGCCACGACGCCGCCGACGCCTGGCAGCGCCACCGGCACGGTTCGCGGTGCCGGCGCGTCCGCCGCTTGCTGTCTTCTCAGGTTCAGTCGGGTTGCCGGCCCCTTCGGCCGGCGCAGCACTCGCGTCGTGTTGGGCGGAGGCCTCCTCGGCCTCCGTGCGTGTCTCGTCGGACATTGAATCCTTCTCTCATGAGGCGCGCGCCTCCGGCACGCGCTGACGCGCGTCGGCTTCGAGCGGCTCTAGCCGCGCGCCGCCGCGCTCAATCCATTGATGGGTGCGCAGCACCCAACGGTCGACGAGGTCGCCGCCGATGGCGGCGAGCACCTCGGCCGGCCGGGCGCCGCGCGGGTTGGTGGACAGTTCCAGGTCGAGGACGGGGCCGAGATCGTCGACGTCCACGACGGTCATGGCCCGCACAATAGGCCGGAGGTCGTCAGTGACCTCGCGACCCTTGCGCTTCCGGGTCACCGGCAGGGCGGAACGGGCCCCCGCCCCGTCGACGATCGCTGCGAGCTCCGCCGCTTCGAGGGCGCCGTCCTCACGGTTCACGGCAACCCGGTAGCTCACGGCGGTCACCGATTCCTGCAAGGCCGGCGCGCGGTCGACGAGCGGCGCGACGCCGGTCACGTCGATCCCCTCCGGCAACGCCCCGGACAGCCGCGACGCCAAGGGGTCCAGCGGCACCGGCCCGACGAGCTCGAAGTCGAGGTACTCGGCGTCGCTCTCGTGCCCGACGGACAGGGCCAATCCGAAGCTCACCTTGGGCCGGGGCGCGAAACCCTGCGTGAACGCCAGCGGCAGCCGTTCGACGCGGAACGCGCGCTCGAACGCCCTCGCCACGTCGCGGTGGGAGATGAACCGCACTTTGCCGTGCTTCGCGAAACGGATCCGGACCGGGAACCCGGCGTCACCCCGCACCTGCACCCGCCTTCTCGCGCACGCCGAGGAACTGCACCGGCATGTCGCCGCCTCGGCTCAGATCCTGCCCCGTACCCTGGCTGCCGCCCGCGGGCGCGACGGGTGAGGCGACGACGTGCTCGAGCGCATAGTCGGTGCACACACCGCAGTCGTAGCAGGGTGTCCAGCGGCAGTCGGGAAGGCCGTGTTCGTGCAGCGCCGCCTGCCAGTCCTGCCACAGGAAGTCCCGGTGCAGCCCGGCCGAGATGTGGTCCCAAGGCAGCACCTCGTCCTCCGTCCGGTGCCGAGTGACGTACCAGTCGGGATCGAGCCCTTCGGCGGCAATGGCGTCGAGCCACCGGCCGAGGTCGAATCGCTCGCTCCACTCCTGGAACGTGCCGCCGTCGCGCCAAACACGCTCCATGACGCGCCCGATGCGACGGTCGCCACGGCTGGCGATGCCCTCGACGAAGGTCGCGGCCGGGTCGTGCCAGCGCAGCTGCACGCCCGATTTGCGGACCGCGCCCCGTAGCAGCCCGATCTTGCGTTCGAGCTCGTCGACGCCGTTCTGGCCGAACCACTGGAACGGCGTGTGCGGTTTCGGCACGAAGCCGCCGATCGACGCCGTGCAACTCGCCTGTTTCGTGTACCGGCGGCCGATCCGGACGACGTTACGAGCGAGGTCGGCGATCCCCCGCGTGTCGTCGTCCATCTCGGTCGGCACCCCGATGAGGAAGTAGAGCTTCACGCGCCGCCAGCCCTGCGAGTACGCGCCCTCGACCGCCGCGTACAGGTCTTCCTCGGTGATGAGCTTGTTGAGGACCTGACGGATGCGCCACGTCCCGCCCTCGGGCGCGAAGGTGAGCCCGGTGCGACGCACCTTTTGGATCTCGCTCGCGATACCGACCGTGAACGCGTCGACGCGCAGTGACGGGAGCGAGAGGCTGACGCAACCCGTGCCCTCCTGGTCGTTGACGAGGTCGGCGACGAGACCGTCGATGCCCGAGAAGTCGGCGCTCGACAGCGACGTGAGCGCGACCTCGTCGTAGCCGGTGCGCCGCAGTCCGTCCTGGACCATCGTGCGCACCTGCTCCTCGGGCCGCTCCCGCACCGGCCGGGTGATCATGCCGGCCTGGCAGAAGCGGCAACCCCTCGTGCAGCCCCGGAAGATCTCGACGTTCAGACGGTCGTGGACGACCTCGACGAGCGGCACGAGCTGCCGCTTCGGGTAGGGCCAGTCGGCGAGGTCGGCGACCGTGCGCTTGTCGACCCGGTCGGGCACGTCGGAGAAACGGGGGCGTACCTCCCGGATGAACGGGCCGTCGTAGTCGACGTCGTACATCGCAGGCACGTACACGCCCGGGATGGTGGCGAGCTCGCGCAGCACGCCCTCGCGGGTCGTTCGACCGGAGCGCTTCCAGTCCCGGATGACGTCGGTCATCTCGCCGACCGGCTCCTCGCCGTCGCCGATCACGAAGGCGTCGACGAAGTCGGCCATGGGCTCGGGGTTGAACGCGCAGTGCCCCCCGGCGACGACGATCGGGTCGTCCGGGCGGCGGTGATCGGCGCGGACGGCCACGCCGGCGAGGTCGAGGCAGTTCAGGACGTTCGTGTAGACGAGCTCGGCGGAGAGGTTGAAGGCGATCACGTCGAAGTCGGCAGCGGTGCGGTGCGTCTCGAGCGAGAACAGCGGGAGGCCGTGGCGGCGCAGCTCCGCCTCGAGGTCGAACCAGGGCGCGTACGACCGCTCCGCGACGGCGTCGTCGCGCTCGTTCAGGATCTCGTAGAGGATCTGGAGCCCCTGGTTGGGCAGCCCCACCTCGTACGTGTCGGGATACACGAGGAGCCAGGACACGTCTTCCGGGCGGTGCCTCGGTGACACCGCACCCTGCTCCATTCCGATGTAGCGAGCTGGTTTCTCGACCCTGGCCAGGAGCGGTTCAATCCGCGGCCACAGGTTGGACATCTGCCTTCATGGTACCGGATGGCGGTTTTCCGGGGTTTTGGCCCCTACCGGAAGCGCCGCATGGACACGTTGGCGACGAGGGCGATGCACGCAAAGGCGGTGATCGTGCTCGACCCGCCGTAGCTCATGAACGGGAGTGGGATCCCGGTGACGGGCATGATCCCCATCGTCATGCCGATGTTCTCGAAGATCTGGAACGCGAACATCGCCAGCACACCGACACAGACCAACGTTCCGAAGCGGTCGCGGGCGACGGTGGCGGCTCGCCACGTCCGCCACATCACGATCGCGAACAGTCCCAGCAGCGTCGCACCGCCCAAGAAGCCGAATTCCTCCCCGACCGCGGTGAAGATGAAGTCCGTGTGCTGCTCGGGGACGAACCCGCCGGCCGTCTGCGAACCGTTGCCGAAGCCCTGGCCGTCGAAGCCGCCGTTCTCGATGGCGATCTTCGACTGCTCGGTGTTGTACGTCGTGCTCCGCTTGTCGTGGTCCTGGGTCACGAAGCTCGTGAGCCGGTCGACCTGGTACTCCTTCAGCATGCCGACGTTGACGATGGCGACGATGAACGACACCGCCAGCAGGGCGAGCACGACCAAGTGCCGGACGCTGGCCCCGGCGACGGCCAGCAGCGCGATGACGATCAAGCCGAGCACCATCGCGGTCCCGAAGTCGGGCTGCAGCATCACCAGCACAAGCGGGATGGCGGCGAGCGCTATCGTTTTCGTCACGCGCCACGAGTTCATCTCGCCGCGATGCGCGGTCGCGTAGCCGGCCAGCGCCACGACGATGCCGAACTTGGCGAGCTCGGACGGCTGGAGCTGGAACCCGCCCGGAAAGTCGAACCACGCCTGGGAGCCACGCGAGCTGGATCCGATGGGTGACAGCACGGCGACGAGAAGGACCACTGTGGCGCCGTACGCGAGCACGTAGGAGTCGCGCAGCTTCCGGTAATCGACGCCGAGGATGAGGCCCATCAGCACGACGCCGACGGCAATCGCCGCCCCCTGCCGCTTTACGAAGTAGAGCTCGTCGACCCCCTCGGCCGCGAGGCGCTCGCGCGTCGCCGAGTAGATCATCAGCAAACTGAGGCCACTGATCAGCACCGTGGCGCTGAC
>DASPXI010000062.1:0-3101 GCA_035637335.1 Acidimicrobiia bacterium
GCCGGAGTGGCTGACCGACCCCGCGCCGAGAAAGAGGAGCGCCTTGAAGAACGCGTGCGTGAACAGGTGGAAGACCGCCGCCACCCACGCGCCGACGCCGAGCGCCATCACCATGTACCCGATCTGGCTGATCGTCGAGTAGGCGAGCACCTTCTTGATGTCGCGCTGCACGAAGGCGAGCGCGGCTCCGATGAGGATCGTGATGCCGCCGGTGAGGGCCATGGCGTTGAGCCCGCCGTTCCCGATCGAGAAGCCCTTGTAGAAGACGGGGAACAGGCGGGCGCCGAGATAGACGCCGGCGACCACCATGGTCGCGGCGTGGATGAGAGCGGACACCGGCGTGGGGCCGGCCATCGCGTCGGGCAGCCACGTGTGCAGCGGGAACTGGCCGCTCTTGCCCATGATCCCGATGAGAAGGCACACCGCGCTGACAACGAGCAGCGTGTGGCCGATGTCGCCCCCGAGTGCCTGGGCGTTGATGCGCGAGATGTCGAACGTGCCGGCGGCGAAGAACAGCACGATGATCCCGATCATGAGGCCGACGTCGCCGACGCGCGTCGTGAGGAAGGCCTTGACGGCGGCGTCGGAGTTCGGCTTCTCCTCCCACCAGTGACCGATGAGCGCGAAGGAGCAGAAGCCGACGAGCTCCCAGGCGACGAGGAGCTCGATCGTGTTGTCCGCCACGACCAGCAGCAGCATCGACGCCGTGAACAGGTTGAGGAGCGCGAAGTAGTGCGTGTACCTACGGTCGCCCTCCATGTACTTCGTCGAGTACACGTGCACGAGCAACGACACGAGCGTGACCATGAACAGCATCATCACGGCGAGGCCGTCGACATGGATCCCGACGCCGAACTTCACGCTGGAGTTCTCCCACCAGGTGATGCCACGCTCCACGGCGGTGACGCCGTGCTCCTGGCTCGGGAGGAGGGCGTGCCCGAAGCCGCCGAGCGCTTCCTTGCCCTTGTGGTCGTCGACGCGCTGGATCCACTGGACCGCTGCGATGCACGACAGGACGAACGACGCGCCGACGGTGCCGACCGCGAGCTCGGCGCCCTTGCGCGGCAGCCGCTTCCCGAACAGCAGGACCGCGGCGAAACCGAGCGCGGGCAGGAGCGGGATGATCCAGGCGTTGCGCAGCATCCCCCGGTCAGCCCTTCAGCTGGTCGACGCGATCGAGGTCGGGACTGTTCATGTTCCGGTAGATCAGCAGCACGATCGCGAGGCCCACGCCCACCTCGGCGGCAGCGATCGTGATGACGAAGAGAGCGAACACCTGCCCCGAGATCTGCTTCGTGAAGGCGGCGAACGCGACCAGGTTGATGTTGACGGCGTTGAGCATGAGCTCGACGGAGAGGAGGACGAGCACGCCGTTGCGGCGGGCGAGCACGCCGTACACACCGGTGCAGAACAGGAACGCGCTGAGGATGAGGTACTGGTTCAGCGCCATGGTCAGTCCCTCCGGGCGATGACCACGGCCCCGACCAGCGCGGCGAGGAGCAGCATCGAGACGACTTCGAAGGGGACCACGAAGGTGCGGAAGATGGAGTCGGCGACGGGGCCGGTCCGGCTCGCCCGCAGCAGCGAGTCGGTCAGCTTGATCTCGTCGTGGCCGAAGGCGTTCACGAGCAACGCGATGAGCACGCCCAAGAGGAAGACGGCGACGATCGCGGCCGGCCAGCGCTGGTCGTTGTCGAAGTTGGCCGCCGTCATCGGCGCCCGGGTCAGCATGATGCCGAACAGGAAGAGCACGGCGATGGCGCCGATATAGATGAAGAACTGCGTGATGCCGACGAACTCGGCGAGGAGCACGATGTACTGCGCGGCCGCGCCGACGAGCACCACGATCAGGAACAGGGCCGCGTGCACGATGTTGCGCGAGCGGACGACTCCGATGGCGCCGGCTCCCATCGCGATCGCGAGGGCCCAGAAGGCGACGTTCTGAGCGGTCATACGGCCGCCTGCTCGCTACTTCTTGCCGGACTCGGCGCCGACTTCGAGCGGCTCCGGCTCGGGGACGGTGGCCATCCACTCGCCGAGCTTCTCCTTGTCGTGGAGGAGGTCGGCGATGTTCGCCTCGGAGTACTCGTACTCCGGGCTCCAGAACAACGCGTCGAACGGGCAGACCTCGACGCAGATGCCGCAGTACATGCAAAGGGCGTAGTCGATGTCGAATCGGTCGAGGAGGCTGACGGTGCGCTCGCGCCCGCCCTCGCGCCGCGGTGGGCGCTTCTCCTTGTGGCCCTCGATGTAGATGCACCAGTCGGGGCACTGACGAGCGCAGAGCATGCAAACGGTGCAGTTCTCTTCCTTGAGCGCGATCACGCCGCGCGCCCGCGGGGGCGGGTCCTCCCGCTCGTGCGGGTACTGCACCGTGACCGCGCCCTTCAGCATCGTCTTGAACGTGACGCCGAGACCTCCGATGAGGCCCGGGGCCTTCGGTTTCTTGGGGAGCTTCGGCATCAGAACGCCACCTTCAATGCACCGGTGATGAGAATGTTCGCGAGCCCGATGGGGATCAGGAACTTCCATGCCACCGCCTGCAGCTGATCCTCGCGCAGGCGCGGGTACGTGAATCGAACCCAGAACATGAGGAACGCCACGAGCATGACCTTCGTCAGCAGCACGAACGGGCCGAGCACGTTCGACCACCCGGTGTCGGTGACGTGCGGGATCGCCCAGCCACCGAGGAACAGGGTGGCGGCGAGGCCGGCGAAAGCGAACGCGGTGCCGAACTCGCCGATGAAGAAGAAGAGGAAGCGGAAGCCCGTGTACTCGACCATGTAGCCGGCGACGAGCTCGCTCTCGGCCACCGGCATGTCGAACGGGGTCTGGGTGAGCTCGGCCTGCGCGGCCACGAGGAACAGCGCGAAGCCGACGATCTGCGGGAGGACGAACGGGAGGCCGATGCCGTCCCAGCCGAAGATCGCCCCGTTCTGCTGCGCCGAGACGATGCCCTGGAGGCTCATCGTGCCCGCCATCACGACCACGCCGACGACCGCGAGGAGCAGCGGGAGCTCGTAGGCGATGAGCTGCGCCGCGGCGCGGAGCGCACCGAGGAGCGAGAATTTGTTGGCGCTCGCCCAGCCGGCCATGAGCAC
>DASPXI010000063.1:0-10757 GCA_035637335.1 Acidimicrobiia bacterium
CGTTGCCCGGCCTGATCGACGCCGCCTCCGGCCCGGTCGTCCGCGAGGCGCTGGCGCGGACCGGGCGCCGCGCCACGGCGGTCGCCGTGCAGCCACTCCGGTACCGGCCCCGGCGCCGAGCCGTCTTCCACTACCTGACGCTCGACCGAGGGCGCAGCGACGCGCTGTTCGGCAAGGTTCTCCGTCCCCGCAAGGCCGAGGCCATTCTCGGTGCTGCGCCCCATCTCCGCGGACGCCGTTGGTCACGCCGGCGACTGCGCGTTTCCCTCCCGCTCGACGACAGCACCGACGGCGCACTGCTGTTCACGCCCCTCGGCGGGAGGTCGCTGCGCGACCTCCTTCTGACCGGAGGATCACTCCCCGCCCCCGAGCGGCTCGCGGGCGTGCTCGACGACCTGCCCCGGCTCGTGGGCAACGGCAGCCCGCCCGCCCCGGGCTCGCCAAAGAACCCGGTCCGGATGGCCGAGCACGCCCGCACGCTACTCACGCGCGTCGTGCCCAAGGCCGCGGCCGACGTGCATCGCGCCGCCGACGCCATCGTCGAACGAGCCCAGCGCGACGACACCGCGCTTCCCGACCGGCTCGTACACGGCGACCTGTACGAAGCGCAGGTCTTCGTTGGCGAGGACTACTCGATCGGGCTGATCGATATCGACGACCTCGGCCCGGGTGATCCGGTCCTCGACGCTGCGAACTTCTGCGCCCACCTCATCGCGCTCGGTGCTTCGGTGCCGGAGGCGTGGGCGCCGCTGGTGGCGTACCGCGAGCTCGTGCGCGACGCGTTTCTGGCCCGGCTCGACGTCCCGCCCGCCGCTCTCGCGTGGCGCGAGGCGCTCGCGCTCCTGCTGCTCGCGTCGGGCCCGTTTCGGGTGCTCGAGCCGAACTGGCCGGCGGAGGTCGGCCGCCGCGTCAAGATCGTCCTCGCGTTGCTCGACCGGGACTGAGACAGGAGGTCCGATGTCCCACGTGCTGCTCGTCGAGGACGACCCTCGGATCCGTGAGATCGTCGAGCGCGGCTTGGGCGCCCGAGGCTTCACCGTCACGTCGGCCCCCGACGGGCCGGCCGGCGCCGACCTGGTGACGAAGCTCGAGGTCGACTGCGTGCTCCTCGACCTCATTCTCCCGGGGCAGGATGGTCTCGAGGTCCTCGAGCACATTCGGGCCGTGAAGCCGCGCCTGCCGGTGATCGTCCTGACGGCGCTCGACGACGCCGGGTCCAAGGTCGGTGGTCTCGACGCCGGCGCCGACGACTACGTCACCAAGCCGTTCGTCATCGAGGAGCTGGCGGCGCGCATCCGCGCCCGTCTGCGCTGGCGCGACGAGGACCGCTCGCAGCTCAAGGTGGGACCGGTCACCGTCGACCTCGTGGCACATCGCGCCGTGCTCGAAGGTCGCGAAGTCCCGCTGTCCGCGCGCGAGCTGACAATGCTGGCCACGTTCGTGCAGCACACCGGGCAGGTGCTGTCCCGGACGCAACTCCTCGACCTCGTCTGGGGCATCGACTTCGATCCCGGATCCAACGTGGTCGACGGCTACGTCGCCGCCCTCCGCCGAAAGATCGGCGCTCCGTTTATCGAGACGGTGCGCGGGCTCGGCTACCGGTTCGTCGTCCCCGACAACGCCGAGGAGCACGCCCGATGAAGATCGCAGTGGGTGTGCTCGCAGCGGCGGTGCTGTTCGTCGCCGGCGTACTGATCGGCACGGGTGGCGGCACATCGACCTCGCACGCCCAGCGCGTCGTCGAGCTCGGCCGCGCACCCGTGACCGCGCCACCGAACAGCGGCGCGCCGGCCACCGGCACGCCGTCCACGGGCGCGCCCGGGACAGAGGCACCGCCGAGCACGGCTGGTCGTCCTGCGACTTCGACGCCGCCCACCAGCGCGCCCCGGCCGCCGGAGACGGTCGAGCGCCGCGTCGAGTACGGCGGGCTCGACGACTACGGCGGCAACAGTGGCAAGGGCTCGCCCGGTTCCGGGTCGGGCTCCTCAGGGTCCGCGGCGACGGGCTCGGGATCGTCGGGCTCCGGGAGCGGTCGTTGAGCCCGAGGGTGGGATCCGACCTGACCGGCCGGGTCCTCGAGGGCCGTTACCGCATCGAGTCACGCACAGGTGATGACGAGACGGGGACGCTCTACCGCGCGACCGACAACGTGCTGACGCGGCCGGTGACCGTCAAGGTGGTCGATCCGCGCCTCGCGGCCGACCCGGGGTTCGTCGCCCGCTTCGAGCGACAGATCGAAGCCTCGGCATCGGCCCGAGATCCCGCAGTTCCGACCGTCTACGACATCGGGCTCGACGGCGACGTCCACTACATCGTCACCGAGTACCGAGGCGCCGGCGACGCCGCACCCACGGTGACCGCGCCAACCGTGACAACCCAGAGCACAGCGCCGGCTCCGCAACCGGAACCGAAGACCGCGCACCCGCGGCGGGCCCGGACATTGCCTCTCGGCGTACGCGTCGTCGGCATCTACTTCCTCCTGCTCGCGGCCACGCTGCTCGCCGTCGGAGCCGTGACCATCCGCCTCACGCGCAATCACTTGAACAACGAGCTCGAAAACCGGCTCAGTGCCGCGGTCTCGTCGTTCCAGACCGGCCCGGCGACGGGCGTATCGCGCGCTGCGGACCTCGCCGCCCAGGCGCGGACCTGGCTCGCGGCCCAGGCGTTACCGGCCGACGAGGTCGTGGCGGTTCGCACCTCAGCCGGCGAGGTGCTCACCAGCACCGGCGGTCTCGACCTCCAGCGCGTCGCGCAGAGCCGGGAGCTGCTCACGTCCGACGTGTCCGGGTGGCACACGGTGGACGGGCCCAACGGCTCGGTCCGCGCGCTCACGGTCCCGCTCGAACGGAACGGCCAACCGGCGGGCACGATCGTCGCCGCCGCCGAACGGTCATCCGTCGACCGCACACTCGACGCGCTGCTGTCGTCGGTGGCGTGGGCGAGCGCCATCGGACTGGCGCTTGCCACGCTGCTCGCGCTGGCGTTCCTCCGCCGCACGCTCCGGCCCCTGGCTCGCTTCTCGCGTGAGGTGGGGGCCGTGGAGGAGAGCGGCGATCTCACCCGCCGTGTCGACCACGACGGGCCGCGGGACGAGGTCGGTCGACTGGCAGAAGCGTTCAACCGCATGCTGGCGAGTCTCGAGGAGGCGTTCCGGTCGCAACGGCGATTCGTGTCCGACGCGTCACACGAGCTGCGCACACCGCTCACGGTGGCGCGTGGCCAGCTCGAGCTGCTCGCCCAGGAGCTCCAGAGCGCGGACGCGCGCGGTTCGCTCGCGGTCGCGGTCGACGAGATCGACCGGATGGGCCGCATCGTCGAGGACCTGCTGCTGCTGGCACGTCTCGACGAAGGCCTGCCGCTCAAGCGCGAGCCGGTCGAGGTCGAGCTCGTGCTCGAGGAAGCGTTGCTGCGCGCGACGGTCGCGACACGCCGCCGAATCGTCGTGGAGGCGGAACCCGGGCTATGCGCGCTCGCAGATCACGACCGGCTCCTTCAGGTCGTGTCCAACCTGGTGACGAACGCGATCGAGCACGCGGGTGAGGATACAGACATCACGCTGTCGACCCGTCGGTCAGGGGGGCGGGTCGTCATCGAAGTGCACGACACCGGGCCGGGCATCGCTCCCGAGGACCTGCCGCACGTGTTCGAGCGCTTCTATCGCGGCGCGTCGCGCGCTCCGACCTCGGTGGAGCCGGCCTGGGCTTGGCGATCGCGGCGTCGCTCACTCGGGCGATGGACGGCGAGATCGACGTGCAGTCGACGCCCGGCGCGGGCACGACGGTCACCGTGTCCATTCCCGCGGCGGCGACCGCCTGACTACTTCTCTGGGAACCGTTCCAGCACGCGCTCGCGAGTGGGGACTCGGAACACGATGTAGCCGACACCGATCGCCAGCAGTGCTGCGATGGCGACGGCGATCACGACCCGATCCCGCGTGAGCACGATGCTCAGCGTTCCGAACGCCAGCATCATGGTGATGGCGAAGGCCTTCGCCCGGCGTGACATGCCGAGGCCGGCGCGGTAGTCGCGCACAGCCCGTCCCACGTGCGGCAGGTCGAGCACCCACCGTTCGAACCGCGGGCTCGAGCGCGCGAAGCACGCGGCGGCGATGATGAAGAACACCGTCGTCGGGAGGCCGGGGACGACGACGCCGATCGAGCCGATCGCCACCGAGACCCATCCGGCGACGAACCACATCCATCGCACCGGCCTCGAGCGGACGCGAGCCCGTGCGGTCGCCACGTCGGCCGCCCGTTCGCTCACCGGAGGAGCGCGGCGATGTCGACGCCCGTCCCCACAAGGAGGAACACGAAAACCGTGCCGCCGATACCCGCGTACCACCAGCGCCACTTGTGGTCGGCGGCGAACAGCCGGCGCATGGCGAAGAAGATCGCCGTCATGGAGACGACGCCGAGGACGAGGCCGATGGCGGGGGCGACCCGGCCCGAGACGCCGGCGCCGAGCCCCACCAGCGGGATGAGCACGTAGGTCAGCAGGCACCGAACCGCCGAGATGGCGATGGAGCGGCTGAACGCGTTCTGGGCGCCGAGGATGCTGCCGCGCGGCGCGTCCTCGGGGAGCCGTAGCAGCCGCCGCATGCGCCGGTCGGCCTCGGAGCGCGTCGGCGCCGTGAGCGGAGCGGACGTCGCGATCGGTTGGGTCATCGACGCACACGGTACGCCCGCGAGGCTGCACGCCTCGCACCGCGCGTCACTCGGCGCCTGCTCGTCGCTCGAGCCCGAGCCACAACTGCCTTCCCAGCGGGGCCTCGGCTTCCTCGGCGAGGTGCGCCACGAGGCCGGGGGTGCGGGCGACGAGCGCGAACCCCCGGACGCTCGCCGGCGGCACGCCGATGTCCGCGAGCGCGGCGCCGCCCGCTCCGGCGCCGTTGATCGGGAGACGGCGGCCGCTGCGCTCCGCGTACACCTCGGCGACGACAGCCAGGAGCCGGAGGTGGGGCCCGAGCAGTCCCTCCTCAGCGGCGAGCTCGTACAGCCGCGGCGTGCGCGGGTCTTCGGTGCGGTGGACGGGATGCCCGAGGCCGGGGACGCGCAGGCCCGCGGCGCGGCGGGCGTCGACGGCGGCCTCGGCGATCTCCCGCAGCTCACGATGCGCTCCTGAGCTTCGCTGAGCGAAGTTGAGGAGCGCATCGGCGAGGAACTCGGCGGTGTCGCCGGTGGGGCCGAGAAACACGCTGCCCGCGCCGAGCAGCCCGGCCGCCACCGCGCCCTGCACCGCCTCCGGCGCGCCCGTGTACGTCAAGCGCGCCGCGAGCGCGCTCGGTGTGAGGCCGTGATCCGCGAGCGACACGAGCACGGCGTCGAGCATCCGCCGTTCGCTCGGGGTGGGCTCGCGGCGGGTGACGAGCAGGTAGGCGAGCTCGGTGAGCGTGAGGTGTCCCATGATCTCACTGGGAAGATCGCGACCGGCGACGGTGATCCGGTCGGCGGACGCTGATCCGATCCACGTGCGCAGGGGCTCCGGCTCCGGGCGTGTCATCAGACGTCCTCCATGTCGATCTCGTCGCGGGTGCGTTCCGACGGCAGCTGGTGCTTCGCCAGTCGACCGGTCGGCGTGTGCGGCAGCTCGCTCAAGACTTCGTAGTAACGGGGCACCTTGAACCGGGCGAGGTGCTCGCGCGCGAACGCGTGCAGCGCCCCGACGTCGACAGTGCGCTCCGGCGCCGGCACCACGAACGCCTTCACGTCTTCTTCCGACAGCTCCGACGGAACGCCGACCACCGCGGCCTCGGCGACGTCGGGATGGCGCTCCAACGCGGCCTCGACTTCCGCCGGCGACAGGTTCTCGCCCCGGCGGCGGATGACCTCCTTCTTCCGCCCGACGAACGTGTAAGTGCCGTCCCCGTTGTCGCGGACGAGATCACCCGTGCGCAGCCAGCCGTCGGCGAGCACCGCGGCCGTCTCGTCGGGCATCTCGTAGTACCCCCGCATGATCGCGGGGTTGCGCAACTCCAGCTCCCCGACCTCGCCGGCCTCGACCGCGTGACCGTCGGCGATGACGCGCGCGTCGTTTACGTGCCCGAGCTCGGGATGCTGGCGCGCCGCGCCCAGCGTCCCGTACGGACGTGAGCCGTGCGGCCACACGAGGCCGTACGGCGTTTCGGAGAGCGCGTAGCCGCACACCACCTCCAGGCCGAGGCGCCGCTCGATCTCGAGCTGGCGTACCCGATCAGGCGAGGGGCCCGTGTAACACAGACGCAGCGGCGTCTCGGCGTCGTCGGGACGTTCGGGCTGGCGCATCAGGATCTCCACCATCGCCCCGATCGCGTTGAACTCCGTGGCCCCGAAGTGGCGCGCCGCGTCGAGGAAGGTCGACGCCGAGAACGCCGGCAGCAGTACGACGCTCGCCCGGGCCGCGACCGAGCCGAGCACCGAGTACGCCGGCGCATTGATGTGGAAGAGCGGCAGCGAGGTCATGAGACGGTCCTCGCTCGTCAGCCGCAGCCAGTACGGGAACCCCTCACCGGCCATCACGTAGGCGAGGTGCGTCTGCATGACCAGCTTCGAGCGGCCCGTGGTGCCCGACGTCGGGATCATGACGGCAACGTCGTCGGGTTCGACGTCGGCGGGACCTCGGCCGTCGGGCTGAGTGCCGAACAGCTCGTCGACATCCAGCCAAGTGGCCGCGGCCGTCGTCTCGCGCAGCGTCGCGTCGACGGTGGGCGCGAGGTCGTCGTCGGTCACCACTGCCCGCGGCTCCACCTGCGTCACCAAGCCGGCCAGCTCGGCGGAGGAGCTCTTGGGGTTGACCGGCACCTGGACGGCGCCCACCTCCATGAGCGCGAGCCAGCTCAGCAGGAATTCGGGTCTGTTCTTGGCGGTGACCACGATCCGGTCGCCTTTGCCCACGCCGGCCGCACGCAGGCCGCTCGCGGCGCGCGCCACGCGCTCACTCGCCTGGGCGTACGTGTAGCTCATCCCCTCCGCGAGCAGCCACGTCATGCCGCCGGCGTCGTCGACGGCCCGCCGGAACAGGACGGGGATCGTGCGGATCAAATGGGGAAGAAGAGCGAACGGAAGTTGCTTGCGACCTGCGGGTCGCCGCGCACCGTGCCGCCGTTGATGCGCCCGTAGCCGGTCAGCACGAGCGTCGAGGGGTCGAACTCCAGGATCGCGGCGCAGTCCTCGATGCTGCCGGGACTGAACTGCACGCCTTCGCTCGAGACGTCGGCGCGCATCTCGCCGCCGTTTTGGCCCGAGGTGCGGATCCCGACCGAGTAGGGCTGCTGCACGCCACCGGTGTCGGCGGTCGCGCTCCACAACACGAAGATCACCGGTACGAGGAGGTCGGCGGCGTCGCCCGACAGCATGTGCGGCCGGTCCGTGCCTTCCTCCACGTCCCAGCGGTGGACGGCGTAGTCCACCATTTGGAACATGGGATAGAACATCGCCGGCAGCGGGCCCATGTACTTGTGCGGCGGCATGAGGCCGGTCCAGTCCTCCGCCGATAGCGAGGTGAACTCACCCATCATCCGGTCGGCGTCGTCGCGCAAGCGCTTCAGCAGGACGTCTTGCGGCAACGCACCCAGCTCCCGCGCGTTCTTGTCCGCCAGCGCCGGCATCGCCCGCAACCCCAGGGGTTCGGGCATGGCGTCGCCACTGCGGGCTGCCGCGAAGGCCGGGAAATAACCCTCGGTGGCGTCGACGAGATGGCCCATCACGTCGCACGTCTGCCAGCCCGCGCACGCCGTCGCTCCCTGCCACCGCGCCGGGTCTGCGGCGAGGGTGAACGTCTCGTCCATCTCGTCGCGCAGCACGCCGAGCACGCGGTCCTTGCTGGCGGGGTCTTGGAAGTTCCAGGTCGGATCGGTCGCTGCCATCGCTCCCCCTCCCGGCGATGCGTTGTCCTGCGCGCCGATCGTACGCCCGGAGGTTCGCGATGCGCCTCGCGGCTACCTCTTCAGATAGTTCTCGAGGAACGCCACCGTCTGGTCCCAGACCCGGTTCGCGTAGGCGCGCGCGTGAGCCTTGCCGGGCAAGATGATCTCCTGGTTCGCCACGCCGGCTGTGTCGAGCGCCGCCTTCATCGAATCGGCCTGTGACTGGGGCACGAGCTCCATCGTCGAGTTGACGATCAGCATCGGTGCGTCGCTCTTGTCTACGTGCGTGATCGGCGACGCCTCGGCGTACTTGTCGGGGCAGGCGTCGGACGTGCAGCCGAGAAACGTCGGGACCGCGCCCGCGGCGGCGGGCGTCGACGGCGGGAGGGTGCCGAGGGGCCGGAGGTCCATCGGACCCGACCACGACACGCCGGCGGCGATGCGGTGCCCGCGGCTGAGCGCGCCCTCGCCGACGGTGGCGAGCATGCCGGTGAGGTGCGCGCCCGCGGAGCCGCCGAGGGCGCCGATCCGCTTCTGGTCGACGCCATAGTCCTTGGCGTGCTTCCGCACCCACTCGACCGCGGCCTCGACGTCGTCCACGGCAGCCGGGTACGGGTGGTCGGGTGCGAGCCGGTAGTTGACCGAGAAGGCGACGAAGCCGCGCCGGGCCAGCTGGTTGCCCTGGTCGGCGAAGGCCTGCTTGCCGCCCATCCTCCAGCCACCACCGTGGATGAGGACGACCGCGGGGCGGTCCTTGCCCTTCTTCGCGGGCTGGTACACGTCGAGCGCGAGCTTCTCGCCGTCGACGGTTCGGTAGGTGACGTCGCGCTTGACCTTCACGTCGTCCGCAGCGCCGGCCGGAAGGGTGAGTGCAACCGTTGCAAACAACGCCACGGCCGCAATCGCCGCACAACTCAACCGGCGTCGTGGCTTCATGATCCCAGAGTCGCTCACGCGGATGATGGGTGTCTCAGCGGAGTGTCAGCAGGCCGTCAGGAAAAGCGAGCAGCTGCGAAGGCTAGGCCGACACCGCTGAGCATCGTCGGCACGAACCACAGAATCGTCCGGTTGATCTCGCGATGGACCTGAGTCACCAGACGGTGTTCGAGCGCGTCCAAGCCCAGGTCCAAGTCCCTCTTCGTCGCGATGTCAGCCCAGCCAACGGGCGGGAGGTGCTCCATCAGTGCGTCAGCAGTCCGCGCACCGAGGACTTCCTCGAGCCGCTCGTACATCTGGCGTCGGCTCCGTTCGATCTGCATTGTGGCACGGGGATGTGCCAGCAACGCCGCAGTAGCCTGCTCTCGTGACCGAGACCGAGACGCTGACACCGACGGAGGCGCCCGAGCGCGCGCCGACCGACGAAGGCGACCACGACCGCTTCGCCCACTACGCCAAGAAGGATCACATCGCTCGGGCGTACGTGACCGGCGAGGCGATCGTCGCCCTGTGCGGCAAGAAGTGGGTGCCGACCCGCGACCCGTCTCGCTACCCGGTCTGCCCGACGTGCAAGGAGCTAAAAGAAGCCGGCTGGACGATCCGCTGACCTCCGCGACTTCAGCTCTAGACCGTCACGGGCCAGCGCGGTCGCCTCGACCGGCGTCGTGCGTGACGAGCTCCTCGAACAGCGCTCGGTACGCGATCACGGCTCGGCGCAGATCGTCGGTCGAAGCTTCGCCGGTGGTCGTCTTCGTGTACACGGTGTGCGCATCTCGGTAGTTTCGTACGACGTCCGGGTGATCGACCGACACGAGCTCTGACTTCGATTCGAAGTCGTCGACGGGATAGCCGCGGTCGCGCATCGCTTGTGTGATGAGATCGTCGGCCTCCACGACCACGACTTCGGGCCGATCGGCGAACCGGTTCTGAAGTTGATTCCACTGCGCGGAATAGCGTGCTCGCCCCGCTTGCGTGAGTGGCCGAATCGGCAGCGCCTGACGACGCTCGGCGCGTTTGGCAGGTTCGCTCTCGGCTCTGCGACGACTTCTTTCGGGCGGGAAGCTGCGGTCGTAGGCGGGACCGAACCAGTCCCGTAACTCGCGCCTCCGTTGTTGGGTCCGAACGCGCAAGAACACGATTGCGGCGAGGACAACGATCGCGGCCGCGATCACAATCCATACCCACGTGTTCATGACGATTTCCCCCCTCGAATGACGCGAGCGCGCGTGTACCCGTGACGCGCGCTAAGGAAACGACCGGCGCGTCGCGGCCGCGTAGTTCGAGGGTGTTTGTCCAAGGTCGTGCCGTTGCGCCGTCGAGGCGGGGCAGGATCGTTCAGATCGCGGTGGTGTGACGCGGCTCGTACAACAGGACCTCGAGGCCCCCGGGGAGCACCATCGTCATCACGATCCCGAAGCCCCGGTCCTCGGGCTCACCGCGGAACTCGATGCCCTTGGCGCGCAGCTCGGCCACCGTCTCGTCGAGGTCGTCGCACATGAGGGTGAACTCGTGCGACGGCGTCTCGGCCGGGTGCACGCCCAGCTCGGCGGGAGGCAACGCGAAGATGAGCCATCCGTCGTGGGCGTCGACGTACTTCCATCCGATCACGTCGCGCAGCACGGCCCGCAGCTCGTCGGGCTGTGACGTATAGAGCAGGACGTGCGCGCCGGTGATAGCCATCAGCCCAGCCGCACAGCAGTCAGCAAAGCTCCCGCGAAGACAACGGCGGTGCTGACAATTGTGAAGAGGACCGGTTTGGTCTGTGCGCTGAAAGCGGTGATGAGTTCCCCGCGAAACGCCGCAATGAGCTCGTGCTTCATCGTCGTCATGTCGGCGCGTAGCAGCGCGAGGTCATCCTTCGTGGCGAGGTTCGTTGTGTCGACAGAGCTCACTGCGGCGATGAGCGTACCTGCGTCGCCCGGGCCGAGGACCACGACGAGGTGATTGGGAGCCGATCGATCGCTCCAGTGTCGGGAGCCAT
>DASPXI010000064.1:0-31829 GCA_035637335.1 Acidimicrobiia bacterium
TTGCCGCCCGTGCCGCCGTCCGCGCCTGGCACGCCGCCGTTGCCCCCGGCGCCACCGTTGTGGCCGAACCCGATCGGCGCGTCGGGGATGCTGCGCTTCGCCGAGGCCGCGCGGCAAGTGCGGGGCTAGGCGGGCGAGCACCAGGTCGACGGCGCCCGCATGGCGCTCGGCCACGCGTACGGCGGCGGCTCCCAGTTCTTCGCGATGTGGGTGGTCGGCGCGGAGAAGCCGTAAAAACGGGCAGCAGCTTCGGACACCCTCGGGCAGGGAGAGAGCGCCTCGAGAACCGCTGCCCGTTCATCACGTACCCCTCCGTCGGTCCGCCAACCGCAAACCGACCTACTACGCAAACGGTGCTCCGTCCGTGGCGAACCGCCGGCACGGACCTGGACTTTCCGTCCCGAGCGTCAACGTAACGGTTGCGCCGTCGAGCCGTTGCGCTCGAGCGGCCGGCCGGAGCGGCCGATGCCAGAGGGGACGTCGTTCAAAAGGGCGACCCGAATAGGACAGGGAGCGCATCAACATGAGCACTGGTCGTCCGCTTCTCGACTTCATCCTTCGCCTTCTTCGCTTTCTCCTTGCGTTGCTCGGCCATGGCGGGCCCATCGCGCGCTAGCAACGTCACACCGCGGCACGCAACCTGACCTACCAACCCCGCGCCTATTGCGGCGGAGGGCGTGGAACAGTGTCGCCATGGGGTCGGGGGGCACAAGACGGGTGTTGATACGTGTCGGGGCAGTGGCAGGCGCGGTGGTCGCGCTGACCCTGGCCGCCTGCGACGGCTCGGACACCCGGCTGGCGAAGCAGCCGGCGACCACCCCGCAGCCGGCGCCGCCAGGCGTCGCCCTCGCCGTGAGCGGCGCCGTCGATGGCACGCTGGTGCCCGAAGGCGTGCCCACGTGCACCACGACGACGGCGACGATCTTCGGCACGATCGGCGGCAAGAAGTACAGCCTCACCGTGTTCGCGCCGTTCGCCAACTTCCCCGGCGGCGGCGCCATCGACCTACCGCCCCCGCCGCAACTCGACGCCGGCGTCAGGCTGAACGGCGAGCTCCCCGGGCCGTGGGTTGCGGACAGAAACGGCGGCTCGGGGCGCATCACGGTCGGCCTCAACCTCCGGTCGGGATCCTTCGACGCCCGTCTCGTCGGCCAGGACGGCAGCGAGGTCGCTGCCGTCGGTATGTGGGAGTGCGGCCCGTAGCGATTCACTCGCGTCGTGCCATGCGTAATCTGTGATTGTGCGACGGGCGATCTTTGGTGCCGTGCGTCTGTTCCTCTTCTTCGCGCTGCTGGGGCACTTTCTCGAGCGCGTCGGGGCCACTCGGTGTGGTTGTGCACCTGAGTGCTGGTGCAAGCAGCCGGGGCTCGCTCTGTTCCGCTGGGTGATCCCGTGGGGCCACCGCTTTCCTGAACCAGCGCCGGCGTCGTCGTAACGAAGGTTCCGCCGAGCGGAACGGTCAGCCGACCGCGGGGCGGCCGTCGGGGCCGATCTCCCAATCCGGGTTGTACGCGATCTCCCAGACGTGCCCGTCGGGATCGGCGACGTGTCCGTGGTACAGGCCCCAGTCCAGGGCGTTGGCCGGCTTCAGCACGGTGCCGCCCGCGGCAGTGGCGGTCGCGAGGGCTTCATCGACGTCGGCTGGACTGTCCAGGTTCATCGCCAGCATCACTCCGCCAAAGCGCGGTTCGGCCGGTGGCGGAATGCCTGCGTCGCCCCACAGCGACTCCGCAGGCCAGAGCGTCAGCCATGCCCCCGACGTGCGGAACAGGCGAAAACCGTCGTCGGCCGCGATGACGACCTCCCACCCCAGCGCGCGGTAGAAGGCTTCGGCCCGAGCGACGTCGCGTACGCCGAGGGTGACGAGACTGACGCGAGGTGCGACGGCCATACGGGCTCGTTCTACGCGCGCTTGGCGAGCATGCGCCAGCCGGCGGGGACGTCGAGGAAGCGCTGGATGTCGCGGCGGATGATGGCGGCGCCGGCGGGGGAGTTGTAGCTGCGGTGGTGGACGTCGTGCACGGTGCGGAAGCCGAGCTCGGCGATGCCGTCGACGTCGGGCGCATCGGGTGTGAGATTCTCGACAACGACGTTCTGCACGTAGCGCACGACTGGATGATGCTTGCGGGCGAGCGGCGCGTGGACGTTCGTCCAATGATCGGCGAACTGCTCGTGCGTGAGATGCAGCGCGCGGCGCACGAAGGAGATGCGGGTGACGGTGTCGCCGCCCTTGTCCCACTGGAACCGCTCGTCCACCGCGTACGCCTCCGCGCCGGCGGAAAGTGGCGCGTCATGCCGCATGACGGCGATGCCGGTGACCCGCTCGGTCCGGCCGGTCACGCCCTCGCCCACCGGCAGGTACAGCTCGTCGGCGTCGTTGGGGATGGCACCGAGGAGCGCGGCGATGACTTTCACCTCGCGGCCAGGCTAGAACCTGTTTCGTGAGACCGGCCGATTTCGAGACCAGCGCCGTCTTCGGCGAGCTGCTCGACGAAGTGCGCGGGCTCGAGTCGAAGCTGTTCGACGGTCCGAACGCGCCGCAGGACGAGCAGTCGGTGCTGGAGGGCTACAAGTGGATCTTCTCGATCCTCCAGGTCGCGTTCGACGTGTACGTCTGGGGCGACAAGGCCAACCCGCGGTTTGTCGACATCGTCGGCCCGTACAAGAAGTGGGGCGGCGACAACGCCGACGCCTTCTACCAGTTCGCGCCGATCGACCCCAGCCGCACCTACCGGGTCCGGGGCAAGATGGGTGACGCTGTCTATCTCTCTTTGACGGTGTACGGCGGGCCCGACGACGGCCGGTACTCGGAGCGCATCGTCGGGACCGTCAACGACCGCATGCTCGACGTCTCCCCCGACGGCACCTTCGAGTTGGTGCTGAGCCCGGAACCGCACGACGGCACGTGGCTCAAGCTCGAACCCGACGCCGTGTGCGCCATCACCCGCGACTACGTGATCGACCCCGTCCAGGACCGCCGGGCCGAGTGGCACATCGAAGCCGACGACCAGCCGGCGACCGTCCGCGAGAACGACGCCGACCTCGCGCGCCGCTTCCGCGCCGCCCGTACCTGGGTGCACGAGCAGGCGCAGATCGTGCCGCTGGCGCTCGGCGAGCCCAACACGGTGGACGAGCCGTACCCGGTGCCGCAGCAGACCTTCGGCTGGGCCGCGGGCGACGCCGCCTACGCCATGGGCAGCTTCGACCTCGCCGAGGACGAGACGCTGGTCATCGAGGGCCGGTCACCGAAGTGCGCGTTCTGGAACGTGTGCCTGTGGAACCAGTTCCTGCACACCTACAACTACGACTACGAGCGCGTGACGATCAACGGCTGGCAGATCTCGTACGAGCCCGACGGCTCGTGGAGGATCGTCGTCGCGCACCGCGACCCCGGGCATCCCAACTGGGTGTCGACCGCGGGCCATCCGCGCGGCCGCATCTGGTTCCGCTGGTTCTACCCGGCGGAGACGCCCAGTCGTCCGACGACGCGGGTCGTCAAGATCACCGAGGTCTGACGCCGAGCACGCACACGGCGTTCGTTGGTCGCAGATCCAGGGTCTCGACCCGGACGTCTGTGAATCCGGCGGCGGCGAACTGCTCGGCCATCTCGAGCCCCGCTTGCGCCGCGGTCTCGTCGCTCGCGCCCGGGCCGCGGGGCTGGAACGCGATCGCGATCCGCCCGCCCGGGCGCAGGAGTCTGCGCAGCTCGACGAGACGATCGACCGGGTCGTCCCAGAACATCAGCGAGTTGACGGCGAGGATCTTGTCGAACGACGCGTCGAACGCCGGGAGACGCTCCGCGGTACCGAGGCGCAGGTCGACGCGGCCGGCCCGCACGGCGGCTGCGTTGCGCTTGCGCGCCTGTCGGACCATCACCTCCGAGTGGTCGATGCCGACGACGAGCCCGCTGGTCGCGCGGCGCGCGAACTCCCGGACGGCGACGCCGGGGCCGAAGCCGATCTCGAGTGCGCGATCGTGCGGCTGCACGTCGAGGAGGCCCACCGCCCAGACGTTTCGCTGCCGGTTCGACCCTCGCTTCGCCATGACCCAGCCGGCGGCCCGACCGCCGAAGCCATGTGGCCGGTGGAACTGGCCGACCACCGCGCCCATCGTCTTCTGCTTCAGCCCCACGGCCACCATGCAACAACTTCAAGTACGCTTGAAGTCAAGCCATGGCGGACGACCTGCTGACGATCGGCGAGCTGTCACGACGCACCGACGTCGCCACGTCCGCGCTGCGCTACTACGAGGAGCTCGGCCTCCTTCGGCCTGCGGCCCGAGTTTCCGGCCACCGTCGCTACCCGCCCGACGCGGTCGGTGTAGTCGGCGCCATCCTCTTCCTGCGCGACGTCGGCTTCACGCTCGACGAGATCCGCCGGCTGATGGCCGCCCGATCGAAGTCGCCACGGGCGTGGCGCGATCTCGCGCGCCGCAAGCTCGAGGAGCTCGACGCGCGGATTGCGGAAGCGCAGGCCGCGCGCGTCGCCGTCGAGCATGCGCTCGCGTGCCCGCACGAAGACGTCGTCGCCTGCCCGAACTTCCAGGAAGTCGTGCGCCTCCGCCTCGCCGGAACTCCACTCCGGCAGATCCACACTCACTCTGCGGAGGCGAGCGCGAGGCACTAGACCCCTCATTTGCTCCGCCTTGATCGCCGCAGCCTAAATCCGGCTTGTGCCCGAGCGTCTGGTCCAGGTCGGCGGTGTCAGCGCGGAACGGGCACCGGCAGTGACGGCAGCGCCGGCTGCGGCGTCGGTGAGCGCGGCGCCGAGGTTCACCGGGTAACGCCAGTACGCAAAACTGAGCGCCGTGCCGAGCGTGCGGGGCGTCGAGATCGCGGTCACCGACGACGGTGCGGGGCTGCCGTTCTTCTGGGGCCACGGCCTCAGCGGCAGCGTGCAGCAGGACCAGCACTTCTCGATGATCGACTGGTCTCGCCTCGCCCGGCGCTACCGCGTCGTCCGCTGGGACGCGCGCGGCCACGGGCAGTCCGGTGGCGCCCCGGTTCCCGACGCCTACCGATGGGACAACCTAGGTCGGGATCTGATCGCGCTCGCCGACGAGCTCGGTATCGACCGGTTCGTGGCCGGCGGCGTGTCGATGGGCGCCGCAACCGCGTTGCACGCCGCCGTCCAAGCCCCCGATCGCGTCGTGGCGCTCGTTCTCGTGCTCGCCCCGACCGCGTACGAGACCCGCGCCGCGCAGGCCGACCTGTACGGGGCCGGCGCCGAAGTCGTCGCGCGGTCCGGGATGGACGCGTACATCGATCAACTGCGCAAGCTGCCCGCACCCGAGATCCTCGGCGAGTTCGCCGACCAGTACCACCAAGTACCACAGGTTTCCGAGGGGCTCTTCCCGTCAGTGCTGCGCGGCGCCGCCAGCAGCGACCTGCCGGCGGCTGACGCCGTGCGTGCCATCACCGCGCCGGCGCTGCTGCTTCCCTGGACCACGGACGCGGGCCACCCGCAGTCGACCTCCGAGCGCCTCGCCGAGCTCCTTCCCAACGCCGAGATGCACGTCGCCCACCGGCTGCGCGACGTCGCGACGTGGACCGACCGGATCGAGGCGTTCCTCGAGCAGCTCGACGCTGCCGGTCGTCAGGATTCTTCGGTCACCCCGAAGCGATCGACGTAGAAGCGCAGCGCCTCCCGGCGCTCGGCCGCATCGAGGCCGAAGTCGGCGAGGTCGTACACGATGCCGCCGAACTTGCCGCGCGGGTGGTCGGCCATGAACGCCTGCATGGCGGCGCGGGCGCTGTCTGTCATCGGCTGGTCCGCGAGCTCGTAGATGCGCTCGACCATGGCAACGTCGTCGGCCATGAACTCGTCGAAGAGCACGTCGATCGACTGGTCGGCGGGCAGCACCTCGCGGTCCTCGACGCACGCCCGCAGCATCCGCTCGATGCGGTCGGCCCAGTAACCGCCGATCCAGTACGGTTCGACAGGCTCGTGGCTCAGCCGGGCGGTGTAGGTGATCATCGTCGCCACCGATGTCGTCACCGACACCGGGTCGCGATGCGTGACCACGAACGTGGCGTCCGGGAACGTGTTCCACAGTACCGGGAACTGCTCGAGGTGCTGGGGCGACTTGAGCACCCAGCGCTCACCGCCCCGCAGCCACTGCAGCACCTTGAGCACCGTGCGCATGTACTCGTAGTGCGGCGTCTGGTCGTGGTCGAGGTAGTAGTCGCGCCACGTCGGCATGCTCGAGGTCGTCTCGAACAGCATCGTCGAGAAGTCGATCGCGAGCAGCTGGATCTCCTCGTGCACGTGGTCGACGGTCATCTCGTGCATGCGCTTGAAATACGGCATCGCCGTGTTGATGAAGTCGAGCGCGACCTCGGCGCGGGCGAGCCGCGGGTCGGGCTCGCCGGGCGCGGGCTGCTCGGCCTCGGGCAGCACCGGTTCCAGGCTCTCCCAGTACGGCAGCGATCGCAGCGCCGGATCGGCGGCCATGAGGTTGTGCAGGTGCGTCGTCCCCGTGCGGGGGAGACCGCAGACGATGATCGGCGCCTCGATGCGCACGTCGTGGATCTCGGGGTGGCGGCGCAGCAGGTCCTGGATGAGCAGCCGGTTCTTGAGCAGCTGGACGAGCTGCGAATGCGTCGTGACGACGCCGGCGACGCTCAACCCCGCTTCGGTACGGAGCGCGGTGCAGAGCACGTCGAGGGGCTCGCGGAAGCGGTCGTCGCCGAAGTCGGACAGGCCCGTGGCGGCGACTGCTTCCTCCATCAGCGGCTCCGGTTCGAGCCGCAGACCCGGCGCCATCGCCGCCATCGCCGTCAGGATCTCGGTGGTCTCGGGGGAGAAGCGCGGCGCGGCAAGGTCGTCGATGCGAACGGGCGCCGGGCGCGCGCTCACCGCCACTGCGTTTATGCCCCCGCGGGCACCGGCACGGTGCGCGTGTCGCGTCCGGAGCGAATGACGGTGCCGGGGAGGTCGCCGGTCGGCTGGCCGTCTTCGGCGATGGTCCGCCCGTTCACGAACACGCGCCGCACGCCCGTGGACCCCGCGAACAGCCGCGCCGAGCCACCGGGCAGGTCCTGGACGAGGTGCACCTCGTCGGCACCGACCGTGTCGGGGTCGAACAGCACGAGATCGGCGTGGAAGCCCTCACGCACGACTCCCCGCTCGCGCAGCCCGAACAGCTCCGCCGGGGCCTGCGTGATGAGGTGGATCGCTTCCTCCATGGGCACGAGCCGGCGACCGCGGATCACGTCGGCGAGGAACACCGTCGTGTACGGCGCGCCGCACATGCGGTCGAGGTGGGCGCCGGCGTCGGAGCCGCCGATGAGCACGTTCGGGTTGCGCCACGCTTCGGCGCGCAGCTTCCACGAGTCCTCGTCGTCGTCGGGCGGGAGCGGCCACAGCACGGTCCGGAGCTCGTCGTTGATGACGATGTCGAGGAGCGCGTCGAAGGTGTCTTGGCCGCGTTCTTTGGCCAGGTCGTACACGACGCGGCCCTTCAGCCCTTCGTTGGCGGCCGAATACGTGTCGCCGATCTGGTACCGGCCCCACGACGCGAGCCGCCGGAACACGCCCGCCTCTTTGGAGCGCGCCCGCTCGTTCATCCATTGACGCGTCGCCGGGTCACGCAGCTTCTCGATGCGCCCCGGTACCGGGAGGTTCATTACCTCGTTCCAGCCTGGGAGCATGAACAGGGCGCAGTAGTTGCGGAAGCTCATGTTCATCTCGACGAGGATCGGCATCGTCAGCGCAATCGCCTTGCCGCCACGCGCCGCCGCGTTCTCGCATGCCGCAAGCTGAGAGCGGTAGCGCTCCGGCTCCTTGGCGTCGACGGTCAGCACGTTCCAGTTGAGGGGACGGCGGGCGGCGAGCGTCATCTCGGCCATGAGCTGGACCTCGTCGTCGCGGAAGCCGCGCATGCACCCGTCGGTGACGTACTCGAGCGTGGTGCCCTCGTGCTCGCGCACGGCGCCGCACAGCGCGAGGACCTCTTCCTTCGACGCCCATCGCGACGCGACCGGCTGTCCGTCGCCGTCGGAGTGCGTGAACGCGAGCGTCGTCGAGAAGCCGATCCCGCCGGCGTCGATGGACTCGTGCAGCAGGCGCACCATCCGGTCGATCTGGTCGGGCGTGGCTTCGTTGCCGACGGCGTCGGGGCCCATCGCGCTGCGGCGCAGCGCGCAGTGCCCGACGTTGAACATCGTGTTGACGGCGACGCTGCCCTCGAGGTTGGCGAGGTAGTCGCCGAAGCTCGACCAGTTCCATGGCACGCCGTTCTCGAGCGCCGGCAGCGGCATGCCCTCGACCCTGGCCATCATGCGGCGCAGGTAGTCGGCGTCCTGCGCGGCGAGCGGGGCGAGCGTGAACCCGCAGTTCCCGTTGGCGATGGTGGTGACGCCGTGCACGCTCGACGGCGACGCCAGCGGGTCCCAGAACAGCTGGGCGTCGTAGTGGGTGTGCGGGTCGACGAACCCGGGCGCGACGACCAGGCCCTCGGCGTCGATCGTTTCGGAGGCGGGCTCGTCGATGCCGCCGGGCTCGGCGACCGCGACGATGCGACCGTCGCGCACGCCCACGTCGGCCCGCCGGCCGGGCGCGCCCGTGCCGTCGACCAACGTGCCACCCTGGATGAGGTAGTCGAGCATGGCGCCCCGCTAGGACCCGGCTGAAACGCGTTCTATTTTGGGCGGTCGGCCCGCCAGGCGCAACCGGCTCCCGCCGGCGCCGAGTTATTCGGGCCAGTCGAGCTGGGACTCGGGGACGCCCACCGAACGGGCGTAGTCCTCTACTTCTGCTCGGCCGGCGCGGTCACCGCGTGGATAGCGAAGACGACGAAAGTCTCCGTCGGCGAGCGGAAGTCGCAATACCAGCCCAGCCTCGCGTCCAGGCTGCGACTGAGCGCGGCGGCGAGTCGTTCGGCGTCCTCGAGCGGCGCCTCGAAATCGACGAAGGTCCACGTCAGCGGCTGTCCGACATCGGTGTCGCCGGCATCCTCGCGGGCGATCCTCTTCACGGTGAGGTTGATCCCTTCGAGGGCCCTTCCAGCACGCAGGCTCTCGGCGATGAGCCCGCCCGCGACGACCATCGATCGGTGACTCCTCCTGAGGCTCCGCGCACTCTGCCATGCTTCGCCCCGGTGGATCAGCCGACTCCGCAAAGGCTTTTACTCTTTCGCGTCGAGATCGCAGACGTCACTCTTATCCGCTACGCGCCAAACGGAGACCAATACGTGGCGCGCTGGCCTCCCGGGGAGTTCGTGCGCAGAGCGACGTCGCCGATCAGCGTGGGGACCGAAGAGCCGGTGCGCGATCTGTTTCGGCCCGAATAGCCCCGGTGCACGGGCTGTAACATCACGTGCGTGCGGCCGGGGGCCGTGCGTGGGTCTGGGAGGCGTTGTCCCGCGCTGCGCTGATGCGCATCGGGGGCGCCTCCGGTCGGTAGGCCGGGAGTCGGGATGGGAGTCGCGCTCGTCGTCGCGTTGAGCGTCGCCGCAGCGTCGTTCGCCGGCGCACCACAGGTCGGCGTACCGAGCCCCGACGACGTGTGCAAGATGCTCACCACCAAGCAGGTGGTCACGATCATGGCCGACAAGCCGTTCGATCGGCCGCGTCCGGACGAGCAGGGCTGTACGTGGGATACCGATCCGGTCAAGCGCGTCGAGGAGGGGAGATACAGGTACGTCTTCCTCGAGGTGAAGTCTCGTGAGGAGGCCACGGACGGCTATCCCGATTACGGCAGCGCGCTCGAGTCGGGTACACGACAGATCCGATCCATCAAAGGCATCGGTGACGAGGCATACACGGGCAAGACCGTGCTCATTGCGGACGGAACCATCGACAGCATCAACGTTGCCAAGGGCGACACCGTGGTCGAGTTGAACTGGCAGACGGCCAAACCGGTGAAACCGGGAAGCGCGCGGTACCGGCAGATCCTCAAGATCGTCCGCGGCGTTCTCACCGAGGTGTAGCGGCCGTTCGGCTACTCCGCGTTCAAGCTATACGTCAGGTGCGTCGCGTACGGGGAAACCCGTACTGACCGCTGAACGAGGGATCGAGACACGCCGCCCTTGAAGAGGGGGGTGCCGGCGCCCAACAAGACCGGTGCGAGGTGGATCCAGAGCTCGTCCACCAAGCCCTCTTCGACAGATTGGCGCACGACATCGGCGCCGCCCATTACGACGACGTCTTTTCCCTCAGCGGCGACACGCGCCTCGGTGATCGCCGATGCGAGACCGTCAGTCACGAACGCAAAAAGCGAGCTGAGACGGACCGAGTCCGGGGCCCGATGGGTCACGACGAACATCGGAGGGGTCGCCGCCATCCTGGCTCCGTATCCCATTTCGTCATTCCACCCGTGGGGCCCATCAACGATGTCGAACAGACGCCGGCCCATGACTACGGCGCCGGTTGCCTCGACTGACTTGCGGAGAGCATCCACGTCGACTTCGTGGCGGCTCTCGATTGCCCACAAGTGCAGCGGCTCTCCGCCCCTCCCGAGGCCGTGTTCGAGGTCCGGTTCCGGCCCGGTCACGAACCCGTCGAGGGACATCGAAATGTCGGCCACGATCTTGGCCACGGCTCCTCCTCACGGCAGAGATACCCATTTGACGATCCCGGCCCGCACAACTCATCGCGCGAGCGCTCGCCCGCGACACGGCGAATGTCGCGAGATCAAGCGTCGAGGGGAGCGAGAGCGTCCGCCGCCACTGCCAACGCGGCCAGGTGCTCGTCGATCGAACCGAAACCGGCGCCCATCGTGTTGACGGAGAGGTGCGTGGCCTGTGCGTCGCGCCACCGACCCGCCTGGCGGACGAGCTTCTCGACATCGCCCTCGCCCCAGCCGATCCGACCCTCCATGCCCAACGCGTCCGGATCGCGACCGGCCGCGACCGCCGCCTCGCGCACGATCGCGCGCGCCTCGTCGAGCCGGGGACCGGGCGGGACCTGCGGGAACCAGCCGTCGGCCAGCCGACCGACGCGACGCAGCGCCTGCTCGGCCACCGCCCCGATCCACACCGGGATTGGTCGCTGCACCGGGAGCGGCGCCAACCCGGCGCCCGTCACGCGCTCGTACTCGCCGTCGAAGGTGACACTCGGTTCGGTCCACAGTCGCCGCAACAACGCGAGTTGCTCCTCGAGCCGCTTCCCCCGGTTCGAGAAGTCCTTGCCGAGCGCCTCGTACTCGACCGGGTTCCATCCGATGCCGGCGCCGAACCGGAAGTGACCTCGGGTGAGGAGATCGACCTCGGCCGCCTGTTTGGCAACGAGAACAGTCTGGCGCTGCGGGAGGATGATGATGCCGGTGACCAGCTCGAGCGAGGTGATCGCGGAGAGGTACCCGAACAGCACGAACGGCTCGTGAAAGGTGGTCCGCACGTCGTACGGGCCGCTCCAGCCGCGATGGACCTCCGGATCGGCACCGACGACGTGGTCATATGCAAGCACGTGCGTGAAGCCGAGCTCCTCCACCCGCTCGCCGTACGCGCGAACGGCGCCCGCGTCGCCACCGATCTCGGTCTGCGGGAAGACAACACCGATTCGCACGCGTGCCACACTACGAAAGATGGAGCGGCGCCCTCGCGACGAGCTCATCGATCTTGCGCACGCGCACGCCAAGGCCGAAGCCGACGGCGACATCGACGCGACCTTGGCGACTCTCGAGGACGATCCCGTCTACGAGCTGCTCCCGATCGGGCTCAGATTCCGCGGCCGTCCAGCGGCGCGCCGGTACTACGAGCACTTCTTCGGCGTGTTCCGTCCGACCGCTGTGGGCTCGAAGCTGCGCAACGAGTGGGCGGGCGAGCAGGGTGTCGCCCAGGAGTACCTGATCGACCTACGGAGCGCGGGGGGCACGATCGAGCAATACCCGGTGCTGGCCATCTTGACGTTCGGAGCACGGGCGCTGTCGGGGGAGCGGCTCTATGCCGGTGAGCGTCTGCTCCGGCTGATGTTCGGCCCCGTGCTCGACGAGGCCCAGTCAATCGCCTGAGCCTTGCGCGACGGGGCCGGTGCCGCCTCGTTGGGCAGCACCGGCCCCGTTTATTGCTCTGTACTTGTGGCGTCAGCCGGCCGTTCGCGGCTGAGTCACCACCGCCGCAGCGGGAGCGGCGGGACGGCTCGGCGCAGCAGGCGCCGCCGGACGGCTCGGCGCAGCCGGGGCGCTCGGCGCAGCCGCGGCGCTCGGCACTCCGGCAGGCCCCGGCGCCGGAGTCGGCGCGGCGACGCAAGTGGAGTCGTCGCTGGTGTCCTTTGGATTACCAGGACCAGCGTCTTCACCCCCAGCACCACGGAACTTCGAGCCCATATGGCAGTTCGAATGCAGGTCGCCGTTGGCGTCTGGGTCGGGCTGCGGCGTGGCGAACGCCACGCTGCTCGGGATCACCAGCGCTGCCACTGCGGCAACGCTGACAATGAGTTTCTTCATATCTCTCACTCCCTTTCGGAGATACCGCTTGTACACGTCTGCCCGGATTCCGACTGCTGTATGCGTTGCCGCGCAGCTGTCCCACTTTCTGTGGGCGGGCGCGCGCACTCAGTCACGAAACCCGACTGCACTCTCAGAAGAGGACGCGTTAGAGATCGGGCAGGTTCAGGGCGAGGTTGGGGTACTCGATGCCGCCGTCGACCTCGAGGATCTTGCCGGTGACGAAGCTGCCCGCCTCGGAAGCGAGGTAGAGGGCGGCGATCGCGATGTCGTCGGTGTCGCCGAGGCGGCGCAGCGGTGTCTTGGCGACCATCTCGTTCCGCAGCTCCTCGTTCGTAAGCACGATCTCGAGCGCCGACGTGGCGACAGAGCCAACGGCGATCGCGTTGACCCGAATCCGCGGTGCGAGGTCGAACGCCATGAGCCGGGTCATGTGCGACAGCGCGCCCTTCGCCGTGCCATAGGCGACGTAGCCGCGATCGGTCAGGCGACCCATCGCCGACGAGATGTTCACGATGCTCCCGCCGTCCCGGGCAAGCATGTGGGGCACCGCAAGCTTGCTGAGCGTGAACGCAGTCGTGACGTTGAAGTGAAACGCGCCCTCGAACGCTTTCTCGCTCGTGTCCAGGAACGGCGCCGGCATCGCCCCGCCGGCGTTGTTCACGACGATGTCAATGCGACCGAACTCGTTCATGGCCTGCTCGACAATGAGCTCGAGGTTCGCCAGCTCGCTCACGTCACAGGGAACACCGAGCGCTCGCCGGCCCCGGTCGCCGACCTTCCAAGCGACCTCCTCGAGCTGCTCCTTCGTGCGCGCCGCGATGACCACGTCGGCGCCGACTTCGGCGAATGCGAGCGCGCACGCGGCACCGATCCCGCGGCCGGCGCCCGTCACGATCGCCACTTTGTCGGTGAGGCTGAACCGATCGAGCAGCATGTCAGCTCCTTATCGGAAGACGAGAGGGGCGCGTTTGACGCCGGCGATCACCGACGAGTGGCTGCGCTCGACCGCGCCCGCGACCTCGACGCTCTCGAAACGGTCGAGCAGCTCCTCGAGGAGCACGCGGCCCTCGATGCGAGCCAGGGCGGCGCCGATGCAGAAGTGGGTGCCGAACCCGAAGGCGACGTGGTGGTTGGGATCGCGCCCGATGTCGAAGCGGTCGGCGGTCGGCCCGAACTGACGCTCGTCCCGGTTCGCCGACGCGTAGAGCAGCTTGGCCCGCCGCCGCACGTCGTTCTCGAGCGCCCGCGTACGACCCGGCGAGAACCCGGGCTGCACGAGCTTGCGGTACACCGTGTGCTCGGGCGGGTCCGTGTGCATCATCGTCGGCGGCGTGTCGTATGTGGCGCCGATCTCCACGACGAGGATCCCGCGGCCCGAACAGAACGTCGCCGGATCCGTCGACACCGCCATCACATCGTCCCACCGGCTCACGGCCCAGAATCCGTTCGTGGCGTTCCATGCGACCGGCGCCTCCTCCCGCAAGCGCGCGTACAGCGGGAACGGGTCGCCGGCGTAGAACTCGTCGTCGACGAGCGGATCGGTGAGCGGCTCGTGGGTGGGCATTGCCTATGGGCGCGTGAACGCGGGGCTGTTCGAGTCGTCGGGAACCGCTTCGAGCGGCTGCGCGATCTCGTCGACTCTCGGCCCCACGCGCGCGGCCACAGGCGAGAGCGCGTCGAGATCGAAGTCGTACACGTGCGCGGCGTTCCCCGCGAGTAGCTGTTGCAGCTCAACCGGGTCCGTCCCGGCGAAGGACCGCCGCAGGCTCTCGGTCGTGTACGGGTGCGTGCCTTCGTCGTGGGGGTAATCGCTACCCCACATGAACTTGTCGGTGCCGATGAGGTGCCGGCTCTCGGCCTCGCGCGGGCTCGGGAAGCTGGCGGCGATCCAGCAGTTGCGGGCGAAGTACTCGCTCGGCTTCAGCGGCAGGCGCTGGTCGTCGGAGTAACTGATCTCTCCGACGCGGCCCGACGCCATCTGCGAGTGGTAGCCGTCGAGCATGGCGAGCGTGCTCGGCACCCACGACGCGCCCTGCTCGGTGACGACGAACTTCAGGTTCGGGTGCCGTTCGAACACGCCGCCGAGGATGAGATGCCACAACGCCCGGTGCGAGAACCACGACGTCTCGACCAGCCACAGCACGTCCGCGACCGCGTACTTGCCGTACTTGGGCCCGGCGCTGCCCGAGTGGTGGTTGATCGGCACCTCGAGCTCCTCGCACGCGGACCACAGCGGCTCGTAGACGGGGTCGACGAGCGGGGCGAGATCGGAGTCGTCGGGACGGCCGGGCATGAGCACGCCACCCCGGAGCCCGGCGTCCTTGGCGAACCGCACGTCCTGCACCGCCTCGTCGACGTCGTTGAGGAAGATCTGCGCCACGCCGGCGCGACGCTCGGGCGCGAGTGAGCACCAGTCCGCGAGCCAGCGGTTGTGGGCGCGGATGCCGGCGAGACGGCGCTCGAAGTCGCGAGCCGACGGTGGCCGGGCGACGAGCTGGGCGGCGGGGAAGAACGGCGGCACCGTGTTCGGGAAGAGCACCTCGCCCACGATGCCGTCGGCCTCGAGCTCGGAGATCCGCCGGGCGTGGTCCCAGTTGCGGGTGCGGCCACCGCCCTGGAGATCGCGGAACGGGTTCTTGTACTGCTCGCGCCAGGCGTCGAACTCGTCGCGGTACGCGGGGTCGAGGTACTCCCGGTACTGGTCCATCGATCCGCCCGCGTGGCAGTCGGCCGACACGAGGATGTAGCGGTCGCCCGCTGGCAGCGTCGCGGCGTCGCTCATCGGAGCTTCACCCGTTCCTTGATGTTGAAGACCGCCATGGCGTTCTCACGCAGGAATCGCGGCCACACGTGGTCACGGAACGGCACGTCGGGGAGCTCACGGAAGATGCGCTCGAGCGTGAGGCCCATGGGGTAGTAGCCGGCGTACATGATCTTGTCTGCGCCGCGCGTGTTCGCGTAGTCGACGATGGCCTTCGGGTAGTACTTGGGCGCGAACGCCGACGTCATGTAGTAGAGGCCCGGCCACTTCAGCATGAGCTTCACGGCCAGCTCCTCCCACGGCTCGGCGCCGTGCCGCATGACGATCCGCAGCTCCGGGAAGTCGAAGCAGACCTGGTCGAAGCGCTCGACGTGCTGGCACGCCGATGGGAACCGCGGCCCGGCGATCCCGGCGTTCACGATGACCGGGATGTCGAGCTCGACGCACGTCGCGTACACGGGGTACGCCTTCGGGTCGTCGACGGGCACCTGCGGTAGGCAGCCGGCCGGGAAGAACGTGACGGCCGCGAGGTCCTGCTCCTCCTTGGCCCCGCGGATGCGACCGACCGCGTCCATCACGTCGTTCGGGTTGACCTCGAGCGACAGCGCGAAGCGGCCGGGGTGGCGATCCCGGGCCTCGAGCGTGAGCTTCGTGAGGCCGACGAGCCCGACCTCGATGTCGAAGCGGTCCATTTCGGCGATCGTCACCTCGATGGGATCCTGGTCCTCGTCCACGTTGTCGGGTACGTCCTTGAACATGTACTCGGCGAGGAAGGACACGTCCTTCGACTCGGCGTCCTTGGCGCCCTTGCGCAGGTAGTCGTAGACGGCCCGGCGGTCGCGGTGCGGGAACCCGATCATCAGGTCGACGACGCCGATCCCCGTTGGCATGGCCACGGCGTCGAAACTACGGCATCGTGCAATCGACCCGCATCCTGCTCGAAGGCCGACCCGGCTCGGGCAAGACGACGCTCGCCCGCCGAATCGTCGCCGGACTGCGCGAGCGCGACATTCCGGTCACCGGCCTCACGACCGAGGAGATCCGAGAGGCGGGGAAGCGCGTCGGTTTCGCCGTCGAGACCGTCGAGGGCCAGCGGGGCACGCTCGCCCACGTGGCCTTCGCCGGTCCGCCGCGCGTGGGGAAGTACGGCGTCGACCTCGACGCGTTCGAGCGCATTGCGATCCCGACGTTGCGGGCGGCGCCGGGAGCGCTCGTCGTCCTCGACGAGCTCGGGAAGATGGAGCTCGCGTCGAAGCCGTTCCGCGACGCGGTCGAGGCGCTCTTTGCTTCCGATGCCGACGTGGTCGCCACAGTGCACGTGTTCCGGCATCCGTTCACCGATGCCCTCAAGTCCCGCCCCGACGTGGAGCGCCTTCAGGTCACCGCCGCCAACCGGGACGACCTGGCGCGGGTCCTCGTCCGTAAGTTGGCGTCAGGGTTTTGACTCGGCGGTGGCCTTGAGGCGGAGGAGCCAGGACACCAACGACTCGTCGAGCATGGATTGCATCGTCGACGGGTCGCTGTCGACCGGCTCGCCTGCGAACGACTCGTTTGTGGCAACGATCACGCCCTGTGTCATCTCTCTGAACGTCCACTCGTGGATGCCCGTGATCCCTTGCGCCGTGCCACCCCACAGAGTTCGGGATTGGGCTGAGACGTCGTAGATGGTCGACGTGACCGTGAAGCCAGAGCTCGTCCACTCGAACGTTGCGCCGGGCTCGAAGGCGTCCGCCAGGTGGGCAGCGGTGATGTCGGTCTGCCATGTCGGCCATTCGTCGACGCCGATGTGAAGCCGCCAAACCGTGTCGAGGGGCGCCACGATGTCGATCTCGTGTCTGGCGATGACCGGCGGGTCACCGTCGATCCCGGTCGGAGCGCTCATACCCACCTCATTCCCTGCCCGATGACCAGGATCAAGATAACGGGTGTTCGTCCACGTCCGTAAGCTCATGGGGGTGAGCAGCGGGTGCCGGAACGGCGAACGATGACATCGCTTCGACCCGACGAGCTCGTCGACGGCGGACGCGCTGCCATCGCCGACGGCGATTGGGCGCGGGCTCTGTCCCTGCTCCGCGAGGCCGATGGCGCCGGGGCCCTCGCACCGGGCGACGTCGAACGGCTGGGTGAGGCAGCCTTCTGGATGGGCCATCTTGAAGAGTGCATCGAGGCTCGAGAGCGGGCCTACGCAGGTCTTCTGGAGGAAGGTGACGTGCGAGCCGCTGCGCTCGTCGCCCTGCATCTCGCCTTCCATCACGCGGGGCGAGGGTCCATTGCGGTAGCCGGCGGGTGGTTGGAGAACGCGGTCACGCTTCTGGCTGATGTGCCGGAGTGCGCGGAGCACGGCTGGCTGGCGTGGATCCAGGGCATCGTCGCGGCCGAGATCCTCGGTGACCGCGAGGAGGCTGTGCGTCATGCAGAGCGGGCGATCGACATCGGTCGCGCCCTGGGTGATCGGGACGTCGAATCCTTGGGCCTTCTCGAGAAGGGCGGAGCGTTCGTCCATCTCGGTCGAGTGGACGAGGGTGTCGCGCTCCTCGACCAAGCCATGACCCGTGCGGTCAGCGGGCTCCTCGGCCCGTGGGCGTCGGCCGCCACCTACTGCGGCACCATCGCCACCTGCGCCACGCTTGGCGACTATCGCCGCGCCGCGGAATGGATCGACGAGGTGCGGCGCCGGCCGAGAGCCGCCCACGCGTGTGAGTTCCCGGGCGACTGTCGGGTGCACCGAGGCCAGATCCTGCAGCTGCGAGGCGATTGGGCAGAGGCCGAGGTCGAAGTGGCGCGTGCCTGCGACGAGCTGGAGCAATGGGACGCATTTCATGTCGCCATCGGGCTCTACGAGCTCGGGATGCTCAGCCTCCGGCGAGGCGACCTGCCAGCCGCGGAGCACGCCTTTCGCCAGGTCGAGGAGCTGGGCGGCTCGACCGAGCCTGGGCGTGCGACGCTCGAGCTCCTGCGCGGCCGCCCCGAAAGTGCGTCGGCGTCGCTGAAGGATGCATTGGACGTCGCTGGAGACGACCCGCTGGCGCGGGCACGGCTCCTCCCGACCGCAACCGAAGCCGCGCTCGCGGTCGGAGACGTCGAACGTGCTCGACGTTGTGCGGATGAGCTCGAGGAGATTGCGGACAAGCTCCCCATGGTCGTCGCGCAGCGGGCGCGTGCCGCGCAGGCTCGCGGCGAGGTTGCATTTGCATCGGGAGAGGTCGAGGTCGCAGGTGGCAAGCTTCGAGAAGCGACCGAGTGTTGGCACCAGGTGGGCGCACCGTACGACGAAGCAAGAGCCCGGGTCGGCCTCGCCGTTGCATTGCGCGAGATAGGGGACATCGACGCCGCCGATCGTCAGTTGAAGCGCGCCGCGGATGCGTTCGAGCAGTTGGGCGCGACGTTCGACGCCGTTCGGGTGGGCGAGCTGATGGGTCAGGCCGCTCCGCAGGCGCGCGTCGTACGGACGTTCATGTTCACGGACATCGAAGATTCGACCGCTCTGTTGGCCGAGATGGGCGACGATCGGTGGTCGGACGTCTTGCGCTGGCACGACTCGACGTTGCGACGGTTGTTCGAGCGGTTCGGCGGCCAGGAAATCAAGCAGCGGGGTGGCGGCGACGGTTTCTTCGTCGCCTTCACGTCGCCCGAGGCGGCGGTCGACTGCTCGCTCGCGATCCAGCGGGCGATGGCCGATGACAGTCGCGATGGTCGTCCGCGAATTCGGGTCCGCATCGGCGTTCACGAAGCGGAGGCCAACCGCACCGTGGACGACTACGGCGGTCGCGGGGTCCACGAAGCCGCACGTATCGCCGCCCTCGCGAATGGCGGTGAGGTTTTGGTAAGCCTCCGAACGGTGGAGTCTGCGGGGTCACGGCACGAGGTGTCAGCCACGAGAACGGCGATCCTCAAAGGGCTCGCGGATCCTGTCGCAGTCGCATCTCTGCGCGCGCCGTGAGTGAGTCGCTGCCGCGGTGGATGCGGCGCATCCCGCGAACGAGTGGCGAGACGCCCGAGGCGGTGCCGGCGGCAACTGTCGTCCTCGTTCGCGACAGCGCCGACGGCCTCGAGACGCTGATGGTGCGGCGCAGCTCGAAGCTCGAGTTCGCCGGCGGGATGTGGGTGTTCCCCGGCGGGCGCGTCGATCCCGACGACATCCCGCCCGACGGTGACGTGATCGAAGCAGCGCGGCGCGCCGCCGTGCGCGAAGCGCGCGAGGAGGCCGACCTCGTGGTCGACGGCGACGCGCTGGTTCCGTTCACGCATTGGGTGCCGCCGCCGGTGACGGCGAAGCGGTTCGCGACGTGGTTCTTCCTCGGCCCCGCGCCCGAGGGGGCGGTCACCGTCGACATGGGCGAGATCCGCGATCACCGGTGGATACAACCTGCGGACGCGCTGGCGCGACGCGACGCCGAGGAGATCGAGCTCGCCCCGCCCACGTGGCTGACGCTCCACCGGCTCGCCGACCATCCCGACGTGGCTTCGGCCATGGCGGACGCGCGTGAGCACGAGCCGGAGTTCTTCGAGACGCACATCGCCCGCGTCGAAGGTGGGATCGCGGCGCTGTGGGAGGGTGACGCCGGCTACGAGTCGAGTGACGGCGACGCGCCCGGGCCGCGGCACCGGCTGTGGATGCTGCCGACCGGCTGGCGCTACGAGCGGACGTAGTCGAGATGCGCGCCGTCAGGCACACGGAGAACGGGATCGAGGTCGTCGACGTCGAGCGCCCGGGTACCGACGACGGGCGTGTGCGCGTGCAGGTGCGAGCGGCCGGGATCTGCGGGTCCGACCTGCACATACTCACCTGGGGCCCGCTACGGGTCACGCTCGGGCACGAGATCTCCGGCCACCTCGACGACGGCACGCCGGTCGCGATCTGGCCGCTCGCGCCGTGCGGCGAGTGTGATCGGTGCGTCGCCGGCGAGGAGAGCCAGTGCCGGCGCGTCATCGCGCGGCTCTACGGCCTCGCACGTGACGGCGGGATGGCCTACGAGCTCGTCGTCGAGGAGGTCTGCCTGGTGCCGCTGCCCGACGGCCTCGACGTCGCCGACGCTGCGCTCGTCGAGCCGGTCGCGTGCTCGTTGCACGCGCTGCGCCGCGCCCTGCTTCGTGGTGACGAACGAGTTGCCGTGGTCGGCGCAGGCGCGATCGGCCTGGCCGCGGCGGCCGTCGCGCGCTGGATGGGCCAGACCGTCGATCTGGCTGCCCGCCATGACGCTCAGCGTCGGGCGGCCACGCGCATCGGCGCCGGCGCCGATCCGAAGGGCGAGTACGACGTCGTGGTCGACGCCGCCGGCACCGACTCGGCCGTCGCCAGCTGCTTCGATCTACTGCGCCCGGGCGGCACGCTCGTCCTCGTCGCGAGCTATTGGGAGCCGGTGCAGTTCCCGCAGTTCTTCACGATGAAGGAGCCCGTGATCGTCGGGTCCAACATGCACGGCCACGACGAGACCGGGCGGGACATGGACGCCGCCGCGCAGCTCCTCGCCGACATGCCCGAGGTGGCGCCCGCGCTGATCACGCACCGCTTCCCACTCGACCGCGCCGCCGACGCGTTCACCGCAGCAGCCGACCGCGCCGCCGGCGCGATCAAGGTTCTCCTCGAGCCGTAGTCGCAAGGGAACCGTGCTCACCATCGACGAAGTCGCCGGGATGGCCTCGGAGTTTCCCGACGTGACGGAGGGCGAGCGCCACGGCAACCGCACGTGGTCCGTCCGCGGTAAGGCCTTCGCGTGGGAACGGCCGTTCAGCAAGGCGGACATCAAGCGTTTCGGGGACGCTGTCCCGCCCGACGGACCGATCCTCGCGGTCCGGGTCGAGGATCTCGGCGAGAAGGAGGCCGTCCTGGCCGCGAATCCCAAGGCGTTCTTCACGATTCCGCACTTCGACGGATACGCGGCAGTTCTCATCCAGCTGAAGAAGGTCACGAAGCGAGCCCTGCGGGAAGCGCTCACCGACGGTTGGCTCGCTTGCGCGCCGCCGAGGCTCGCGGAGCAATTCCTCGAACGGTGAGCAGACGCGTCCGCGCGCTCTCCCGGGCCTAGTCCGCTGCTACCCGAGCCGTAACCGGAGAGCCCTTGTCGATGTGCGGCAGCAGGCCACGCAGCGTGACGCCGAAGAGCACCAGCGCGACGAGCGCACCGGCGCCGACGAGCACGGCTCGGACCCCGACCAGGTCGGCGATCACGCCCATGAGAATGGTGCCGATTGGGAAGCCCGTGCCGAATGTCATCAGCCAGAGGCTCGTGATGCGGCCGCGGATGTGGTCGTCGGAGAGCGCCTGGATGGTGCTGTGGTCGATGGCGACGACGGTGACGTACGCCGCGCCGAACGCGAGCATGAAGAGCACACCGACCGCGAGGCCAGGCGCGAGACCCAGACCGGCAATCGATATGACCGTGAGCGCCAATCCACCGCCGAGCAGACGGCTGGGGAGCACGCGTTCGTCGAGCGAGCCGATCACGAACGCGATGGCGACCGCGCCCACGCCGAACGACCCCAGCAGCAAGCCATAGGCCGCGGAGCCGACGTCGAGGACCTCGACCGAGAGCACGGGGATGAGCTGGACGACGGGCGCGGCGAGCAGCGCGAACGCGGCGTGGGTGCCGATCGCGACCTGAAGGCCGGGCTCGTTGCGCAGGTAGCGCACGCTTTCCTTGAAGCCGGCGAAGACCCCCGGCCGGTCGCCATCCGGCTGCTCGGGCGCAGTGTCCGCCGACGTGATCAGGAGCAACGCGATGAGCACGAGCACGAAGCTCAGGGCGTTGATGAGGAAGCAGATGCCGGCGCCCACCCACGCGATCAACAGGCCCGCGAGCATCGGCCCCGCGGCGCGGGCCACGTTGAACTGGACGGAGTTGAGGGTCACGGCGTTCTGCAGGAACGAGCGCGGCACGAGCTCGGGGACGATCGATTGCCACGCCGGCACGTTCAGCGCGATCAGCACCCCTCCTATCAATGAGATGACGAGCAGCACCCAGTACGGGGCGAGGCCCGCTTCCCAGAGGCCCCACAGGACGAACGCCTGAACCATCAGCAGTGTTTGCGTGACGAGCAGCAAGCGTCGCCGCGGGAACCTATCGGCGAGCGCGCCACCGAGCGGACCGAGCAAGAGGAGCGGCACCACGGTGATGAACGCGATCAACGTCACCTTGGTCGCGCTGCGAGTCGATACGGCAACGACCCAGAGCAGCGCGGCGAGCTGCATGTTGTTGCCGATGCTTGAGCCGATCGCGCCCGACCAGAAGACGCGGAAGTCGTGGAACGCCAGCGCTCGCAGCGAGTGGGGGAGCGGTCGACTGAGGTCGGGCTCGAGCGCGGGCGCCTGGGCGTCGAAGGCTGCGTTCGTCACGCTTGCACCGTTTACCCGGCTCGCACGTCGGCGGCCTCGACGGTTTCCGTGTCACGTCCCGAGCGGAGGAGCGTGCCCGGCCGGTCTCCAGTGAGCTCCCCGCTGCGCACGATCTCCACCCCGTTGACGAGCACGTGCTCGACGCCCTCGGCCCCGGCGTACAGCCGGCCCGCGCCGGCGGGGAGGTCGTAGCGAGTCTGGACGGGCGCCGGCGCGACCCGGCGTTCGTCGAACATGACGAGGTCGGCGCGCCAGCCCTCGGCGATGCGACCGCGTTCGCGGATGCCGTACAGGCGCGCGGGTACGTCGGTCAGCAAATGGACGGCCTCCTCGAGCCCGACAAGGTCGTGAGCGCGCGACGCGGCGAGCAGCGACGTCGTGTAGTTGAACGTCGCCAGCATGTCGAGGTGGGCACCGGCGTCGGAGGCGCCGACGACGGCCCGGTGGTCGCGCCACACCTCGGCGCGGCGCCGCCAGCTCTCGGCGTCGTCGCCGCCGCTCGGAGGCAGGAGGTCGGTGCAGAGGTCGTCGGCGATCGCGATGTCGCACAGCGTGTCGAACGGGTGTTGGCCGCGTTGGGCGGCGATCTCTCCGATGGTCTGGCCCGCCAGGCTCTCGTTCTCGGGGGCGAACGTTTCGCCCACGCGGAGCCGGTCCCAGCGCAGCAGCCTTCCGAAGAGCCCCGCGTCCGACTCGGCTGCCTCGCGCAGGCGCGTTCGCACGGCGGGTTCGTCGAGCGCGGCGCGCTTCTCGGCGAGGGGCAGGGCCATCGTCGGTCCCCAGCCCGGCAGCGCGTCGAAGAGGAAGCCCGACCGGAAGTTGAGATGGAGTTGCATCACGCACGGAACTGTGAGGGCGAGCACGCGGCCGCCGCGTTCGGCGGCGCGATCCGAGGCCGCGAGCTGGTCGAGGTAGCCGTCGGTGCCGGCTCCGACCACGAGGACGTTCCAGTTGAGCGGCCGGTTGGCGGCGAGCGACATGTCGGTCATGAGCTCGACGTGCTCGTCGGCGAACGCGCCGACGGTGGGAATGAACTCGAGGGTCGTGCCGGGGTGGTTCCCGACGACACGGGCCAGCGAGATCAGCTCGTCGCGGGTCGCCGCGCGCGAGGGCACGGGGTTGCCGTCGCCGTCGTTGTGCGTAGGCGCCTGCGACGACGAGAAGCCCAGCCCGCCGGCGGCGATGGACTCGGAGAGGAGTGCCGCCATCTGCTGGGTCTGTTCGGGCGTCGCCTCCGAGCCGACGGCGGCCTCACCCATGACGACCCGCCGCAGCGCCGAGTGCCCGACCAGGAAGCCGGCGTTGACGGCGAGCGTGCCGTCGAGGCGGTCGAGGTACTCGCCGAAGGAGTGCCAGTTCCACGGCACGCCCTCGGCCAGCGACTCGAGCGGCATGCCCTCGACGCGCGCCAGCATCCGCATGAGGTAGTCGGCCTCGCTCGCCGCCAGCGGCGCGATCGTGAAGCCGCAGTTGCCGCCGACGATCGTCGTGACGCCGTGCAGGGGTGACGGTGTGAGCGCGGGGTCCCAGAACGCCTGGGCGTCGTAGTGCGTGTGGATGTCGACGAAACCCGGGGCGACGATCAGCCCGGAGGCGTCGATCGTGCGCGCTGCGGACTCATCGACGTCGCCGATCTGGACTAAGCGGCCGTCTTCGATGCCGACATCGGCACGCCGCCGCGCTGCCCCCGTCCCGTCGACGACGCTTCCGCCCGCAATCTTCACGTCCAGCACCGTGGTCTCCTTTCGATGCGTCCCTGAGGCATCACTATGTTGCTTGAGGAACGCATCATGGAAGATTGAGCAGCTTGGCCGCCTCGTCGCTCGTCGCGACCGGACGCCCGACGTCCTCCGCGAGCGCGGCCGCCTCGCGCACGAGCTCCTCGTTGGTCGGTGTGCGCGATCCGGCGTGGTCCTCCAGCCCGACGCGCAAATGCCCGCCTCGCTCCAGCGCGACACGGGCGATGCCGCTCTCCAACACGTCGCCGCCGAGCACGGCGACCGCCCACGGCACGTCGCAGCTGTCGAGCAGCTCGAGATACGCGTCGAGGGCGGTGGGCGTCGGCCGCAGCCCGAAGCCCGAGAGAAAACCCTCCTCGCCGCCGAAGTAGAACTTCACCATCGCCCCCGCCGGCAGCCGCCCCGCTCGCCACCACGCGAGCACGCAACGCAGAAACCCGGGCTCGTAAATCGCCATGCTCGGACCGAGCCCGAACCGCTCACAGAGACCGAGCTGGTGCGCGATGTCGTCGAACGAGTTGGCATAGACGATCCCCGACGCCGGGAGCCCGTCTGCGCCGAGACCGCCGAGGTTCACCGACCCGGGGTCACAGAGCGAGAGGCGCATGAGCCCGGTCTCGGCGAGGGGGGCGATGTGCGCGTATGACGCCTCGACGTCATTGGCGGCGTTCGTCGTCGGATAGAGGAGCGCGTCGGGTCGCTCGGCGAGCACTGGCCGCCATCCCTCGAGGTACCGCTCGGCCGCGCTCCGTCCGTCCAGGCCGAACGCGTCGATGTGGTTGTGGACGATCGCCGCGCCCGACGAGAAGCACCGCAGCGCGTCGTCGGCGATCTCGGCCGGCTCGCGCGGCGTGCTCGAGTTCTGCTGCTTGCTCGTGACGCCGTTGATCGCGGCCTCGATGATCACCGGCTCGGCCATCGGCGTCCTCCCGAAACTGGAACCCGTTGCAGTCTGCCGAGACCCGACGGTAGCGTCCAGATTCCTGCGCATCGACCTCACCGCCGAGCAGCGCGAGCTGCAACGAGAGCTGCGCGGCTACTTCGACCGCCTCATGACGCCGGCGCGTCGCGCCGCACTCCCCGGTCCCGAAGCCGGTGGCGACGCGTTCCGCGAGCTCGTCCGCCAGATGGGCGCCGACGGATGGCTCGGCATCGGCTGGCCCAAGGAGTACGGCGGGCAGGGGCGCACGCCCGCCGAGCAGTTCATCTTCTACGACGAAGCGCAGCGCGCCGGGGTGCCGATGCCGCTCGTCACGCTGAACACCGTGGGTCCGACGCTGATGCGCTTCGGTAGCGACGAGCAGAAGGACTACTTCCTGCCCCGCATCCTCGCCGGCGCGCTCCACTTCGCCATCGGCTACACCGAGCCCGGCGCCGGCACCGATCTCGCCTCGCTGCGCACGCGTGCCGTCCGCGACGGCGACCAGTACGTCGTGAACGGGCAGAAGGTGTTCACCACGGGCGGGAACGACGCCGACTGGGTGTGGCTCGCCTGCCGCACCGATCCCGGCGCCCCGAAACACAAAGGGATCTCGATCCTTCTCGTCGACACCACGCTGTCGGGTTACAAGCACACGCCGATCCACCTTCTCGGCGGCGGCTTCACGAACGTGACCTACTACGAGGACGTGCGCGTACCGGCGTCCGCGATCGTCGGAAAAGAGAACGAAGGCTGGAAGATGATCACGACCCAGCTCAACCACGAGCGGGTCGCGCTCGCTCCGGCCGGGATGATCGACCGGCACCTCCAAGCCGTTTTGCGGTGGGCGAAGGAGACGCATCTGGCCGACGGCCGGCGCGTCATCGAACAGGAGTGGGTGCGCGTCGCGCTGGCGCGTGTGTACGCCCACGTCGACGCGCTCAAGCTCGCCAACTGGCAGGTCGCCGCTGCGCTCACCGACGGCGACCTCAACCCCGCCGACGCGTCCGCCATGAAGGTGTTCGGCACCGAGTTGCGCGTCAGCGCATTGCGGGCCCTTATGGACGTCGTCGGCCAGTCGGCCTCGCTCCGACGCGACGCTGCCGGCGCCGTGTTGCGAGGCCAGCTCGAGCAGGCCTACCGCCAAGCACCCGTCGGAACGTTCGGCGGCGGCGTCAACGAGGTGCAACGCGAAATCATCGCCCTCGCCGGCGTCGGGATGCCCCGCGCCCCGCGCTGACCGAATACCTCACATGACTGTGGCGAGTGGAGGGCAGCACCTCGGAACGCGCTCCTAACACAGCCGGTTCTGCGCTCAGTTCGACTGCCGGCTGACGCGTCGTTCTGTGCGGCTCTGGGCGAGCATGGTGAGCCCCGAACGGGCAATCTGTGTTGTGCGGCTCTGGCAATCGGACGGGATGAGCGTGTCGGTCTAAGCAGGGGAGGAAAGACCAATGAGTGAGCAACCGAACATTGTCCTGGTGCATGGAGCCTGGGCGGACGGTTCCAGTTGGAGCGGCGTCATCAGGCTCCTGCAAGAGGCGGGTTACAACGTTACGGCGCCGCAGTTTCCACTGACTGCACTCGGGGACAATGTCGCACGGCTTCGGCAGGTGCTGGTAGCGCAGCCCGGCCCGACCCTTGTTGCCGGACATTCCTATGGCGGTCAGATCATGACAGCGCTTGGTGCGGATGCTCCGAATGTCGTGGGACTGGTGTACATCTCGGGCTTCGCCCTTGATGCAGGCGAGTCGATTGGCGGGTTGCTCGCGCAAGGTCAGCCGACCCCGGCGTTGGCGCATTTACGCATCGATGAACAGGGCTTCGCCTGGCTTCCCCAAGATGACTTCGTGCAGCACTTCGCGGCGGATGTTGATCCGATTGAAGCGAACGTCATGTATGCCGTGCAGCAACCTCTACCCACAACCGCCTTCGAGGATGTGATGGGGACCCCCGCGTGGAAGAACGTTCCAACCTGGTACGCGGTCGCGCAGAACGATGAGGTGATCCCGCCCGATGTCGAGCGTCTCTTCGCCAAGCGCATGGGCGCCACTGTCACAGTGGAACTCACGTCAGGTCATGTAGGGATGGTTTCGCACCCCGACGAGGTTGCCAGCCTGATTCAGACAGCGGCGCAGTCGGTGTCCTAGCCGAGTTCTGCTGATCGTCTCGAGGACGGATGCATGACGGAACCGCAGGAGGGTCCTGCAGCGATCCGGACGCCGGATCAGCGTCTCCGCGTTTTCGTGAGTTCCACGCTGGCCGAACTCGCCGAGGAGCGCGCCGCGGTGGCCCGTGCGATCTCAACACTCCGGCTCACGCCGGTGCTGTTCGAGCTTGGGGCTCGACCGCACCCACCTCGCGAGCTGTACCGGGCCTACCTGGCGCAGTCCGACATCTTCATCGGTCTGTACTGGCAGCGCTACGGCTGGATCGGGCCGGGCATGGATATCTCGGGTCTGGAGGACGAGTTCCGGCTGTCGCAATCGATTCCCCGGCTCCTGTACGTCAAGACACCGGCACCCGAGCAAGAACCTCGGCTGACGGCCATGATCGCCGAGATCCAGACGGACGGAACCGTCTCATACCGTTCGTTCCGTAGCCCACGGGAGCTCGGGCGACTGGTCCGAGACGACCTCGCCCTTCTCCTGAGCGAGCGGTTCACGACTCCCGGTGGCCCCGCAGACCGTTCGGCATCGTCCGCAGTCGACGCCGACCGGCGGAGCCAGCGCTCCCTCCCGCTGACGTCGACGTCGTTGATCGGACGGGAGCACGACATCGCCGAGGTCTCGGAACTGCTCCAGAAACCGGAAGTCCGGTTGGTCACCCTCACCGGCCCCGGCGGCATCGGCAAGACGCGTCTGGCGATCGCCGTGGGTGAACAACTCGATGATCGCTACCCGCACGGGACGGTGTTCGTGCCGCTCGCGGCGATCGCTCAGCCCGAGCTGGTGTTGCCTCGCATCGCCACCGCGGTGGGTGCGACCGTCGAGGGCGCTCGCGGGCCGCTGGACGTCCTGGTCGAGCACTTCGCAGAGACGCCCGCGTTGCTCGTGCTGGACAACCTCGAACAGGTCGTGGGCGTCGCGCCCGAGCTCGACCAGCTCCTGGCGCGCTGCCCCGGCCTCGAGATCCTCTCGACGAGCCGTACCGTGCTTCGGCTCCGGGCCGAGCGGGAGTACCCGGTCGGTCCGCTGACAGTGCCCGTCTTCTCGGAGCGGCCGCCAATGGAAGCGTTGGCCTCGCTGCCTGCCGTTCGGCTGTTCGTCGATCGAGCGCAGACCGTCCGCTACGACTTTGGCCTGACCGAGGACAACGCGTTGGCCGTTGTGGAGATCTGTCGGCGCCTCGATGGTCTGCCGCTCGCCATAGAGCTCGCAGCGGCCCGTTCTCGATTGCTGGAACCAAGTGCATTGCTCGCTCGGCTCGGAAATCGCCTCGACGCCTTGGGTACCGGCCCGGTCGACCTTCCCGAGCGTCAACGCACACTGCGCGCGACCGTTGAATGGAGCGTCGGGTTGCTCGAGGACGCCGAGCGGCACATGCTGGCCACCCTCTCGGTCTTCGCTGACGGGTGGACGGTCGACGCGGCCGCGCGAGTCTCCGATCTCACGGAAGACGCGGCGCTCGATCTGCTCGATGCACTCGCCGGGCACAGCCTCGTGCATGTCGACGCGACCGACGCCGGGCCAAGGTTCCACATGCTGGAAGCCGTGCGAGAGTTGGCCGCCGAGCGGCTTGGTGCCAGCGCCGACCGGGCCGACGTCGAGCGGCGGCACGCGCATTACTTCGGTTCGCTAGTTGAGAACACCGACTGGCCCGCCGAACGACAGGCGGAGTGGGCCGAGCAGTTGCGAACGGAGGAGGAGAACCTACGAATCGCCATCCGTTGGTTCCTGACCCACGACATCACGCCGCTCCCGCACATCTTCCGCATCCTCTGGCTGTTCTGGCAGATGCGCGGCCGCATGCCGGAGGGTCGAGCCTGGATCGATGAGGTGCAGCTCAGAGCTGACGCATTGGACGACCGCGCCCAAGCGGAGTTGCTGTTCACATCGGCCGTGACTGCCGTCGAAGTCGGCGACGACGAGAGCGCGCTGGCCGCAGTCGAGGGGCTCGAGCGACTCCAGGGGCGCATCGACGACCCCTATCTCGAGAGCGCAGCCCACCTGGCGGTCTCGTGGATCCTGCCGATCGTCGATGACTTCGACGGAGCGCTTCAGGCCGCGTCGACCGCCCTCGACGGCTTCCGCCAGCAGAACGAGCCGTTCATGGCGTTTGCCGCTCTGACAGTCGGGATGGTGGAGATGACGCTCGGCCGAGATGAGGCCGCGCGCACTCACCTCACCGAGGTCAACCAGCTCGGCGGGCAGTTCGACAACAGCTGGCTCGAGTCCACGGCGCGAACGCAACTGGCCTCGCTCGCGGTGAGAGCGGGCCATCTCGATGAGGCTCGGGCTCTGCTGATGGAGTCGGTGGAGGCGAGCGAGGAAACCGAGCTGAGCACCCTCGTCGTCACCTTCTCCCTCGTCGCCTCTGCCCAGCTGGCGCTGGCCGAAGGTGATGCACGGCGGGCTGTGATGGCCCTCGGCGCCACCGATGGGTTGCGGCGGCGTGCCGGCCTCCGGGCATGGCCCTCGATGCGGCAGCGTGAGGTCGAGCTGGCGACGCGCGTCACTCAGGAGATCGATGCGCATGACTTCAAGGAGGTGTTCGCCGCCGGCTCGGAGCTCAGCCACCGCCAGGCAGTCGCCCTCGTACGCGGTGACAGCCCACGCGAGGGCGGCCGCGACGGAGGCGGATAGGTCACCGAGTAGCTCAACGGCTACCCGTCATCAGATCTGCAAGGCCTGAACGACGAGCCGGACCGCTCCCGCGGTTCGCAGGCGTTGCCCTCAGAGTGTCGGCAGAGGACGCTCGCGACCGCGAGCATGAACGGACGACCGTGCGACTTTTTCTGGTCCCGAACCGCCATCGTCCCGAGCCCGCAGCCAATCGCACGCTCAGAGAAGTGCGCGCGCGGGAGGCGAGAGATCCGGTCGTGAGTTCTCTCCCGCCTCCCATTCCTCCCGGGGGTCCCTTTGGGCGGAGGGTGGGACCTACCTCGGAGTTATCCACATGCTCCGCCCGGCACCAGACATTGGTCAAGCGGGCCCTCAGCGCTAGAGCGAAACTGCGGATTCGTACATGGGCGACGCTCTCTGGGCTCTGTGACCAAACGGGCTCGAGCTCCTTGGAAGGAATTGAGGGAGCGCAATATCGCCGGATCTGGCGCGACGCTGAAGTCCTCGGCGTCCGGTGTTCTGTGCGGCTCGTAAACGGGCAGGGTCGTTCCAGAGCGGGCGATCTGTGCCTGTGTCGCCGAACGTCATCGCACCAAACCTGTGAACAGGGTCCACCATCGCCCCCACCACCTGGTGGATGTGCAACCTCAGCTCCGGACAGAAGGTCCTAGTAGAGGAGACCAACCAGTGCCCCTGCATTGGTGCGCAGTGCGTTGCCGCAGGTCAGGTCGACCACTGCGCCGGTGATCGCTGCCGCACGGTCCGATGCCAGGAAGACGGCGGTGTCGGCGACCTGGGCAAGCGTTGGTAGCCGACCCAGCAGCGTCTGGTTCTGGCCCCACTGCGCGAGCATCTGCTCGACGGTGAGTCCCCCTGCTGCGGCCAGTGGTGCGAACTGCTCCCCGGTGTAGGAGCCGTTGGCAGGCGCGTCCTCGATCGCGGTCGGTCTCAGGCAGACGGCGCGAACGCCGTTCGGCCCGAGCTCGAGCGCCAGCCGCTGGGTCATCGCTTCGATCGCCGCGCAGGTGGTGCCGAAGCCGAGATTCCCGATACGCGCGAACGTGGACGCCGCCGTCGAGAGAGTCAGGATCGTTCCCGATCCCCGCGCCGTCATGTGGCGCGCGACGGCCTTGGCCGTGATCAGATTGGTCCGCAGGAAGGTGTCGATCGGATGCATGAACTCGTCGACAGCCAGCTCGACGAATGGTGTGGTGCCCTGGAACAGGCTGGACACGGCGTTCAAGGCGATGTCGATTCCGCCCGCGTCGGCGGCTACAGCGTCGGCGTGCTCGGCGACGGCGCGCTCGTCGAGCGCGTCGACCTCCGCCACGCCGGCTGCGTCGCCAATGTCGTTCGCTACCTTCTCGAGCCCGGCCCTCGACCGCCCGGCTAGGTAGACGCGGGCGCCGGCATCCGCAAACGCACGCGCGACGGCGCCGCCGATCGCCCCGCCGCCGCCGTAGATCGCCGCGGTCTTGTTCTCCAGCATCATCTTGATCTCCTTCGATCGTGGCGTGAACGCGTCTCTCGAGGGTGCAGACACCACCACGTCGACAAAGGGACCGGTGTTCGCAGGCAGGTCGCCCAACGTCGGTAGGCGCGCCTGCTCCGCCCATTTCGCGGCTCGGCCGGTGTCGATACTGAGGTGGACATGGAGAGAGAGGCGTGACGCGAGGGTGGAGTGGTGACAACCGACCTGATGCACAGAGCGCCCGACCTCCGGCACCGAACGCACGCACAAAACGTCACCAGATGAGCACTGTCAGGCGCGCCCGATCGGCAGTGCGTCCAGCAGCTTGGACGCCATGACAACGAGGAGGTTGTTGTGACGTAACTGAGCGACAAGCTCAGGGCAGCCAGCCGGTGCGAGTCCGGTCCGGGGAGACGCCAGGGTCCCCGGTAGC